>DAIQBJ010000022.1:12187-18956 GCA_036781225.1 Gemmatimonadales bacterium | reverse complement strand
CCTTCCTTCCGAGCTCGTCGAGCCGCTTCGCCGAATCCTCGTCGTAGCGTCGGACGAAGGCCAGGCGGGTCTCCTCGGCCGGTAACGGCGGTGCGCCGACGTCAATGCCGAACATGCCCGTGAACCATTTGTCCTCGCTGAAGCACTGATGAACCATGTGCTCGCGAAAGGTGCGGTCGCGCGCCAGGTTCGGGTGCGGCCGGATGTCGAGATCAGCGTCCGTGAACATCGCCCATACCGACAGGGTCTTGAGCCGCTCGCTCGCGTAGGTGTCGACGAGAAACGTGTAGTCCATCGGCGTCATGACCTCAGGTCGGGCGTTCCGGGGTAGGGTTCACTTGACCCGTTCGTATTCGGCGCGGCCGGCTCCGTACGTCGGCTCTCCCGGGGTCATCGTCAGCATCGTCTTGTCCTGGTCTTCAGAAAGACTCACCGTCCCCGTCGTTCGCGACGAGCGATAGAGCAGCTTCCCGTCCTGCAGGTAGAACTTGCCCTCGGTCGACGAGCCAGCCGTGGTCGTAGCTCTGTAGCTTCCGTCCGCGATGACGATCATCAGTGCACGCTCCCGTCCCTGCTCCCTCGTGAGCCAGCCTTGCCAGCTGCCCTCGAGCTCCTTGACGTCGCCGATCTGCGTCTCCCCCGCGAACCCGTCAAGCGGGGACAGTGCCACCACGACAACAAGAAGAAGAGGAAGGTGCATTCTCATCGCTGATCTCCTGGCTTTTCGCGTTCTTGCCGAAAGAAGACGTCCTCCGTTTCCCCGGAGAATCCTCGCGCATCACAACGGCAGCGCCAAGCGGTATATAAGGTGCCGGAGGCTGGCTCGCATATGACGAAAATCCGTGAGTGACCGCGAGATGCGCGGGTTCTTGGACGTGGTCGCCACCGGCTTCCTGCGACGCCGCCTGCACAGCCGGCGGCTGCGCGTGGCCGCTGTGCGCAGCCTCAAGGTCGTCTCCGCAGGCATCGGCGACGGCCTGCAGCTCGACTTCGATCCCGCCGCGAGCTGCCTCGAGCACGTCCGGCCGTGGCTGGCTGAGCGTACTGATGCACTGGCCGCCGTCCCCGGCGCGCCCGCGGAGCCTCCGCGTCTTCCCAGGCTTTCCATCGTCGTCATGGTCATCGGCTCCCGCGGTGACATCCAGCCGTTCATTCCGATCGGTCGTCGGCTGGCGCAGCGGCACCGCGTGCGCATCGCGACCCACCGCCAGTTCCGGCCCATGGTCGAAGGCGCCGGGCTCGAGTTTTATCCGCTCGCGGGCGATCCGCGCGATCTGATGGAGTACATCGTCAGGACCGGCGGCAGCATCGTGCCGACCCGGCTCGAGCAGATCTGGGAAGACGTGCCACGGAAGCGCGCGATGATCGCTGACATTCTGGCGTCCACGTGGCGGGCCTGCACGGAGGCCGATCCCGAGCGGCTCGACCTGCCGCCCTTCCGGCCCGACCTCATCGTCGCGAACCCGCCAAGCTACGGACACATTCACTGCGCCGAAGCGCTGCACATTCCGCTGCACATGATCTTCACCATGCCCTGGAGTGCCACGGCGGCGTTTCCGCACCCGTTCGCTCGCATCGAGCTTCGCACCCAGCACCCCGTGGAGAACTTCTTCTCCTATGACGTCGTCGACCTGATGGTGTGGGCAGGCATCGGCGATCTCGTCAACGACTTCCGGACGAAGACCCTCGGCCTCCGTCCCCTTGCGCTCCCCGACGGCGCCGCGCTGCTCGAGGACCACGAGGTCCCGGTCACTTACCTGTGGCCCGAGAGTCTCGTCCCAAAACCTAAAGACTGGGGTCCGCACATCGAGCTGGCGAATTTCATCGAGAACGAGCCCGCTGCGGCGTATGAGCCGCCTCGAGGTCTGCTCGATTTCCTCGCCGCCGGCGAGCCGCCGATCTACGTCGGATTCGGATCCGTCGTGGTCCGGGATCCGCAGGCGCTCACGCGCACTATCTTCGCGGCGTTGGAGAAAGCAGGCGCGCGCGGCATCGTGTCTGAGGGCTGGGCGCATCTGGGTGATGCTACGCCCCCCGCGAACGTTTACGTGATCGGTGACTGCCCGCACGACTGGCTGTTCCCGCGCTGCCGCGCCGTCTGTCATCACGGGGGCGCGGGGACGACGGCGGCGGGCGTCCGCGCCGGACTGCCGACGGTGATCGTGCCGTTCTTCGGCGATCAGTTCTTCTGGGGCCGGGTCGTCGCGGATGCAGGCGCCGGCCCAGAACCAATCCCGATCCACCGCCTCGACGTCGAGACGCTCACGGCCGCCTTCGACGCCTGCCGGCGACCTCAGATGAAAATGCGGGCGAGTGAGCTCGCCGCGCGACTGCGCGCGACTGATGGCGTGGAACTCGCGGTGCGATCCATCGAGCGGCACCTTCCGGTGCTGACGATGACGTGCTCCCGCGACCCAGATCACCTCGCGGTCAGCTTCTGCGACACGTGTCAGGTGCGTCTCTGCGCCGAGTGCGCTCGTGTGGCCCACGCTGCACACCTCGTACACCCCTACCGCTACGTGGACTGGGGTGCGGGGCCGCCTCACGGAGTCGTCTCCGAGCTGGCCGATGTCATCGGTGACGCCGCCCGGGCCCTGCAAGCCGGCCTCGCCGACCTCCTGCCCAGCGCGGGAGCTCGGAGTGCCGGAGTCGTCTTCAGCGATGAGGACGCGGGGCCACGCGCAAACTCAGGTGGCCCGGTCCGTAAGCTGCGACGCTGGCTGCATCTACTGTGACTTGAGCTTCACGCGGCCCGCGGCGCCTTGCGGCGACGACGTTCGTCGCCGGGGTCGGAGCGTGAACGCGGTCACGATGATCGTCAGCATGAGCAACTCGACGAAGATGAATGTCCAGCGCTGAGCACGGTCGGCCCACGCGCCCGTCCAGAGCGCCGGCGCCAGCGCGGCGCCGAGCGACAGCACGGTTGAGATGAAGTAAGGCCGAGGCACGCCGAACGTCCAGGCCGGGAACCACCAGATCTGGCCCTTGCGAAATCGCCCCACGCCGTAATGACGGTTGCACGCGAACCAGAGAAAGTCCCAGGTCACCGTGAGGAAAAAGAACATCGAAAGCAGGTCGGCCTCGCGTTCCCAAGACGCGCCGTAGAACTGGGGGACATGCAGCAAGAGCAGAAGGCACGTGACGAGGCAGACGTGATATCCCGTCACCGGCTTGCCGACCCAGCGGCGAACGCCGGGGGTGTCCCAGCGCCACGTCGGCAGCTTCTCGGCCCAGCCGTGCGGGCCCTCGATCTGGATCTCGAGATGCGCCAGAACGAGCGCGATCACGAAGAAATACGACCCCATCGCAAGCGTCATCGGCTGGCTCCCGTGTTTGGGTAGTGCCCGTCACTGTATCCCACGCTCGAGTCTGCGATTGAGGCCCTCTGTTTGCGACGCTGCGGTGACGGCTCCCCGCTTACGGTGTGGCCATGACACGATATCGTCTCGCGCCAGATCTCATGATGATGCGCGGATCCGCCCTCCTCGGTGCGGCACTATTGTGCGCGGCGTGCGCGCACGCTAGCGGGGCCGTCGACGCCGCGCGGTTTCCCGCGAGCACGCCGCTCGGTACGGTTGCCGTCGTCGTGACACTCTCGCCGTCTTCTGCCACGACGATCGCGGGCCCGCCGTCGCGCGCAGGCGCGGCCGGCAGGGAAGCGATGAATGTAGCCGGCGGGACGACAGCAGTACTTACCGCGCTTGGTAGTGGGTACGGCCTGCTCCTCGGCGTCTTCATCTCCCCCATCACGGCGACGATCGGCGCCATCAAGGGGGCGGTCCAAGCAGCAGATCCCGGCGAGGTGGCGCCACGGGTCGCAGCGATGGAGCGCGCGCTGGCTGCGTTCGACACGCGCGAGATCCTCGCCCGCGAGGTCGTCGCGTCCGCGCGGCCGGGCCGGCCGCCGCTTCAGACTGTGGACGGCAGCGCGCGGGCGATGACACGGCTCGAGCTCGAGATCGGCCGGGTCGAGCTCGAAAACTACTCGAGTCCGCCGGGGCTTCGCCATGGGGCGCTACAAGAGTATTCGGAGATCCAGCTCGCGAGGAGGTCGCTGTCAACGGAGGCCGACCCGGTGCTGACACTCATGATCCGCATTCGCGCCAGACTGGTAAGCGCTGACGACGGCCGCGCTCTGTTCGAGCGAAAGCTCATATACATCGGGCAGCGCCGGAACTTCAGTCAGTGGTCGGACAACGATGCGGCCGTGCTGACTGCGGACCTGGCTCAGGCGCGCAGCACGGTCGCCGAAGGGATCGTCGATGAGCTGCTCTAAACCGGACGCACGCCGCCGGCTTTCCGTCGCCGCCGTAGGCCTCCTCCTGGTCGGTTGCGCCACGGCCTATGCGCCGCGGCGTCCATTCAGCATGCACGGCTTCTCGGACCAACGTCTTGGCGTCCGGACATGGATCGTGCGCGTCGGCAACGGTTGGCCGAACGAGCAGCCGCGACTAACGCTGTTTGCGCTCTACCGCGCGGCCGAGATCACCACTGCACACGGCTTCCGCTATTTCGAAGTGCTGGAGGGTAGCGACAACATCGCGGAACCCGCCGTCTACGCGCCCGACGCCGTCGTCCCGGACGCCATCGAACGCGACCAGGCGCACGACCCGATGTGGGCGCAGCACTATCTCAACTGGAACGAGCACACCCGGAGGCACGTCGGCCGTGTGCGCTTCCGTGTGCTCGCGCCGGAGGAGCTCTCATTGCACGATCGGGCGCTCGACGCCGAGAAGGTCCTCGCGCGCCTGCGCCGCGTCGTCGCCCGCTAAACACGCACGGTCACTTCGCAGCCGCCGTCGCGGGCGCGACGCTCGACGTCGAGTCGGACGGGCTTTGCATCACGTCGCCGTCTTTGCGGCTCATGATGACGTTCGGCAGCAGCGGGAGGAAGACGAGCACCAGCGCCGTCGTTCCGGCATTCAGCCACACGAGCTGGTGAAAGAGCCACCCGTAGCTATCTACCAGTTTCGAACCGATGACGTCGGAGCCGCCGAGCGCCAGGTTGCGCGCGCTCATCATAAGTGAGAATCCGAGGCTCTCGCATCCGCGCGGCGTCGACCGGACCGCCAGGTCCATGAGCGAGAGCTCCGACAATACGACCGCGAATCCACTGAGTGCGTGGATGAAGGGCGCGGTGTTCCCCGTGTAGCCAAGATAGAGCAACGTGGCGAGCGCATTGACGGTGATCGCTGAGGTCAGCAGTTGGCGGAGATTGAACCGCCGGCAGATGACCCCATAGATCGCCGCGCCGATCAAGCCGGCCACGCCCTCGATCGTCTCCATCAGTCCGATGTAGGGCGGAGTGAAGTGCAGCTTGTCGGTCTGCATGTAGAGCAGAGGCGTGGTGAAACCCGGCGAGATGTACACCAGGGCGAGAAAGCACCCGGCCGCCCACAGGGTCTTCGACTTGAACAGCGTGATGAGTTGTCGTCCGGCATTCTGCAACACGTCGACGTCGCGCGTCGCCGCGGGCCGTTCGGTCAGGACGAAGAACGTCACGACGCACAGCACGGTCAGGAGCCCGGCCGCGATGCCGACGATCCAGCCGAACGCCATCGTTGCGAGATAGCCACCGACCAGCCCATTGCCAACGGACACTGCGCTCTGGAGCGTCTGACGGATCGACGTGATCCGACCCGAGATGCTGTACTTACGTCCCGCTTCCACCATCAGACCGCCCATCACCGTGCTGGCGACGACCATGAACGCGTTCGCACCCGCCGCGGCGAGCAGCAGCGGCCAGTAGTGCTTCGGAACGACGCCCATGAGGAGCCAACAGATCGCGGCAAGGCCAGATCCGAACAGCATGTAATGCCGCCGTCGGGTCCGGAAGAGGGGGAAAGAGTCCGACAGGATGCCGGCGATCGGCTTGACGCTCCACGCGAACGTCACGATGAACATGAAGCCCGCGAGCGTCTCCGCGTTGAAGTGAAGCTGATTCTTGAGCAACAGCGCGAACGGCAGGCGGCCGATCACCCCCGGTTGAGCAAAGGTGGTCACGAAGGCGGCGAGCCCCACCATGATGTAGTACTGCCGGATCGTCAGTCCGGTGTCCGGCACCAACTCGGCGGGCCGCGCGGACGGTTCACTCATCCCGCCTATCATAGCGGCGGGCGCGTCGTCGACTCACGGTCAGTCGCGCTTCACCAGCTCCGTTACCGGGACGCCCGACCGGAACCTGATCACGAGCTCGTCGGGGTCATACTCCACGCCGACCGGATTGCGATCGAACGCCTCGGAGTGCATCCACTCCTGACCCTCTTCCGCCGTCTCGAAGTTGTCGATCTGGAGCTCGACGCGGTTGCCGTCCGGATCGCGGTAGTACATCGACGTCGTCGGACCGTGGTTGACGCAGAAGAAGGGCCTGATCCCGCGGTCGCGCAGCCGCACGTAGTTGTCGAGGAATTCTTCCATTGACCCGAACGTGAACGCCACGTGATGGAGCCCCGGCTGCTCGGTGGCCTTCACCATCAACTCGGTATTCGGATCCCGTGCGCTCAACGCCCCGAAGTCGACAAATGCGACACGGTGGTGCTCATCGTCGTACGTCACGAACGAGAGATGCGGGTTTTCGTAGACAACATGACCTCCGAGGACGGCGCAGTACCAGTCGCGGAGTTCTTTGATCCGATTGGTCTGGAACACGACGTGCGCGAGCTTCGTAGGCGGCATGACACTAATCCTCCTTCGGTGCTTCGGTAACCGTCATTGACGACATCCCGACGAGCCAATGATAGTCCGCGCGGCCGGCGGCCGATTGGGCGAG
>DAIQBJ010000022.1:0-12087 GCA_036781225.1 Gemmatimonadales bacterium | reverse complement strand
ACACCACGCGGGTTGCGCGCGACCGGGCATATTGCTATGGTTGCCGCTCCAATTTGTGGCTGACACGCCTTCGCCAACCGACTGATCGGCCTGCCCGCACGGGTCGCTCTGCGTATACGATTACTGTCGTAGTCGCCCTCGTGGCGCTGGTTCTGGTGGCCGGCATGCCGTCTGCGCTCGACGAGGACCGCAGCCAGCCCGGGTTCTGCAGCCCGGATTGTCCGCTCCAGCACGATGCGGCGCACTCGGTTGCGGTCGCGCCCGTACTCGGGCCCCGCAGTTTGCTTGTCGCGGCGGTGCGGAGAGAGCCGGAAGCTGCGTGGACCCCAACATATCCCGCCGTCGTCGCGTCGCCTGACGCTCCCCGCGCGCCGCCCAACGCCTAGCGCTTCGCTCCCGCGGTGAACCGGTGCACCCGTCGCGGGCCAGCCGGTTGATCCTGATCCGTACTTCCTAATCTCGTGCTCAGGGGTGAGCATGCGCGTGTCGCTTTGCTCCTTGCTCGTGCCATTGCTCGTCATGATGATGGCCGTCGCGTCGCAAGCGGCGCCACCCCCGGGCGTGGTAGCGGGTGGCGTGAAAGACGCAGAGGGCCGGCCGCTCGCGGGTGCCCGTCTGCGACTCGAGACGATCGCCGGCGACGTCGTGGCGACCACCACTGCCGACGAGCAGGGCGCGTTCACGTTTCGCGAGGCGCCGCCAGGCGCGTACAGGCTCGTCGCAGACAAGGAGGGCTTCGAGCCCGTAAGCACGATCGTCACGGTGACCACTGCGGAAGGGACGACCGTCGACCTGGTGCTCGCCTCGGTCGTCCTCGAGCCGCTCCGTGTTGTCGCGAAGCAGCTCGAGGAGGAGCGCATCAAGATTCAGCCGCGCGGCGGCGCGTCGACCTATGAGATCACAACGAAGGACATCGAGAGCCAGCCCGGCGGCGAGAACAACCCGTTGAACCGCGTGCTGCTTCAGGCGCCCGGGGTGAGCCAGGATTCCGCCAGCGCCGGCGGCATCCACGTGCGCGAGCAGATGGGCAACGTCCAGTACCGGATCAACGGGATCATCTTGCCCGAAGGCGCGACGCTCTTTAGCCACGCCGGCGGCCTGAGTCCCCGCTTCGCCAGCTCGATCACGCTCTTGACCGGCGCGCTTCCGGCCGAGTACGGGCTGCGCACCACGGGGATCTTCGACATCCAGACGAAGAGCGGTGTCTTCGACGCAGGCGGATACGTCTCGATGTACGGAGGCAGCCAGTCGTGGATGCAACCGAGCGCGGAGTACGGGGGAAGGCTCGGACGATTCGCGTACTTCGTGACCGGGAACTATCTACAAAACGACATCGGCATCTCGCCCGCCACTCCCGGCGGCGCGATCCACGACGAAACGCGGCAAGGCCAGGGTTTCGGTTACTTCGAGTATCTGCTCGACTCGACGAGCAGGGTGAGCGCCATCGTCGGCAGCTTCGTCGGGCACTTCGAGATCCCGAACCGTCCCGGTGTCATGCCGACCTTCACCGTGAACGGCATCTCTGCGTTCGATTCGACGAAGATCGACGAGACTCAGCTCGAGCAGAATCACTTCGCGGTTCTGTCCTATGTGAAGACCGCGGGCGGCCTGAGTGCACAGGCGTCGACGTTCGCCCGGTGGAGCACGGTGTCGTTTCGCCCGGACCGGCTCGCCGACCTGATGTTCAACGGCATCGCCCAACGTGTCGACCGCAGCAGCATTGCTACCGGGCTGCAGCTCGACGGCACGTACGCGTTGACGTCGACGCACAGCCTGCAGGGCGGCGCGTATTTTGCGGCGGAGCGGACCAGCGTCCAGTCGTCCTCGGACGTGCTTCCGGCGGTGGACGGCACGCCGACGTCTGACCAGCCGTTCCGGATCTTCGACAGTCGAGGAAAGACCGGCTACACCTATAGTCTGTACCTCCAGGACGCGTGGCGCGTCGCGCCGACGGTCACGATCAACGGCGGGCTGCGGTTGGATGGTCTCGAAGCGTTCACCAGCGAGTGGCAGCTGAGTCCTCGTCTGAACGTCGTGTGGGAAGCGACACCAACCACGACCGTGCACGCCGGCTACGCCCGTTACTTCACGCCGCCGCGCCAGGAATTCGTCTCGACCACAACGCTCGCCCGCTTCGCCGGCACGACGGCGGAATCGCAGGTCGACATCAACCGGTCCGTTCGGGCCGAGCGCGCGCACTACTTCGACGCGGGCCTCACGCAGCAGATCATCCCTGGCTTGAAGGTCGGACTCGATGCCTACTACAAAGAGTCGCTCTACCATCTGGACGAGGGTCAGTTCGGCGCTCCGACGTTTCTGACGCCCTTCAACTATCACCATGCGACGAACGTCGGTATCGAGCTGACCGCGCAATACGTGGCGGGCAATTTCTCCGGCTATGGCAACCTGGCCGCCGCGCAGCAGGTGGCGAAGGGCATCGTTTCTGCGCAGGCTCTGTTCTCGCCGGATGACTTGGCCTATATCCACGAGCACTACATCGTCACGGACCACAGCCAGCTCATCACGGCCTCGGCGGGGCTCAGCTATCGCTGGGGCCCGACGCGCTTCAGCGTCGACCTGGTCGCCGGCAGCGGTTTGCGACGCACGGTGAGACACCCGAATGACGCGACCAATCCGCCCTACCAGCAGCTCGACTTCGGCGTCAGCCACCGTTTCGAGTTGCCCGCCGTCGGCAAGATGCAGGCGCGGTTCGACGTGATCAACGTCCTCGGTCAGGACTATGTGCTGCGTGACGGAACCGGCGTCGGGATCTTCGCAAAGCAGTTCGGCCCTCCGAGGGGATTCTTCGGCGGGCTCAAGAAGGAGTTCTAACCTCCGTAACCCCAGTTCCAGCATGGCCGGCGCTCGAGCCAGAACCAGCGGTCACAGAGCTCGTGCTCGCAGCGGTGACGGCACTCACGCTCGGTGAGATCCCCCGCACACCGCAGCTCGCGGGCCGCCTGGCAGTAGCAGGCGCCGAGCAGCGGAAATCGCGGCTCTTGGGCGGCGCTGTCGCCGTTCATTAGAAGACCGCCGAGCAGCGTCAGGCCGACGAGGAATCGCCTCATTGTTGTCGTGGCGGGAGCCGCGATAATGTCACGCCATGTCGACGTGGACCCGCATCGCCGTCATGACCCTCCTCGCGCTGGGCCTGGGTGTCGGCGGCATCCGGGCGCAATCGACGATTCGCGCCGTCGCGCTCGCCGGCGATCGCGCTCCCGGCGGCGGCACGTTCGAGCACTTCGGCGTCGAAGCGTTGCCGATCGTCGCGCCCGTGAACACCAAAGGGCAGATCGCGTTCTTCGCCAGCCTGTTGCGCTCGAGCGCGAGCGAGGCATTCTTTCTCGCCGGCAAGGGCCGGACGATTCGCGTCGTCGCCGAAGGCGATCCCGTCCCGGGCGGCGGAACGTTCTCCGGCTTCGGCCGTCACCCGATTCCCGCGTTGAATGAGCGCGGCGATGTCGCATTCGCGGCGGCGGTCGTCGGGGGCCGCACCGTCGAAGGCATCTTCATCCGCGATTCGCGCGGCCTGCGGCCGGTGGTGCTGACCGGCGGCGCCGCCGTAGGAATGACGTCCGGCACGATCGCGGCAATCGACGCGCCGGCGCTCAACGATCGCGGCGACGTCGCGTTTCTCGCCTCCGTACGACGCGGACGCGAGATCGTCGAGGCGATCTATACGTTCGTCGGTGGCAGGGCGACGAAGATCGTAGCCCAAGGGGATCCGGCACCGGCCGGCGGCACGTTCGCCGGCTTCGGTCCTCCGGCGATCGACAATCGTCGGCGCGTGGCATTCGCCGCCGTGGTCGAGGGCCGCGCCGTTCCCGGCGGAGTGTTCGTCGCAGACGGCTCGAGCGTACGGATGCTCACGGGCGCCGGAAACGAGACGCCGATCGGCGGAATCTTCGCGAAGTTCTCCGAGCGTGTTGCGCTGAACGAGGCGGGCACGGTCGCGTTCACGGCGATGCTCAAGAACGCCGAGGCCGAGCAAGGCGTCTTTGTCGTGGACGATCGGGGCGTCCGAAAAGTCGTCGCGCTCGGTGAGTCCGCGCCCGGAGGCGGCACGTTCGGGCATTTTTCGCTCTGGCCCGCCCTCGGCGCAGACGGGGCCACGGCATTCGCCGCCGCAGTAGACGGCAGCGCGGTGCAGGTCGGTGTCTTCGTCGCCTCCGGCGGCGGCGCTCATCGCGTGGTGGCGCTTGGCGACAACCTCGGCTCGAGCCATCGGGTGGCGGCGTTCGGCCTCTATCCGGTCGTATCCCTCAGCGCCGCCGGAGGTCTGACGTTCGCGACGACGCCGGCCGCGGGAGCCGGCGTCGAGGGCATCTTTTTCGTCACTGCACGCTGACGTCACTGCATGTCGTACGGCGGATATTCCTTGAACACGTTGGACGCAGTGATGAGCCGGTGCGTCGTCGTCGTCCGCGGCGGGACCGGCTCGCCGCGAACGATCCGCAGCGCCAGCGGCAGCACGTCATATCCGTAACGGTCGAGATAGAAGCCTACCGAGCCGACGACGATACTGCCGCGATTGCTGGGGTCGATCTCCTTGCGATCGCTGGCGCCGCCGTGGATCGACCGATCGCATCCGAAGCCGACGATGGCGCCGTCGGCCAAACGGCCGGCGGCTTCGAGCGCGCTCTTCGCGGCCAGCGCCGTCGTGTCGTCGAGTGCGGCGATCAAGAACTTCGTGTTCGGCTGTGCCGCGACCAGCTTGCCGATCAGCGTCGCGACCGTGGCGGGATTACCCTGCGTGTCCAGCTGAACGACGCGGATCGACGGCTGCCGGCTGCGTAGACCGTCGGTGACGCCGCGCACCCGCTCGGCCAGCCGATCCTGCCGCGCGGCCACCGGACCGACAATGACGCCCACGACGTTGACACCATGCCACGAGCGCGCGGCGAAATTCCCGAGCGCCTCACCGCCGATGCGACCGGCCGCCGCATTATCGGCGGTATACAACGGCGCATCGCCAACCGGATAGTTGACGGCGAGCACCGGGATGCTGGCCTCACGCAGCGTCCGCGCGATGGCGTCATTGGTGGACGGCTCGTTGAAGTATTCGACGAAGAGATCGACTCGGCGGCGAGCCGCGTCCGCGGCATTGTCGAGCGCGGTGCGGGCGTCGCGCCGGTTGTCGTAGAAGACGAGGTCGACGGGTAAACCGCGGGCGGCGAGCACGAAGCTCTCTCGAATCTCGCGCCCGGTGAATCCGGTACCCTCGAGTGCCGCGCCCGGCTCCTCGGTGAGATTCGCGAACGCGATGGTGTAGCGGCGGTCCGCGGCCCCGGCGTGCAGGGCCGCGAGGACGGCCGTGATGACGAGGAGGCTCAGCACCGCGGTCCGCCGGCGCTCGCCGATACGCGCCGGCGGATGAGGCAACAACACAGCGTCCCTGCTAGCGGATGCCGTCGATCCCGACGAAGTTGCCGGTCATGCCGACCGCGCGCGGCACCGTCATGTTGAAGAAGAACGTCGCGCGATTCGTCCGCGCCGCCTCGGCCGCCATCAGATCCGTGCGAACGTTCTCGATGATGTGAATGCCACTGTCGGTGATCAGCATGTTGTGGACGATGAACGCTTCCTTCGGGTCCTCGCCGGGGATGACCTCGACGGCCCACGTGTCGGACCCGACCGCCACCACTTTCTGGCCGATGAGCCACTTCGCAGCGTCCTTGCCGATGCCGGGCTCCCCCGAGTTGTAGGTCGCGTTCTGCGCGGGGAATTGCTCGAAGAGGTCACCCCAGCCCGTGTGGATGATGACGATGTCGCCCTCGCGCAGCGTGACGTTGTACATCTTCAAGCCGGCCTGGAGATCGGCCGCCGTGAGGACCGTGCCTTTCTCGATGCACGGCTTCTTGCACGCGGAGTTGCCCTTCAACTTCCCTGACTGCTGAAGCACCTTGACCGCGTCGATCAGCACGCCGCGCGTCGCGAACGACTTGAGGTGCTCGAGGCCGAGCTTGGTCATGTTGTTCTGGTTGATGTACTTGCCCATCGCGATCTGATTGAAGTAGCAGTCCTTGCGCCCGATGTGGCCAAGGCCGTCGAGATGTGTCCCCACGTGGCTCTGGCTCAGCCACGTGTCCTCCATATAGGTCAGCTCGTTCTCGCCGAACGCGGCGCCGGGCGCCAGCGACGTGGCGGTGAGGATCGTTTTCGTGAATCGCGTGCCGAAGAGCGGCACGCCGTCCACGAGCGGATAGGACAAGGGGATGACTTTGCCCTCCTGGATCTCGGCCGCCGCCGCTTTCGTGACGGCCGGCGTCACACGGTTCGTCGCCCCGGTCTGGTCGTTCGGACCCCAGGGCGACGGCGGCACGAGCTTGGTGCAATCGGTCTGGGCAACGGCGACAGAGGCTGAGACGAGCAGGAGCACCGCGGCAGCGACGATGGAGGAGAGCTTCATGACAACCCACTCCTTTTCGGCGGTGAACGGCAGCGGGCGACGAGAGACCCGCATCCTAAGCCCGATCCCGGCGCCTGTTCAAGTCTGTCTACGCCATCGAGCGGCGTCTCAGTCGTCGCAGCAGGTCTTGCCGCTGATCGCCTGCCAGCCCTCCCAAGCGATAACGGGCAGCATGGCCAGTGCCGCGATCGGGTCGGCCCACCACCACCCGAACGCCGCGTTCGCCCCGAGCCCGAGCAGGAGGATTGCCGAAAGCAACGCGCACACGCGTGTCTGTCGCGCCTCGGCTTCCAACGCGCCGCTTCGAAGCTTCATTGCGACGCGTCGCTTCGCCCGTACGAGCAGCGGCATGACGACCAGAGACAGCGCCGCAATGATGATCCCGGGTAGCGAGCGCGCCGGCGGCTCTCCCGTGAACAGATCGCGCGCGGCACCATAGCCGACGTAGACGGCCAGTGCCAGGAAGCACGCTCCAATGATGCGCAGGGTGCGACGCTCTGCCGCCTCGCGCACGGCCTCGTTGCGATCGGATCGCAAGCGCCAGACAGCGGCAACACTGCTTGTAACCTCGATGGCCGAGTCGAAGCCGAAGCCCACGAGAGCAATGCTCCCAGCCAGGAATCCGGCAACAAGCGCCACGACGCACTCCGCCGAGTTCCAGAGGATCGTCGCATACTGAAGACGCTCACCGAGTCTCGCCGTGTCCGCTCGGACGCTCACGCCCGTCATTGTGACATGTGATGAGAACACAAAACGGCCACACTGCGCCCATTCTGCCCCATACGACACTCCACGACGCTGACGCCAAGTAGCTGATTCCGCTGCGGCGACGCTGCTCTCGCCGTGGCCTCCTCCTTGCTCGTGGCCCGCAGCGAATCACACATCCTTCGTATCGAGAAAGGGGTCACTGGATGGAGCGTGTCACAATCACGATCGTCCTCGTCGCTGCAGTCCTCGTCGCCCTCGTTGGATCAGCGTCGGCCTCGGAATGCACGGCTCTTCTGGTCAAAGTGAACGACGAGGCGGCCAACCGGCTCGACGACGCTGGCTACAGCGCGCGCCAACTGGCCGATGAGGCCGAGCAACTGGACAAGCAGGGCAAGACCGCCGAGTGCGAGGCCAAGGTCAAGGAGGCGATGAAGCAGCTCGGTATCTGAGACTCGGTATCTGAGAAATGATGGGGCGCCTTCACGGGCCCCATCCGCTAAAATGCTGACGATGTGGCGCTCGATCTGCCTGCTTGCGCTGGCGATCCTTTCAGCGGTCGTCGTAACACCTGCGTCAGCGCACACTCCCGTTCCAGCCGTCGATTCCGCGGTTCGGCTGGCCGACGCACCATCGCGCGATTCGCAGCAACCGGCTGATCTGCAACAGGCTGTCTCGCATGCCGGGTCTGAGGCACCGCTCTCGGCGCTGTCTACACTGCTCCTCCTCGGCCTGGCCGCGATCGTTGCATCTCGTGTCAAACGTCGAAGGCTCGTGGCAACCGTTCTCGTCCTCGCTCTTGCGCTGTTCGCGTTCGAGGCGGGCATGCACTCGGTGCATCATCTGGGGCAAACACGCCATGCCGACGAATGTCTGTTTGCTTCGGCATCGGCTCACCTCACGGCGCTCGCTCCCGATGCAATCTGTCTCGATGTTCCAGCCAGCGCTACCGTCTTCGCGGAGGCCGAATCGCATTCGGCTCCACTCGACCGTCCGATCGCCGGGCATCACCAGCGCGCTCCACCGCTCACCGCCTCGTAGCATTCCCGTTCGTTGATTTGACCATTCCGCTCGGGCGTTGATCGCTTCGGCGATCGCCGCGTGGGAGGGCGACAGTTTCCAACGATAAACGCGGAGGCGGAGCGCATCACATGGCTAAACGCAGTCCCTGCACGGTCCTGGCGCTGACGACATTCCTTGTACTCGCGAGAGCCGCGAGCGTGAGCGCTCATGCATTGTTACTGGAATCCACGCCCGCGGGGGATACGACCGTCACTGCGCCATCACGTCTCGTCCTTCGATTCAACGGTCGCCTGGAAACCAGTCTCTCCTCGGTGATGCTGATCGGCGGGCCCAGGCAGACGAGGGTGTTGCTGATCAAAAACGAGGCCACGCCGGAACAGCACGACATGCTGATCTATACCCTGCCGCCTCTAGAGCCTGGATCCTATCGGGTCGAATGGAAGGCGCTGTCCGTCGACGGTCATATCACCAACGGGGTCTTGAAGTTCGAAGTCGCGGCGCCGCCAGCAGCATCCCCAGCGCGATGAGCGCCACCCGGCTCACCGTCGTTCTTTTTCTCGCGCTATGGCCTGGCACGAGCTGGGCGCACGCCTATCTGGTGAAGTCGGTTCCCGCGGCTCAGGCGGTCGTCGCGCATCCGCCCGCGCGTGCCGAGCTGTGGTTCAACGAGCGTCTGGAGCCCGCGTACTCGCGCGTGTCCGTGCTCGACGGACGCGGGCGTCATGTGGACCTGGGCAGCTCGCACGTCGATCCCGAGGATCCCAAGAAGCTCTCGGTCGCACTGCCCGAGCTTGCACCCGGCTCCTACACAGTGAAGTTCCGTGTGCTGTCGATCGACGGGCACATCGTGGAAAGCCAATTCTCGTTCACGGTGCGCGCAAATCCATAACGACTCTGACCCAACCAGGGAGATCACCTTGCCATACGGTCGAACTCGTCCTTGGACATTCGCGCTTCGCCGCTCTCTACCTGTCCTGGCGCTATTTGCCCTGGTGCTGTCGGCATCGGCGTCCGTCGCGCAAGCGATCGAAACTGTCGCCGGAATGCCCCCGGTCGTTCATCCCACGAATCTCTACAGCGAGACTCGGGCCGGAAAGCTCAGCTCCGCCGTCACGGGCGCGCGCGCGCGCGTGTATGTGCCGAACCGGCAGTCGAACGACGTCTACGTGATCGATCCGGCCACACTCAAGGTGGTCGACCGCTTTCGCGTCGGCATCAATCCCCAGCACATCGTGCCCTCATGGGATCTCAAGACGCTGTGGGTCACCAACAATGCCGAGGGCCGTTCGGACGGCAGTCTGACGCCGATCGATCCAACGACCGGCAAGCCCGGGAAGAGCATCCCGGTCGACGATCCTTACAACATGTACTTCACGCCCGATGGCAAGTCAGCGATCGTGGTTGCCGAGGCGCTGAAACGCCTCGACTTCCGTGATCCACACACGATGAAACTTCAGAGCTCGCTCGCCGTCGCGGCGTGTCCGGGCATCAACCACGCTGACTTCTCGATTGATGGGCGCTATGCGATCTTCACCTGCGAGTTCGGTGGATCTCTCGCCAAGATCGACTTCGTCAATCGCAAAGTGGTCGGTTATCTCAAGCTTTCCAGGGGCGGCATGCCGCAGGACATCCGGATCTCGCCCGATGGGCGTGTGTTTTACGTCGCCGACATGCATGCGGACGGTGTGTTCGTGATCGATGGTGACAAGTTCGTCGAGATCGGCTTCGTTCCCACGGGCATCGGAACTCATGGGCTCTATCCCAGCCGCGACGGCACGAAGCTTTACGTCGCGAATCGCGCATCGCACAAGGTCTACGGCCCCCCGAAGGGCAAGGGCAGCGTCTCGGTGATCGATTTCGCCAGCCGCACGGTCGTCGCCACATGGCCGATTCCCGGGGGCGGCAGCCCCGACATGGGAAATGTCAGCGCAGACGGAAGGACGTTGTGGCTCGCCGGTCGTTTCGATGACGTTGTGTACGCGATCGACACCACAAGCGGCGAGGTCAAGTTCGTGAAAGTCGGCAAGGAGCCACACGGCCTCACCGTCTGGCCGCAACCGGGCCGCTACTCGCTCGGCCACACGGGGAATTTGCGCTGAGATGCCAGACAGCGCCCCGGAGCGATCTTCGGGCCGCTTCAGATGGCGTGCTGGCTGAGGTGCTCATCGATTCGAAACACGGAGCCGGCGTGCTTCTCCCGAAAGTCGTCGAATCCCTTGGGATGCAAACATGCAGCGAGGATTTCGAGCGACTCGACGATACGCGGCCCCGGTCGATTGAAGTAAGCGTTGCCGTCCACGACGTAGATGCGGCCGTCGAGAACAGCAGGCCAGGCGGCCCAAGGCAGTGCCGTGCGCAGTAACGAGATCTCTTCGAGGGTGCGATCCGGGGGAAAGCCGCACGGATTGATCAGCACGACGTCCGGAGTTAGTGCATGCAATGCATCCGTCGTCAGCGTCGGCGCATGATCGCCGGACCTCGTCCCCAGCGGGATTCCGCCTGCTCGTTCGATCAGCTCAGGCATCCACATCCCACCGATCATCACGGGGTCGAGCCATTCGATCGACACGACTCTGGGACGGTCGGCGCGGGCCGAGCTGCGACGGGTGATATCCGAGACACGACGCTGAAGCGCGGCGACGACCTCAGTGCCTTTGGAGCTGCGCTCCAGCGCGTTAGCAACGCGAACGATATCGTCCCAGATGTCGTCCAGACGTGTCGGATGGAGATTGACGATGCGAGTCGGCTGATGGATCAGCTTGGCAGTAGCCGCGCAGACATCACTGAACGAGACCGCGCAGACGTCGCAGAGATCCTGGGTGACGATGACATCGGGCCGGGCCTCTTCCAGCCGCGCAAGCTCGATCTCGTAGACCGCTAGCGCGTGCTGGAGGATCGACCGCACATCTTGGTCGATGGCGCGGCTGCCCCTCACCGCGCGCAAGCGCGCACGCGTCAGCGCCGGGAGACCACGCACGCTCTCGGGAAAGTCGCACTCGTGCGAGATTCCGACGAGATCCTCCGCCGCGCCGACGGCGCAGACGATCTCCGTAGCAGACGGTAGCAGGGACGCGATGCGATGGCTCATCGCGCGTTCCGGTTCGAACGGCCGCTAGGCGAAACGTGCTGGCGAAGCCGAAACGCGTCGCCGATAACTCGAGAGCGCGACCGTCACGAGCTGGCTCAGGCCCCACAACCCGCCGAACGTCACGACGTTCACGCCGAGAACTTGCGCAACGATTGCCGGCGCGAAGGCCGCGGTGCCGCTGAGCATTGAGACGGCGGCGGCGTAGAGGATTGCCTGGTACACCGAAAACGCGACCACGAAGACGATCACGGTCTGAATGCTCGAGCGCCAGCCTTGAAGGCTCCGGAGCAGCCACTGCGCGGCGAGCGTGCCCGTCAGAGCTGCGGCGCCGATGACGGCGCCCCACCCGATCGTGTTGAGCGTCCACGGGTAGCTCATCAGGCCAAAACCAGCCGCTTGGTTCGCGAGCCACACGAGGATGATGCAAACGAGCGCCTGTCGTCTCGGCAGTGTCATCGCCGCCGCGACACCGAGCGCGGCGAACGGCACAACGCACGTGTAGCCCGCCGTTAAGCCCGCACTGATAGCCGTCAATAATCCGATCCATAGCACATGGATCCACCGAGCATCGGTCCGCGTCATCGGCTTCATAGCGTCACCCGCCGGTAGACGACGGTTGGCTGCTTTTGAGCCTGGCCGCACTTCTCACAGTAGAGGCGGGTCTCGTCAGGCGGCAGCCGATGCACGCGGCGTCCGCATACGCCGCAGAGCTCGATCTGCTCCGGGAATTTCTGCGCACCGAGATTGTAGTCGCGTTCCGACATGTCCAAGTCCTCCCTCGAAGACTGGGTTGAGGTGGTCGCGCGTCCGGGCAGGTCTCCTGGCTCTCGGATCGTCCTACTCCCCGCGCCTTCCCGGCCTC
>DAIQBJ010000021.1:15568-19806 GCA_036781225.1 Gemmatimonadales bacterium | reverse complement strand
CCTCGGCCTTGCCGTCGATAACCAGCCGCAGCGCCCGGCGCACGGGCACCATGGTCAGTGGCTCGAACGAGGCGTTGAGGGCTAGGCAGCGCATCCGATATGCTAATACCGAACGGCAACTTGCAGCAAGTGAGGCGTTTAGCCATTCCCTCCGGGCTGGAAAGCGCGGCGTAGCTCTTCGATTTGCGACTCCACCGAAGCGCGGGACGCACCTCCAGGCGTGGCACGGCTTTCGACACTCTTTTCCCATGTCCCAAGTTGCGCCAACGCGGGCGCCAGAGCCGGATGAATCGCCGTCGCGACATTGGCGGGCACCTTGTCGAGCGTGACACCCGCCTCCTCGGCCGCGCGTACCAGCTTGCCGATCAGTCCGTGGCTTTCACGGAACGGCACACCCGCGTCGACGAGCAAATCGGCGAGGTCGGTGGCCCGCATGGCGGGGTCGAGCGCCGCGGCCATCCGTTCCGCGTTCACGGTCAGCGTATCGATCGCGCCGGTGACGGCGGGTAGCACAGCCGACAGGGTGTCGCACGCATCGAACAGCAGCGCCTTGTCCTCTTGCAGGTCCTTCTGATAACCGGCCGGGATTCCCTTCAGCGTTGTGAGCAGGGCGACCAGGTCGCCGAACATGCGGCCGGCTTTCCCGCGCGCGAGCTCGAACACGTCCGGGTTGCGCTTCTGCGGCATCAGGCTCGAGCCCGTGCTGAAGTCGTCGGCCAGGGTCACGAATCCAAATTCACCGCTCGCGTAGGTGATCAGCTCGGCGCCGAGTCGCGAGAGGTGCGTTCCGATCAGCGCGATGGCGAACAGCACCTCGGCGACGAAGTCGCGATCGCCGGTGGCATCGAGCGCATTCGGCGAGACAGCGCGGAAGCCGAGTGCTTCTTTGAGGAGCACGCGATCCACCGGGAAGCCGGAGCCGGCGAGCGCACCCGAGCCGAGCGGCAGCTCGGACGTGCGGCGCCGCGCGTCGGCCAGGCGCTGTCGGTCGCGCACCAGCGGCCAGGCGTGCGCCAGCAGTACGTACGCCCAGCGCACCGGCTGCGCGCGCTGGCCGTGCGTATAGCCGGGCAGAATCGCGTCCAGCCCGTCCTTCGCCTTGGCGACGAGGGTGCGGCCGAGCGCGGCGACGGCGGCATCCAGCTCATCGATCGCGGTCAGCGTCCACAGTCGCAAATCGGTGGCGACCTGGTCGTTCCGCGAACGGCCGGTGTGCAGCTTCCCGGCCACCGCGCCGACCTCGGCATACAGCAGACGCTCGACCAGCGTGTGGACGTCTTCGTCCGGCGCGCCCACGGCCGCACCGTCGGCGAGCTTATCGGCGACGCGATCGAGGCCGTCTAGCAGCTGCGTCTCTTCAGCAGCTGACAACACGCCCGCGCGGCAGAGCGCGTGAACCCACGCCTTGCTTGCGAAAACGTCTTGTGGCCAGAGGCGATGATCGACCGGGAGGGAGCGGTTCAAAGCGTCGAGCGCTTCGCTCGGCCCCAGAGCGAAGCGCCCACCCCACATGTGATGCGCCGGAGTATCAGCTCGCTGGGACATCCGTGCGTTCGGCTGCGAGACCCGCCGCGATGCGCGATGCGAGACCGTAGAGACGGATGAAGCCTTCGGCGTCCTTCTGATTGTAGACGTTGTCCTTGCCGAACGTCGCGTACGACGGCTGATACAAGGCGTACGGGCTTTCGCGGCCCGCGACGATGACGTTGCCCTTGAAGAGCTTCAGGCGAACGGAGCCCGTGACGTTCTTCTGCGTGGCCGTGACCAGCGCATCGAGCGCCTCACGTTCCGGCGTCCACCAACGCCCGTCGTAGACGAGATCGGCGTAGCGCAGCGCCAGCTCATCCTTCAGCCTGAGCGTGCGACGGTCGAGCACCATCTGTTCCAGCTCGCGATGCGCGGCATACAGCACGGTGCCGCCGGGCGTCTCGTACACGCCGCGGGACTTCATGCCGACCAGGCGATCCTCCACGACATCGGCCCGGCCGACGCCATGCTCGCCGGCGATTTCATTCAGTTGTTCGAGGAGCTCAACAGGACCAAGCGGGACCGCATCAACACTGACGGGATTGCCTTCTTCGAAGCCGATCGTGACGACGACCGGCTCGTCCGGCGCCGTGATCGGGTTTTTGGTCATCACGAAGATGTGCTCGGGAGCTTCCTGCGACGGGTCTTCCAGAATGCCGCCCTCGTGCGAGCAGTGCCAGAGGTTGCGGTCGGTGGAATACGGCTTCTCCGCCGTCGCCTGAACCGGAACGCCCTTCGCGTGCACGTAGTTGATCAGATCTTCGCGGCTCTGGAATTTCCATTCGCGCCACGGCGCGATGATCTGCAGCTCGGGTGCGAGCGCCGCGTAGGTCAGCTCGAAGCGGACCTGATCGTTGCCCTTCCCCGTGCAGCCGTGCGCCACCGCGTCGGCGCCGAGGCGCTGGGCGACGGCGACCTGATGCGCCGCGGTGAGCGGTCGGGCCATCGAGGTGCCGAGCAGATAGGTGCGCGCGTAGATCGCACCGGCACGCAGCGTCGGAAAGACGAAGTCACGGACGAACTCTTCACGCAGATCTTCGATGATGCAGTCTTCGGCGCCGGACCGTTTGGCCTTGGCGACAAGTCCGTCGAGCTCACCCAGTCCCTGCCCTACGTCCGCCGCGAAGCACACCACACGCGCGGCGTACTGCTCGCGCAGCCAGGGGACAATCGCGGAGGTGTCGAGCCCGCCTGAGTACGCGAGCACGACGAGAGGACCGGTGCCGGGACGGCCGGTGGTTTGTTTATGCATATGGGTGCATAAAAATACAAGCCTCTGGCTGGGGACCGCAAGGGCAGGTGTTAGGTGTTTGGTTTCAGGGATATCTCTCCCTGACCCCTGACACCGAACACCTGCCCCGAAGCACGAACTAGAATGACCAGCCCGCTCGATAGCGCGGCTTCACGTACTCGTCCGGGATAGCGGGAGTGAGCACCGCCCCCGTCTTGGGATCCACATCGATCGGCTGTGCCGTGCGCACCGCCAGATTGCCGAGCAGCACCATCTCGGTGAGCGGGCCGGCATGGTCGGGGATGTTGGAGCCGGCGGGCGCCCCCCCCTTACAGGCGGCGATCCATTCGGCGTAGCTGCCTTCGGTGCGCGGATACTTCTGCGCGGGCGGATGCGCGGTGATCTCCGCCTGCTTCGCCGGATCGAGCAGCTTCGGATTCTCCCCGTAGATCCCCGCAATCAGTTTCCCCGAATCGCCGATCCAAAGCTGTCCGCTGGTATCGAACGGCCAGGCGAGCGGATCCGTGATCTCCTTGGGGCGTGGCGGATAGAGCGAGCCGTCGCGCCATACCACGGTGACTGCGGGCCGGCTGCCCTTGGCGGCGAAACTGTAGGTGATGCGTGAACAGGCGGGCGCGGTCTCACTGAACAGCTTGGTCGATTCAGCTTCGATCCGGGTCGGATAACCCAGGTCGAGCGCCCAGAACGACGCATCCATCGAGTGGCAGGCGATGTCGCCCAGCGCTCCCGTCCCGAAATCCCACCAGCCGCGCCACTTGAACGGCGCGTAGGCCGGGTGATAGGGGCGCTCCGGGGCCGGGCCCAACCACAGATCCCAGTCGAGCCACGACGGCGTGTAGTACTCATCGAGTGGGCGATCGAGTGCCTGCGGCCAGATCGGCCGGTTGGTCCACAGCTGGATCTCGCGCACGGTGCCGATCGTGCCGGCCTCCACCCACTCGCGGATCTGACGCGTCCCTTCCTCGGCGTGGCCCTGGTTCCCCATCTGCGTCGCGACCTTGTACTTCCGCGCCGCATCCTCGAGCTGCTTCACTTCCCACAACGTCCGAGCCAGTGGTTTCTGAATACGGACGTGCTTGCCGAGCTTCATCGCCGTCATGCCCGCGACCGTGTGGGTGTGATCGGGCGTCGAGACGGTCACGGCGTCGATGCTCTTTCCTTCCTTATCGAGCATCACCCGGAAATCCTTGAAGCGCTTCGCCAGGGGAAATGCTGTGACCGACTGCGCCGCCTGCCGTTCGTCCACGTCGCACAACGCGTAAATGTTCTCGGTCTTCCCCACCCCGCGCACGTCGTTCGCACCCATGCCCCCGACGCCGATACACGCGATGTTCAGCTTGTCACTCGGCGCGAGGCGGTTGCGGCCACGCGCCCCGAGCACGTGCGGCGGCACAATCGTGAACGCGACGCCTGCCGCGACGTCGCCGACGAACTTGCGGCGCGAAATGGGGTGGGAGGG
>DAIQBJ010000021.1:0-15468 GCA_036781225.1 Gemmatimonadales bacterium | reverse complement strand
TCTGCGGGACTGTTTCTTCATGGCAGCACCCGAATCTTGATGTTGCGGAAGGCGACGATGTTGCCGTGATCCTGCAATCCGATGTGTCCCTGCGGATTCCGCCCGAATTTCTTGTGTGGCGCAAACTTGCTGCCGGCGACCTTCGCGTCCCAATCGCGGCTGCCGATGTCGTACTCGACGACCTTCACGCCGTTGAGCCACTGCTCGATGTGGTTGCCGCTGGCAACGATGCGAACGGCATTCCACTCGTTCGCCGGCTTCACGACGCGGGCCGGAGCGGGATAGAGATCGTACGCCGCTCCGGCCGATGTGAGGCGGTTCTGCCCGTCGGGGTGCTTCGCGTCATCGAGTACCTGCATTTCGGGCGCGTTCCAGTAGATCTCGTCAGAGTCCTCACTCGCGCGATAGAAGATGCCGCTATTGCCGCCGGGCTCGATCTTCCATTCGAGCGACAGCTCGAAGTTGCCGAATTCGTCGTTGCTGATGATGTCGCCGCCGGCGCCTGTGCGCGTCAGCGCGCCGTCCTGGACCTGCCAACCATCGGAGATCGTCTTCTTGCCGTAGTTCCGCCAGCCCGCGGTGGTCTGTCCGTCGAACAGGAGCCGCCACCCGGCGGTCTTCTCGGCATCGGTCAGAGCATTCTGGACGGGGGAGGACGGTGGTGGTGCTGGAGGTTGTGACTGCGCCGTACAAGAGTTTGCGGCAAACAGGAGAGCAATGACGGGCCAGTGAGTTTTCATGCAGGAAGTCCCGCGAGCTCCTGCAGCCGCACCTGGACGGCGCGGCGGCCTCGCTCGCTGCGAGTGATGACGAGGATGGCATCATCGCCGGCGATGGTGCCGATGATCTCGCTCCAACCGGCGCCGTCCAGCGCCAGTGCAAGCGCCTGGGCCGCGCCCGTCGTCGTCTTGAGAACGAGCAGCGGTCCGACGCCCTCGGCGGAAACGAGCATGGTAGGAAGCAGCTGCTCCAGATGGGGACGGACGCCCGGCGCTCCTTCCGGCGCCGCCGCGTAATGCGATCCGCCGTCCGGTGCGGCGACCTTGGCCAGTCCCAGCTCCCGGATGTCGCGCGACAAGGTCGCCTGCGTCACGTTGAACCCCCCCGCCTTCAGCCGCTCGCGCAGCTGCTCCTGACTGCCCACCGTTTCGCCCCGGATGATGCGCAGGATGGCCGCGTGACGCTGCGTTTTCATGGGGCGGAAATTTGATGCACGATCCGGCCGCTGACTACTGTCAGCGCGGCGAGGGGCGGCGAAGGGCGGCGAGGTGCATCGGCGGCGAAAGGGAAAACGGCCAAATCTGCGACCTTTCCGACTTCCAATGATCCGATTTCCGACTCCCAGCCGAGCGCCCGCGCGCCTTCTATTGTAAGCGTTCGCACTGCGGCCTCGCCGCGCAAGCCCGAGGCCTCGGCTTCTGCCCACAGATCCAGGTCTCCCACACTGACGACCGAGTCCGTGCCGAGGCCGACCGGCACGGCGGCATCGCGGAACAACCGCAGCGGCATGCGGCCGTGTTGATGCGCTGCGTTGGACCGGGGACAATGCGCCACAGACGCGCCGAGCGCGCGCAACAGCTCGACATCCGATTCGTTCACCTGGACGCAATGGATGCACAACGTGCCACGTTGGATGACGCCACGTTGCACGAGATACGCGACCGGTGTCATACGGTGGGGCACGACGACGATGCCGCGCGCCTCCAGCGCCTCCGCGAATGGCCCTGCCCCCTCGTGCACGAACACCATCTCTTCCTTCGACTCGGCCACGTGGACGGCGATCGGCAATTGATCGCGTCGCGCCAACACCGCAACCGCTTCATAGAGGGGCGCGCTCACGGTATACGGCGCATGCGGCGACACGCCCACGAACAGCTGCGAAGTTGCCAGACCCCGAAGTTGCCGGACCGCCGATTCCAGCTCCGTCATACTCGCCGAGCATGTCGCTGGATCAGGGCCAAACACCTCCTGATACACGATTCCGCGACCGCCGAGATCGTGGAGCGCGCGCATCACGCCGCCGGTGCTCCCTGTTTCGGCGATGCACGTGACGCCGCGGGCCCAGCTGTCCCGGATCCCCGCGAGCGCTGCCTCGTGGAATGCCTCGGCGCTCGTCGCGTCTTTCAGCTCGCGAATGCGCCGAATCCACTTCAGGAACTCGGGCTCTGCGTGCTTCGCTCCACCGCCCAGGTGCGTCAGCTCGAGATGGGTGTGGCAATTGATCAACCCGGGCATCAGCTCAGCATCGGGAAAGTCGAGGGACTGTACGCCTCGCGGCTCGGGCACGCGTGCATGCGGACCGATTGCGGCAATGCGTCCAGCGGCATCGACAAGAACGGCTCCGTCCTCGATTGACGGTGCTGTCAGGGGATGAACGCGGCCAGCGCGGATCCTCAGAGCCACAGCGCGGAAGCCCTCATTGTCTTCTTGTCTTTCTCAACGGGCGCGCGCATTGTCATCCTGAGCGCAGCGCGCGGCACGCGCGCGTAGCGAAGGACCTGCTTGGATCCGCAAGCAGGTCCTTCGCGCCTGCGGCGCTCAGGATGACATGCCCGCTCGTTCCGTGAATTCGAGAGAAGAAAAGAAGGGAAAGATTCTGCGCCAGTGGTGTCCTATGGCGTGACCCCAACACCGAACGGTGAGTGCACCTGGCACACCTGCGTGGGTTCGGTGCCCGGATAGAACCACTCCCAGCGCCGGACCTCGAGGGGACAAAACGGCGTCGCGAGGAAGCCGTTCGACCAGTCCACCTCGCGCGTGACGAGATCGTCGGGGCGGGCCCAGTCGGCCGGCGCGGGACGGCGCTCGTAGACGTCGCGCATGAACTTCGTCCATGCCGGCGCGACGATGCGGCCGCCGCCTGCGTTGTTCATGATGCGGCGCTGCAGGTCGTAGCCGATCCAGATGCCGGTCACAATCTCCGGCGTGAAGCCCACGAACCAGGCGTCGGTGTAATCGTCGGTCGTGCCGGTCTTCCCCGCCATCGGGATCCGCAATCCGCCGACTGCACCCGCAGCGGTGCCGCAGCGGTGTGGGCCGGAGCCCGGCTGGCAGCGCATCACGTCCCGCATCATGTCGAGCATCAGCCAGTTGTGCTCGGGATCCATCACCTGCTCGCGCTTGACGGTGGACTGGTACAGGATGTTGCCCTGCCGGTCTTCGATACGCTGGATCCCGATCGGGTCGACACGCGTGCCGCCATTCGCGAAGGCGGTGTATGCGGCGATCAGCTCGATGGGCTTCGTCTCGCGCGCGCCGATGTGAATCGACGGATAGGGCGGCAACGGCGTCGTGATGCCGTAGCGGCGCGCCTCGCCGATCACCGTCTGCTCACCCAGCGCCATGCCCAGCTTGATGGTGGAGAGGTTGCGCGAGAGGTAGAGCGACTGCCGCATCGGGATCGCGCCGAGCGTCGTGTCGTCGTAATCCTTGGGCTGCCAGCGCGAGCTGTCGAGCTGGATCACGGGCGGATTGAGCGGCGAGTCGTCCAGCATCTCCGTAACCGGGTGGCCCGCGCGCACGGCGGCCGAGTACACGAACGGCTTGAACGTGGAGCCCGGCGGGCGCGCTGACTGGGTGACGCGATTCCATTTCGAATCCACGAAGTCGCGGCCGCCAACCATCGCGAGGATATTGCCCGTTCTCGCGTCGAGGGCGAGCAGCGCACCCTGGAGGTAGGGGGCGAACGGTCCCTGGTCGTCCGGCGTCGTGCGGCCCTGCTCGACATACTCGCGGTACGGCGTGCCCTCGAACTTGCCGTTCGAGTACACCCCCCCCTCGATCTCATCGAGCTGCGATTGCAGCGCCTGCTCCGCAGCCTCCTGCATGTCCAGATCGAGCGTGGTGTAGATCCGCAGGCCCTTCTCGTACAGATCGCGGCCGAAGCGAGGCTCGAGGAACGCCGACCGCAGCCACTCGACGAAGTACGGGGCGACGTCGCCGTAGCTGGTACGGCGCGTCGTCAGGACCAGCGGGTATGCCTTCCAGAACTCGGCATCCTCATTGCTCAGGAACCCCTGATCGCGCATCAGGTTGAGAATGACATTGCGCCGCCGCACCGCGCGGTCGGGGTGCGTGCGGGGATTGTAGGTGCCCGGGGCTTTCGGAAGCGCCGCCAGGGTGGCGGCTTCTGCGACGTTCAGGTCGCGCGCCGATTTTCCAAAGAACACCTGCGAGGCGGCCTCGACGCCCGCGACGTTGGGACCAAGGCTGATCTGATTCAGATACAGCTCGAGAATCGTATCCTTGGGGAAGTTGCGCTCCAACTCGACCGCGACCCGCGCCTCCCGCAGCTTGCGGGCGATCTTCTTCTCCTTACCGAGATGCTCGGGAAACACGTTGCGCGCGAGCTGCATCGTGATCGTCGAAAAGCCCTGCGCGTAGTGCAGCGTCGTGACGTTGGCCTTGAGCGCGCCCAGGATGCGCCAGTAGTCGATACCGTGATGGCTGTAAAAGCGTTTATCCTCGGTCGCAATGAACGCCTGACGCACGTGCGCGGGGATCTGCTCGAGCGGCAAGACCGTGCGGCGCTCGATCCCGAGCTCGGTGATCAGCCGCCCGTCCGCCGCGTAGACCTTCGACGTCTGCAGCTGGACGTTGCGCCCGTTGCGGGGGTCGATCCGTGTGATGCTGGGGCAGCGCTCGGCGGCACAGACGCGGGTCCAGGAGCCATACGCCAAGCCGCTGCCGTACAACAGGGCCAGCACGGTCGCAATGATCACGCGGCGCCGCTGGGTCGGATCGTACCACCAGCGAATGATCCAGGGGCGGCGAGCTGCGGCAGCGGCGGGGGTCGACGAAAATGGTGTCGAGGAAGCCATCTGTGTAACAACCTAGCAAGGCGATAGATTCGCCGCCATGACGACGCCTAACGTGTTACAGGAATTGGAGTGGCGGGGTTTTGCGCAGCAGGCCACGCCCGGCCTCGCGGCCCATTTCGCCAAGGGGCCGGTCACCGCCTACTGCGGCTTCGATCCCACCGCCCCCTCCCTGCAGCTCGGCAATCTGATGCCGTTGATGCTGCTCGCAAACCTGCAACGGGCCGGCCACCGGCCGATCGTGCTGATGGGTGGCGGCACGGGGCTGATCGGCGACCCATCGGGCAAGGCAGGCGAGCGGCCGCTGCTGTCGAAGGAGCAGATTCGGGAGAATCTGCAGCGCCAGCGCGACCAGATGGCGCGCTTTCTCGAATTCGGCGCGGGACCGACCGCCGCGCTGCTGCTCGACAACGCCAAGTGGCTGGGCGCGCAATCATTGATCGATTTCCTGCGCGACGTCGGCAAACACTTCACCGTAAACATCATGCTACAGAAGGAATCGGTGAAAGCACGCCTCGAATCGGGCCTCTCGTACACTGAATTCAGCTACATGCTGCTGCAGGCGTACGATTTCCTGCATCTGTTTCGCGAGCGCAAATGCACGTTGCAAGTGGGTGGCAGCGATCAGTGGGGCAACATGACGGCCGGCGTCGACCTGATTCGCCGCATCGAAAACGCCGAGGCGCATGCGCTCGTTGCGCCGCTGGTGACGATGGCCTCCGGCAAGAAGTTCGGCAAAACCGAAGAGGGCGCGATCTATCTCGATCCGGCCCTCACGTCGCCGTACAAGTTCTACCAGTTCTGGATCAACACAGACGACCGCGATGTCGAGTCGTACCTGAAGCTCTTCACACATCTCGCGGCCCAGGACATCACGCAGCTCATGACGCAGCAGCGGGACAACCCCGCCAAACGGCCGGCCCAGCGCGCGCTCGCGGCCACCGTGACCACGCTGGTACACGGCGCCGAGGTGCTCGACGGTGTGCAGGCGGCGTCCGCGATTCTGTTCGGTGACGAGCAGGCGGAAGTGCACCCCCGCGTGTTCGACGTCCTGGCCGGTGAGATCCCGACGGTTACGATCGAAGCGGGCGCCGACGTGCCGCTGGTGGATCTCGTGGCGCGCGCCGGCCTCGCCAAGTCCAAGAGCGAAGCGCGCCGCAGCATCGAGCAGGGCGGGATCTACGTCAACCAGCAGCGGATCGACGACGTGGGGCGGACGATCGCCGCAGGAGACTGGATCGGCGGTCGCAATCTGCTGCTCCGCAAAGGGAAGAAGGAATACGCGCTGCTGCGGCGCGGAGGGTGAGCGTGGATCAGGCAGTCCGGCTACTGCTGGAAGTGTTCGACCAGGCCTACAAGCCGCCGGCGTGGCACGGCACGCCGCTCAAGGGCACGCTCCGCGGCGTCAGCGCTCGAGACGCGCTGTGGCGCCCTGGTCGCGGCCGGCACTCCATTTGGGATCTCGTGCTGCATACCGCGTACTGGAAGTGCATGGTGCGGCGCCGCCTGCTAAGCGACGCCGAGATCACGTTCCCGCGCGAAGGACACAACTGGTTCGATCCGCCCCGCCCGGCAAACGAGGCTGCCTGGAAGCGCGACCGCGCGCTGCTCGATGAGCAGCACCGCCTACTCCGCCGCGCCATCGCCGGGCTGCGCGCGAGGGACCTCGGCCGGCTCGCCTGGCATTCGCGCTGGCCGATCAAGGCCGAGGTGTACGGGATCGCGTCGCATGATCTTTACCACGCCGGTCAAATCCAAATCCTCAAACGCCTGATGAAGAGATAGCCCGATGTTCATCGGCCACTACGCGTTGGCCCTCGCGGCGAAGCGCGCGGCGCCGCGTACCAGTCTTGGGACATTGTTCGTCGCACCCACGCTCGCCGATCTGCTGTGGCCGATCTTTTTGCTGCTCGGCTGGGAGCATTCACACGTCGTGCCGGGTCCGAATCCATTCCTCACGCTGTGGCTCGACGACATCCCGTACTCGCATAGTCTGCTCGCACTGATCGTCTGGGGCGCGCTGTTTGGGTATCTGTACCGCAGACGCACGGGCGATAAGCGGGCGGCGCTGGTGATCGGCTCGCTCGTCGTGAGCCACTGGGTGCTCGATTTCGTCACGCACAGGCCCGACATGCCGCTCTATCCGGGCAGCGCCAGTCTCGGGCTCGGTCTGTGGAATTCCCCGACGGCGACCATCATCGTCGAAGCCGCGATGCTGATCGTGGGCGTCGCCATCTACACGCGCGTCACGCGGGCGCGCGACGGGATCGGTCGCTGGGGGTTCTGGGGGCTGATCGCGGTACTCGCGCTCTCGTATGCGAGCTCCCTGTTCACCCCCGCGCCCACAAACCTGACCGCGCTCGCCGTCGGCGCAATCGTATTCGGTTGGGTATTCGTGATTTTTGCCTGGTGGGTGGATCGGCATCGTGCGGCGATGCCGACGGGGATACCGATGTTATAGGTCGTCGAGAACCTCGATGACCTTCTCCATCTCCTCAACCGTGTTATAGCAGTGGGGCGAGAGCCGAATGGCCCCCTCGCGCAAGCTGCACACCACTCGCGCACGCTTCAAGCCATGATACGCTTCGACCGGTTTGGCGGGCGCGACGCAGAGAATCGCCGACCGATGTCCGTTCTCGGTCGGTGACGTGATCCGCACATCGTTCTCGCGCGCCCACCTCACGACCGGCTCGTGCGCCGCGCGCGTGATCTCCGCGATGTCCCGCACGCCGATTTCCAGCAGCAGCTGCAGCGACGTGGTCATGCCGACGAAATCCTGATACGGCAGGGTGATCATCTCGAAGCGCCGCGCGTCCGAGCGGAATGTCGGATTGTATTCGGTGAGCCGCGAGAAATCGTCCGTGCCCTCGAACGCCATCCAGCCGGTGATCATGGGCTCGAGCTCTCGGGCGAGCTCTTTGCGCACGTAGACGAAGCCCGATCCCCAGGGCGAGAGCAGCCATTTCTGGCCGCCACAGGCGAGGATATCGATCGGCGTCTCGCTCACATCGAGCACGGAATTGCCGACGCCCTGGATGCCGTCCACGACGAGGTAGGTCCCGTTCGCGCGGCACGCGTCGCCGAGCTTCTTCAGGTCGGCGCGATAGCCGTTGGAGAATTGGACGAACGAGACAGCGAGCACACGGACTGTGGGATCGCGCAAGCGTTCCAGCAGATGCTCCTCGTCGGGCCACCCCTGCGGCGTGCAGCGCGCCACCTCCACGGTGACTCCTTGATCGCGCAGCATCAGCCACGGGTACACGTTGGCGGGAAACTCCTTGTCCGACAGCAACACCGTATCGCCGGCCTTCAGCGGCAGCGCGCGCGCCGCGAGGTGCAGTCCAAAGCCGGTGTTGGTGGCGAGCGCGATCTCCGAGGGGTCTGCATTGATGAGCTGGGCAATGCCCAGCCGCGCGGCGGCCAGGCCGGCGAAGAGCTCGCGATCGGGAAGCAGGTGCGGCGCGGTGCGCTTCGACGTGAATTCATCGAGCGCGCGTCTGGTGCGCTCGGGAATGGGGCCGATCGAGGCGTTGTTCAGATACGTCGTGTCGGCGGTCCACGGGAACTCCGCCGTGCGCAGCGCCTTGAACGTCTCGCGCAGCGCGCGGACGTGCGTGGGGTGATAGGCGATCTCGGTCACGCGGCAACCCCGGGAGTGCCCCGGCCCAATCCGTGCACATCCAGGGCGTCACGCAGGCCGTCGCCGAGGAGGTTGAGTCCTAACACGGCGAGTCCAATCGCCACACCGGGTGCAATTGACACCCACGGCGCGACGCGCAGCAGATCGCGACCCTCGGCGACCATCGCGCCCCAGGACGGCGTCGGCGGCTGGGCGCCGAGGCCGATGAACGAGAGGGCGGCTTCCGCCATGATGGCGCCGCCAATGCCGAGCGTCGCCGCAACAATGACCGGCGCGATCACGTTGGGCAGCAGATGCCGGCCGATGATCCGGAGATCGGACGCGCCCAGGGCGCGCGCGGCGTGGACGTACTCGAGCCCGCGGGCGAGCAGCACCTGACCGCGCACGAGGCGGGCCATGCCCGCCCAGCCGACGATGCCGATGACGACGAACACGACCGGCAGCGACGGTTTCACGGCGGCAGCAATGGCGATCAACAGCAATAATGACGGGAACGCGAGGGTGACGTCGGCAACGCGCATGATCATCCCGTCGATCCAGCGGCCGTAGAACCCGGCGAGCAGTCCCAGGGTGACGCCGAGGGCGAGCGCGATGCTCTGGCTGATGAGTCCGACGGCGAGTGAGAGACGCGCACCATAGAGTACCCGGGACAGGACGTCGCGCCCCTGCGCGTCACTGCCCAGCAGAAAGGAGTGGGATGGAGGCCGCAAACTCACGGCGAGGTCGCCGCGAACCGGATCACCGGGCGCAAGCCAGGGCGCGAGCAGCGCGATCACGGCGAGCACACCGACTAATCCCAGGCCGAAGCGGGCCCAGGGGTCACGGGCAAATCGTGTCCAAAATAGTGGCGCTGCCATGGGGGTCCCGACTACGTTACTCGGGACTCAACCCCCCGGGCAAGCGGATAGTGCAGTGAAACGCGATACACCGTTCACCCTCGTACTGGGCGGCGGCGGGATGAAGGGGCTCGCGCATATCGGCGTGCTCCAGGCTCTGCTCGACCGCGGCCACCGGCCCACCCGCATCATCGGGTCGAGCGTTGGCGCCCTGGTGGGCGCCGCGTGGGCGGGGGGGATGGGGATCGCCAAGCTGCGCGAGGTCGCGCTCTCCCTGAGGCGCAAAGACGTCTTTGCCGTCGCGCATGCCGACATGGCGTTCAAGCGGATGCGCTCGCCGGCCCTGTTCCGGCGCGAGCCGCTGGAGCACCTCATCGCGCGGACCGTCGGCGACCTCACGTTCCCGCAGCTCGATCCGCCCGTCATCATCAACACCGTAGACCTGAACTCCGGGATGCAGGTGTTCTGGGGTCTTCCGGGGCTCGACGACATCCGCGTCGCCGACGCCGTGTTCGCGTCGTGTGCCCTGCCCGGCTATTTCCCGCCGCACGAAATCGGTGGACGGTTCTACGTCGACGGTGCCGTGGTCTCCAACGTCCCCTTCGACGCCGCGCGCGCGCTCGGTCCTGAGCTGATCGTTGCGGTCGACGTCTCCGCGAACAGCGTGCTCACGGCGGATGCCCAGGATGACGGCTTTGCGGGCGTCTTCGCGCGCGCGACTGAGATCCTGATGCAGACCCTGCTCGAGCAGCGCGTGCGCACCTGGACGACACCGCCGGTCCACTACATCCAGCCGCGCGTCGAGCACGTCACGATGTTCTCGTTCGAACACCTGCGTGAGGAAGTCGAGGAAGGGTATCGGGCGACCAGCACGGCGCTCGACCGTCCCGATGAATGGCCCGAGCCGGACGATGTCGGCATCTATCCGAAGCGGCGCGTGATCGTGCGCGTAGAGCGGGACCGCTGCATCGGCTGCGGAACCTGCCTGCTACACGGCCCGCAGGGGATGTTCGTGCTCGATTCGGAGCGCAAGGCCGTTGTGACCCAGCCGGATCAGGAGTGGTCGCCGATGGACGGCGGCTACATCCGGCACTGCCCGACCTACGCGATCATCGCACGGCCCGCCGCTCAAGAGCAAGAACTGAGAAGGTCGGGATGAAGCGCACGCGTTCGCGTGTGCGGCGCGACGTTGAAGGCTAGAAGGCTAGGAGGAGACCTGTGATTCGATGTCCCGCAGATCGCGGATCACACGGTCCCAGTTGTAGTAGGTCTCGATGGATTTGCGGCCCGCCTGCCCCAGCCGGCGCGCCAGCAGCTGATCGCCGATCAACCGCTTGATGGCACCGGCGACGGCAGCGGGCTCGTCGGGATCGACGACCAGGCCCGTCTCCCCATCCTGCACGGCTTCCGCGAGACCGCCGGACTGACCGGCGATCACGGGAAGGCCGCAGGCGCTCGCTTCAGCGAGCGCGACGCCGAATCCTTCGACGCGCGAGCCGTCGGCCCGGCGCGACACCCCGACGTACGCGGTCGCGATGTTGAACACGGCGGGCAGCTCGGCCTCGGGAACGTTGCCGACAAAGCGCACGTGGTCCGCAATGCGCAACTCCTCGGCGAGTTTCACGTACGCCTTACGCTGCTTGCCGCTGCCCACCACCAGGTAGCTGATGTCGAGTCCGTCCTGGCGGCATTGCGAGACCGCCTTCAGTGCCATGTCCACACCCTTGTACGGCTCGAGTCGCGCGACCGTGAGGACCCACGTGCCGCCGTTCAGACCATAGCGCGTGCGCACCGCCCGGGTGTCGATGCCGGGGCGGAATTGCTCGGGGTCCGTGCCGAGCGGGACGAGCTTCACGTGTTCCGCCAGCGGATCGAGTCCCAGCTCGCGCAACACCGTCTGCGCCTGCTCACGCGTCCACTGGCTGTTCGCCACGACCGCGACCGCCGAGCCCAACAACGCTTTCGCCGTTTTCCGCGCGAAGCGCGAGTGATGGATCGCGTGCAGCTCTTTCAGGAGATCACCGCCGTGCACGAACACGCCGTACTTGGTGCCGACGCGCTCGTGCATCCATTTGGCGGGATACGTGCAGGGCCGGATCGAATCGCACCACGCGAAGCGCGGCTTGTGCTGGCGCGCGAGACTGGCGACGCGACGCGACCAAAACAGCAACCCCGCGAGATTGCGCAGCGCCTTGCTCGGCACCGGCAAGCGGTCGACCACCGCGCCCTCGAAGCGCACGTCGGAATCCTGGGAATCGCGATGCTGGCCGGTCGAAACGAGCAGCTCACCGCGTGGATAGCGGCGGGTGAGTTCGCCCATCATCCGGGCGATGCCGGTTTGCATCGGCGGAAATTCACTGGTCAGCAGGAAAGTCTTAGTCACTACGTTGTCGCTCCCAGAGGAAAGCATACTTGATAAACACCGACACCGCACTCATCCCTGCGTGAATCACGCCGAGGCGTCCGTCCAGAATGCTGCCGTGCAGGATGTAGTCGCGCCAGAATCGAGCCGCAGGCCGTAGCGCGACGTCGCTAAATGACGCGCGCCGGCCCTGGGCCGCGAGTTCGGCCGCACCCATGCGTCCGTAGAGGATGATCTTGTCCAGGTGATGTCCCAGGTCCCTGTACGGCGTGTGATCCAGCTCATGGGTGAGCGCGCCAATCGCTGATGCCTCGGCGGCGGTCAACTGAAGTCCCGGGTGCGCCGCTTTCCCCCCGAAGCGCCGGCCCCGCCGAAACAGGCGTAGCACCCAATCGCGTCCCCAGTGGCCGCGGCGCAGCACCTCGCCATGAAACACGTTGCGGCGCTTGACCCGATACGCTTCGTGTTGCGGCGCCCTGATGACCTCGACCAACTCGGCGGCCAAGGCCGGCCCGATGCGCTCGTCCGCGTCGAGCGCGAACACCCACTCGTTCTTGGCAGCCGCGATCCCGGCGTTGCGCTGCGCGGCAATGCCTGGCTCCACATCGTCCAGGACCCGTGCCCCCGCCGCCCGGGCGCTCGCGACCGTCCCGTCTTTCGATCCCGCATCCACCACGATCACCTCGCTCGCCCACGCCAATCCACGGACACAGTCGCCGATCTGACTCGCTTCGTTGAGCGTCGGAATGACCACCGTGAGCGGGGCTGGCGAGGTCATGTTCTCCAATGTTAACGGGGACGTTCCTCGGCGAGCAACGCGAGATTCTCGTGGCTCCCTTCGGCAAGCAGCGTCTGGATCCTGTCCTTGAGGCGCTGGCTGGCGCGCCCGTCCAACCCGTAGAAGTAGTAGGCCCGTTGTGCGTCGGCTGCTTCCCGCATGGCCGGGGTGGGGTTCAGCGCCTGCGCGATAGCCTCGCGCAACCCGTCGGGTGCGCCTACGTGCACGAAGGCGCCCTTCAGGAACTCCCGATTGTCCTCCGTGAGGAGCGGCTGGCCGTCGCTGTGCCGCAGGCGGTCGGAAGGGAGATCATAGATGATCCCGGTTTTTCCTAAGGCCAGGAAGTCAAAGACGGTACTCGAGGCTTCACTGACCAGCGTGTCGGCGGCCGCCATGTACGGCACGATGTTGTACTCGCTTGGCGGCAGCAGCACGCTGTGCGGATATGTCTTGACCCGCCGCTCGAAAATCCGGTGCTGGCGGTGCGGGGCGTACTTTCCCATCCAGCTGTAGTGATGGAGCTTCACGATCAGGTTGTAGCGGTCCTCGGTCGCCTGGAAAATCGCGTCTTTCACCTCGTACATGCAGGTGGGCTTGTAGGTGGGCGCAAAGAGCACGGTCGGCCGATCCGGATCGAGGCCCCAGCGTCGCAGCAGCTCCGCGCGATTGCTGTACCTGCCCTGGAAGTACCAATCCAGTTTTGGCAGGCCAACCAGATGCACCTCGCTCTTCCCTTGAAAGCCGGATTCCTTGATCCGCGCGACGCGGTACTGGCCTTCGACAAAGATTTGGTAGCGTGTATCGAGATGGTGGGAGAGGTTCCGATACAGGAGATTCTTGATCCCGGTGCCATGGTTGAGGAAGCAGAGCAGTGTCCGGCCGTACGCCGCAGCGTCGCGGATCGTGTCGCCCGCAATCACGACATCGAACCCCCGCTTCTCCTCGGTGAAGCGGTAGCCCTGACGGACCCACTCATCCACGATCGGCGGGCGGTAGCGAAAGTTGACGAAGAACCGCCTGACGCGTTCCTCGTCCAAGGCGAAGAACACGTCGTAGTGGTCATCGCCCTGAAACAACTCGATGACCGGATCGAACGCCGCTTTGTGGTAGACAAATCCGATTTTGAACAGCAGCCGGCGCCGGTTCATCCGGGGCTACCCGCGGCAATCGCGGACATAGCGGGTGAGGTTGACCAAGGCGTGTTCGTAGGCGGCGGGGGTGTCAATATCGATCCAATGGCTGGACGTCGGGATCGGCACCGCCGCGAAGTCGTTCGCGGCGATGAGCTCCCGCACTCCCTCCGTAATGCTGTCGTGGCCCCGCGCGATCTGCCGACCCATGGCCTCGAAATACCGGCGGGTGAGCCGAAACACACCGCAGTCGACGGCGTTGAAGTGGGCCAGCTCCTTCCCGATTCGAGTGATTCGGCCCGCGTCGACCCAGACCTTTGTGGCGTCGTCCAGGTCGTGTACCAGCTCGATGCGGGGATCTACGAGCAGATGATTCCGGCCGCGCGCCGCGTCGATCATCACCCGCAGCGCGTCGGGAGCGACGAGGTGGTCGGCCATGGAGAGCAGCACGTCTTCCTCGTCCGCGTCCAGCGCCGTGCCCGCGAGGTGCACCGAGATCCCGTTGCCGCGCTGCCAATCGGGGTTCCGCACAATCGTGACCGCATAACCCAGGTTCGAGTTGCCGGCGAGGTACTCGACAATCGCCTCTCCCTGGAACCCGACGACGACGATGAATTCCGAGACGCCCGCGGCAGCGAAGTTTCGCATGATCCCGGAGAGAATTGTCCCCGTCCCGAACCGGAGGAGGGTCTTGGGAGTGTCGTCAGAGGAGCTGGTGAGCCGGCTTCCCCGGCCCGCAGCGGTGATGATGGCCCTCATGAAGGACGCAAGCTAGTTATACTGGGACGCTGATGCACGTCGTAGTCGCGTCCCATCACCGGCTCCCGGTCGAAGGCTACGGCGGCCCACAGCGCGTCGTCGTTGCGCTGGCGCGCGGGCTCGCGGCGCTTGGGCATCGCGTCACGATCCTCGCGCAGCCGGGAACGAGAGTCGCCGAGGCGTCCCGGATCGTCGAAGTGGCGCCGCGCGTTCTCAAGGATGCAAACGCCGACCTGAAGCGATTCATTCCCGAAGGCGCCGACATTCTGCACGCGCATTTTCCGCTCAAGCAGGGCCCGACCGGATTGCCTTTCGTGCAGACGTTGCATGGCAATTGGAGGCCTGACACCCCGCTTCCCCCCAACACCGTTTTTCTCTCCCGTGACCACGCCAGGCGACACGGCAGGACCGCCTTCGTCTACAATGGCCTGGATCCCGCGGAATACATCTTTCGCCACCGCAAGGAGCAATGGGATCTGTTCCTCGGAAAGCTCCACAGCGATCGCGGCTATCACTGGGCCATCGAGGCCGCCAAGCGCACGGGACGCCGTCTGATCATCGCGGGCGGCTGGCGGCCGAGCTTCACGGGCGCCATCAAGTACGTCGGCGAAGTCAGCGGCAAGCGCAAGGCCGTGCTGCTCGCCCGCGCCCGATGTCTGTGGATGCCGGCGCAATGGGACGAGCCGTTCGGCCTGCCGACAATCGAAGCGCTGTTCTCGGGTACACCCGTGCTCGGCACGCGACGCGGCGCGCTGCCCGAAATCGTGACTCCGGCTGTCGGCGTGTTGCGTGACACGTTGGACGAGCTGATCACCGCAGGGGACCAGCTGACCACGCTCGACCCCCGGGCGTGCCGGGAGCGCGCCGAGCGGCACTTCAGTCATCTGGTGATGGCGGAGAGCTACGTTCGCCTGTACAGTCAGACCATTCAACAGGGCGAATTGAAATAGACCGGTCGCTGCAGCGCATCCTCATCGCCGCGGCGCTGCTGCGCCTGCTCGCGGCCGTCTTCAGTCAGGGATTCCTCGCAAGTGACGACCACCACGTCGTCATCAACGCCGCCGATCGGATCGCTACCGGAGCGGGGTTGGCCACCACATACGCCCGATCAGCGCTGTTTCCCGGCGTGATCGGGGCAATCATGGC
>DAIQBJ010000020.1:0-20165 GCA_036781225.1 Gemmatimonadales bacterium | reverse complement strand
ATGAAGCCGGTGATGCGGCGGCTCATCTGCCCGAGCTGCTGCACCTTGGTCGAGCTTTCGCCGACGAAGGCCTTGAGCGCAACGAGCCGCTCGATCGCCTCACGGATCTGTTTGCGGTTCCGGCTCGCCACGTCGCTCGCGGCGGTGGACGCGCGCGCCGCCCCCGCCCCGTCATCGGAGACGCGGCGCGAGACCTGCGCCAGGCTCTCCGTGGCCTCGAGCCCCCCGGAGACCTCGCCTTCCTCGCGCCGCACCCCCTCGCGGATCACGCCGGTCGACGCGGCGACGGCCGACGCCGCTTCCTTGAGCGCTTCGGCCGTCTGCGCGATGGTCGCGAGCTGGCGGGTCATGCGCTCCACCGTCTCGACGAGCGGGCGTCGCAGGTCGGTGATGTGCACGGCGGTGGCGAGCTGGCTGGCGAACGTCGTGATGGTGAGAATGTCCTGACGGCGGTAGCTGTTCTTTTTGTGGTGCTCCAGCTCCAGCGTGCCGATGACCTGATCGCCGAACTTGAGCGGCACGATCACCAGGCTCTGCACTTCGATGGGCGCGTCGGCGACGCGCGTGTCGCGCGTTACATCGTCGATCACGATCGTCTCACCGCTCGTGGTCACGACGCGGCGCAGCGCCGTGATGTCCTGCGACGGCTCCCCCCGCCCTTCCCGGCCGCGGTCGGAGCGATGCACCAACGTCAGTACGCTATCGTGGAGACGGTAGATCCGGAAATCGCCCCAATCCACCAGCCGGTGGGCCAGCCGCTCGATGCGCTGGAACGAATCCGCCAGGCTGATGTTGGCGGTGATCACCGCCTCCATCGCGTGGATCTTGTTCAGCTCTTCGGCAGAGATCGCTTCTTCGATCATCTGCTTGAGCAGCAGGCCGAGGAACGTGAGGACGAGGCCGACCAGAATCCACGCCTCGAAGGACCAGGCCACCACCGCGCCGACGAAGATCGTAGCGGCAAGCAGTGTCGCGGCGTACGCGATTACCTCGTAGCGCACGATCATCAGCCGCTCGGCCGGTTCCAGCTTGGCGCGGATGATCAGACTGAAGTAGAAGAGTACGCGGCCGAACACGAAATAGGCGAGCGCATATCCGGCGAGTGCCGGCAGCAGCTCGATGTTGACCACGGGGATCGGCGCGCTGCCGGCGACCATGCCCAGCCAGCTCAGCACAGTGGCGTAGACGCCGAAGGCGGCGACGAGGGTGATGACCTCACGTCCGAGATTGATCCAGGCGACGCGCATCGGCTTGCGTTGCCACAGCGCGTCGGTGACCGGTATCGCCGCCGCGATCGCCAACGCCGTGGCCGGCACCCCGACGAGCAGGCTCCCCGCGATCCCCACCAGCGCGGTCTGGTTGAGGTAGGAATATTTGCTGAGCGGGACCGTCAGACCGCGCAGCGCGACGGCGGCCCCGAACAGGACGACGATTTCGGGAATCTGACTGAGCCAGCGTGGGTCGAGGATGAGAATCGCCACCAGGATGGCGGTGCCGATCCACGCCAGCGCCTGGCTGTAGAGTGCGACGAACCGCGAGATCCTCATGCGTGGACCGCGGCCGCCAGGTCGCGCGCCAGCCGTTCCGCGGCCGCGACGCCCCCTGTCGCGAGTGCATCCATCAGCGCGCTGCCGACGACGACGCCATCGGCGAGCCGGGCAGCCGCCGTCGCCTGCGCCGGCGTCCCGATCCCGAATCCGACCGCGATCGGCACGCGCGTGATCGCGCGAATGCGACCGACGTGATGCGCGAGATCGGGAGGCACGGTGTCACGCGCGCCGGTGACGCCGAGCCGCGAGATCAGGTACACGAATCCGCTCGCGCTTTTCAGGGCGGCGGCGAGCCGCGCGTCGTCCGTGGTCGGCGCGACGAGCCGAATGAGGGACAGGGCGCTGCGCGTGACCGCCTGTTCTACGCCCGCATCGGCACCGGCGGGGAGATCGGTCAGCACCACTCCCGAGACACCGGCGCCCTGCGCATCGCGAACGAACCGGTCGACACCGTGGGCCAGCACCGGATTCAGATACGTCATGATGATGACCGGCACGTCGAGCGCCGCTTGCCGCACCAGGTCGAGGACCCGGGGCAGCGTCATCCCCTGTTCCAGCGCGGCCTGGGTGGTGCGTTGGATCGTCGGCCCGTCGGCGAGCGGGTCGGAGAACGGGACACCCACCTCGACGAAGTCGGCACCGGCCGCCGCGACGCGGCGCAGCACGTCGAGCGAGAGGTCGGGAGTCGGGAATCCCGCGGTGATGTACGGGATGAACGCGCGCTGTTTGCCCAGGGCTCGCCACTGCTGTGCGAGAGAGAGAGGCGCCGCGCGGTCAGACAAAGTAGTCGCTGACGTTGATGCCGTATTTGACCGGGTCGGTGACCTTGACGATGGTGCGCGGGTAGTTGCCGTTCGCATCTTTCTCCGACAGATCGACCACCGACCCGGGCTGGAGCAGCGCGCCATCGGGGGTCGTGACGATCCGGACCACCGGGCGATGCACGTGCCCCACGTCGGGGTTGGCGGTGTGTACCAGCGCCACCTCGTACGTGTCCAGAATGACGCACGTGCCGACCGGATAAATGCCGATCAGGTTGATGAACGCCTTGACCACGACCGGATCGTAGCCGCGGCGCGGGTTCTCCCACATCTCCTTGAGCACCTGATCGGGCTGGATGGGAACGGTCTGATACACGCGCCGGCTCGTCGCCGCATCGAAGCCGTCCGCGACGGCGATGATTTTGGAATAGATCGAGAGAATGCGCGGGCGAATCGACTTGGGATAGCCGGTGAGATCGATCTTCATGTGGTGCTCGTATGCCACCACCATCCCCCGATACGGGATCTCGCCGTAGCCGCGCAACCCGAACAGCGTGAGCACGCCGAGCCACGGATGCGCCTGCATGATCCGCCATTCTTCCTCGGTGAGGCCGCCGTCCTTATTCAGCACCTCGAGCGGCACGCGCGATTTCCCCACGTCGTGGAACAGCGCGGCCATGCCGACATCGTAGAGCTGCAGCTTGCTGAGTCCCAGCTTGCGGCCCAGCGCGACCGAGAAGATGCAGACGTTGACCGAGTGGGTGAACGTGTACTCGTCGTAGTCGCGCAGCGTGGTGAGTCCGACGAGCGACGACTCGTTATTGAGCACCTGATCGACGATCGCCTGCACGGCGCGCTTCACCTTCTTCACGTTGGCCGTGCGACCCATGCGAATGCTGTTGATGACTTCCTTGGTGACCGCCACCGAGCGCGCGTAGGTGCGCTTGGCCGCTTCCTTCTGCCGCTCCTCCTCCTCGACGTCCTCTTCCGCCTCGAGCGGCGGCTCGACGCTGATGAACGAGACACCGCCGTCCGTCAGCTTCTGCGACAGCTCGAACAACTTGTTGGGGTTCGCTTCCTTCGCCGCGTACGACAGCAGGAGCGACACAAACACCTGCAGCTGGCGCCGGTCCACGCCTTCGTCGATGCGCACCGCACCGATGCCGCATTGCTGGAAGATGTTGAGGATGTGCGAGAACGAAGCATAGTTGTCGAGGTCGAGTCGCAGGCGCGTGGAGTTCACGAAGATGAACTCGCCCTGGATGCGAATCTCGAGCTCGCGCTCGACGTCGAGCAGCTGTTTCGTCGTGGCCGCGAGATCGTCGAGTGCTTTCTGCACCTGCGCGTTTTCGATGGGATACAGCTTCAGCGAGCGGAACGCGGTGTACAGCACGACCAGGAAGTCGCGACCGGCATGACGGAGGAACCCGTCCGTGGTCTGGACGGTCTCCATCATCGACGGGCGCTTCCCGCCGCCGGCGGGTGCCGTCATGTGGCCGGCCCGAGCTCGCGCAGCGCGCGATTCACCGCGTTGCGGACGAGCGGCTCCTTATCCTGCGTGACCTTTTGCAGCACGTCGCGCGCCGCCGGCGTGCGGATCTTACCGAGCGCCATCGCGGCGCAGGCGCGCGTTTCGGGATCCTCCTTGCGCGCCAACAGGCCCTTGGAGATCAGGATTTTCTCCAGCGCCGCGATGCCGGGAGCGCCGGCGAGCGCGCCGTAGGCTTCGAAAAATGCCATCTTCTCGGTGAGGTCGGCTTCCTTCAGCTTCGCCCCCAGCACGGCGGCCTCGATGCGGGGGAACGCATTGCGGTGCCCGCGTTGGCCCAGGAACTTGACCGCGGTAATCCGGACGTCGCGCTCCCCGTCGTCGATCGCTTTCTCGAGGAGCCGGGTCGCGCTGGGGCTGCCGATGGTGGTGAGCGCCTCGACGACGGCCAACTTCAGATCGCGCTCGCCGTGATCGAGCAGCGGCCCCATCCCTTCCGGTGCTCCCGTCAGCTTCAGGCGGCCGGCTACGCGGACCATCTCGAGCTGCACGGCGCCATCGCCGCTCGCGAGCGCCTTGAGCACTTCCCCCGCGTGCGCTTGCGCCAGGCGTTCGGCCGATGACTGCACCAGCGCACGCACGCGCTCGTTATGCAGCTTCTGCAGCCATCCCATGAGGGGTGCCAACGCGTCCGCGCGCAGCTCACTGAACAGCTCGGTCAAGTCCTCTTCGGTCGGATGACTGGTCGCTTCGTCCAGCGACTGCAGCAGCTGTGACAGCGCATCGGTCTGGGAGAGGCGGGCCGGCAGCTGCTCGAGGACCTGGCGGTGCTCGGGAATCAGCTCGCGGGCGCGCTGCAGAATGACCTTGCATTCGCGCAGGATGAACGCGACCGAGCGGAAGTCTCCCGCGCCCAGCAGATACGGGATGAAGTTCTCGACGATCGAAATCAGCTCCGCGCGGACCGTGCCGTAGGTCTGCAGCTCCAGCAGGTCGAACAGCATCGCGAGCACGTTGCGGCGCAGGTCCTGGGCGTACTCGCGGTCGACCTCTTTGTGGAGATACTCGATCTCCTTGTCGTCGAGGAAGTAGAGCGTGGTGTCGAAGTCGTCGACCGAAACGAGGCCCTCGCGCTTGGGGGGCGCTTCCTCTTCGACCTGGCGGCGAATCGCCATGGGATCGGGCGAGCCGCCCTCGTCGCCGGGCGTCCCTCCCGGTCCGCCGATGCTCGCACCCGCCTCCGAGCGCTCGATCGGGACGGCGCTCTCGCTGGCCAGCTCACGGAATGTGTAGCTGATGAGTTGGAAGTCTTCCGCCCACAGCAGCGTCAGCAGATCGTCGGGCGCGTCCGCCTGCAGGTTCTTGGCCTGCTGCAGGACGGCGAGAAAGCGAACGATTTCGAGCTCTTCCACACCGGGCTTGAAGGTCAGTGAGCGCACGCCGTCCTTGTACAGCGTCCACGCGATACTCTCGTGGCGCTGATCCTGGCTGTAGACGACGTGATCCTCCCAGCGCATTTCCGTTTCGCCGATGTCCAGGATCAGATCATCGGTGGCTTGCCAGATCTGGCGGAAGGCGGTGCGGATGTTCTCGACCGCGCGCTGGTAGACGGGGTTGTTCGGCAGGTACAGCTGCGTCGCCCGCATCCCTTTGCTGACGATCTGCAGCAGCTCCTCCACCTGCGAGGGTGGGAGGGCCAGCTCGGGGATCTCGGGCGCAGGATTCGTCAGAGCGCGGCTCCCGTAAGCTCCGCGACCATGGCGACGTCCTTGTCGCCACGCCCGCTCAAATTGATGAGGATGAGATCGTCGGGGGCTCGGCGGCTCTTCACCACCCACGCGATGGCGTGGGCACTCTCGAGTGCTGGGAGGATGCCTTCCAGCCGCGAGAGGGCGGCGAAGGCATCCAGGGCCTCCCGATCAGTCACGGCCTCATACAATACGCGACCCGTGTCCTTCAGGTAAGCGTGCTCCGGGCCAACGCCGGGGTAGTCCAGGCCGGCCGACACGCTGTGCGCCGGCTGGACCTGACCGTCGCCATCTTGCAGCAAATAACTCAGACTCCCGTGGAACACCCCCGGCCGACCGGCACCCAGCGTCGCCGCGTGGCGATGACTCGCCACCCCCTCGCCCGCCGCTTCCACGCCCACGAGCTGCACGCCGGCGTCCGCGAGGAACGCGGTAAAGATTCCCATGGCGTTCGAGCCGCCGCCCACGCACGCCACGACAACGCTGGGCAGCCGCCCGAACTGCTCGAGAACCTGAGCGCGCGCTTCGCGTCCGATGACGGACTGGAAATCGCGGACCAGACGCGGAAACGGATCGGGCCCGACGACCGAGCCGATGATGTAGTGGGTGGTGGTGACATTGGTGACCCAATCGCGCAGCGCTTCGTTGGTGGCGTCCTTGAGCGTCCGCGTTCCCGACGTCACGGGGACGACCTTGGCGCCCATCAATTCCATGCGGTACACGTTGAGCCGCTGGCGGCGCATGTCTGCTTCGCCCATGTAGACGACGCACTCGAGCCCGAAGCGCGCGCACACCGTCGCCGTAGCGACGCCATGCTGTCCGGCTCCCGTCTCGGCGATGATGCGCGGCTTGTTCATGCGCTGCGCCAGCAGCACCTGACCGAGCGTGTTGTTGATCTTGTGAGCGCCCGTGTGGTTCAAGTCTTCGCGCTTCAGAATGACCCTGGCGCCAACCTGGGCGGAAAGGCGCGGGACCGCCGTGATGGGCGTCGGCCGGCCGACGTAGTTGCGGAGCAAGTCGTCCAACTCCGACCAGAACCGCGGATCGGCCCGGGCCGCATCAAACACGTCCGCCAACTCCTCGAGCGCATGCATCAATGTCTCGGGGACGTAGCGACCACCGTAGGGGCCGAATCTCCCGGTCACGGACGCGTCGCTTGCGCTCATCGTTGTTCCCACCCCGAAGGGTGTGCTGGAGCCTGTCGATTCACGATCGAACTCCGATCTCTCGCTTTACTCCAACCAACTCTCGCACCGCCCCTTCAGGATCACCGTGCCGAGCCACACTCGTCCCGACGAGGACCAAGTCGGCCCCCGCCGCGGCGAGCCGCTCCACGTCGGCGCGGCGCTCGACGCCGCTTTCAGCCACCACGGTCACTCCCGCTGGCACTCGCCGGATGATTTGCTCGGCTCCTCGCAGGTCGAGAGCGAACGTCGAGAGATCACGCGCGTTCACGCCCAGCACGCTCGGGCGCGCTGCCAGGGCGGCTTCGAGCTCCTCGTCAGCATGGACCTCGACGAGCGTTGCCAAGCCCCAGGTGCGGGCGGCCTTGCCCAGCATGCGCAGCTGTTCGGGCGTGAGGGCGCGCGCGATCAGGAGCACGGCACTCGCGCCGGCGGCTCGCGCTTCCATTATTTGCAGCTCGTCGAGGATGAAGTCCTTGCGGAGCACGGGTACGGAAACCGCGGCAGCCACGCGCGACAGGTCCTCGAGCGATCCTCCAAAGTGCGTCCCTTCAGTAAGCACCGAAACGGCCATGGCGCCGCCGCGGAGGTACGCCCGCGCATGGACCACCGGGTCGAGCGCAGTCCGGATGGCGCCCTGCGACGGTGAGCGGCGCTTGACCTCCGCGATGACCCCGACGGTGTCGCCGACTGCTCCGGGGAACGGGCGCACGGCCGGGCCCCCCGCGGCCGCTCTTTCGAGCTCGGCAGCGCTCGCACGCAGCGCGGTCACCCGCGAGCGCGCTTCCGCCAGAATAGCGTTTAGTGAGGCGTGGTGCGGGTTTTCAGGCATCCTTGCGTTCGGTCGATTTTCGGGTAGATTAGTTTTTCGGTAAATCTTCGGGAGCCACCATGCCGGTCACGCGTCGCCAGCGCGAGATCCTCGACTACATCACCAAGCACCTCGACGACAAGGGGTACGCCCCCAGCTTCGAGGAGATCGCGCGCCAGTTCGGCTTCCAGTCCCTCGCGACGGTTCACGAGCACCTCACCAATCTGGAACGCAAGGGGTACATCCGCCGCACCCACAACGAAAGCCGCGCGATCGAGGTCGTTCCTCCCAAGGGTCAGACCGGGGCAACGGAGCTGCCGTTGCTGGGCCTGGTGGCGGCCGGACAGCCGATCGAGGCGGTCACCCACGGCGAGACCATTGCGGTCCCCGATGAGCTCCTGCCGCGCCGCGGGCGCAGCTATGTCCTCAAGGTGCGGGGCGATTCGATGATCGACGAGCACATCAAGGACGGCGATTACGTCGTCGTTCAGGAACGCAATCAGGCGGACACCGGCCAAACGGTGATCGCGCTCGTGCATGGCGAAGGCGCAACCGTGAAAAGGTTCTATCGCGAGCCCGGGGGCTGGATCAGGCTGCAACCCGCGAATGACTCCGTGCAGCCGCTGCGCATCAACGAGCGGGACGTGATTGTCCAGGGCGTGGTCGTCGGCGTCATCAGGAAATACTAGCCGTAGCCTTGCGCAGCCGGTCGAGCGCGCCGCGCGCTGCTCCGGATGCGACCACCTCGCGCGCCCTGCCGATGCCCTCGGCGAGTGAGCCGGCGATCCCCGCCACGTAGATCGCCGCGCCCGCGTTCAGCAGCACCGCCGCCAGTCCCGCAGGGTCCGCGGAGCCGTTTCCCAGAATTCGCTCCAACCGCTCGGCATTCGCGGCCGGTTCTCCGCCCTGCAGCTCCGCGACATCCCTGATGCCCAGCCGGAATCGCTCCGGATCGATTTCCCAGCGACGCACGCTGCCGTCCTTCACCTCCCATACATCCGTGACTCCGTGGGGTGAGATCTCATCCATGCCGACGCGGCCGTGCACGACGAGCGCGTGCTCGGCGCCGAGGCGCAGCAGCGCCTCGGCGACGATACCGGCGCGATCGGGGTCGGCGACGCCGACGACCTGGCGGCGGACACTGGCCGGATTCGCGAGCGGGCCGACGAGATTCATCAGCGTCGCGGTCCCCAGCTCACGCCGGACAGCCCCCACATGCTTCATGGCCGGATGAAAGTTGGGCGCAAACAGGAATACGACGCGCGCCTCCTGCAATACTCTCGTTGCCGTCGACGCGTCGAGCATGATCCGGAGGCCGAGTGCTTCGAGAACGTCCGCGGACCCGCAGCGCGACGTATACGAGCGGTTGCCATGTTTGGGGACGACTGCCCCCGCGCCGGCGGCCACGAATGCCGCGACGGTCGAAATGTTGAACGTCGATACCGTGCCGCCGCCCGTCCCGCATGTGTCGACGAGATGTTCGTGACTGGCATCGATACGGACCATGGCCGCGCGCAGCGCGCGCGTCGCCCCCGCCAGCTCATCGGCGGTCTCGCCCTTGGCACGCAGCCCCAGCAACAGGCCGCCGATTTGCGCGGGCGTCGCGTCGCCGCTCATCACGACGCCGAAGACCTCGGCCGTCTGCTCTTCCGAGAGCGATTGGCGATTGGCGAGTGCACTAAGCGCGCGGCGCAGCGGCGAAGCGTCCATGGGGGTTTAAGCCTATCACCCTTGTCAAATAGTGACAACGAGTTGCATCTTTCCCACCGTGACGAGCCGCTCCCACCCCTTTCTCGCGGTGGTCCAGTACGACGGGAGCGGCTTCGCAGGGTGGCAGCGGCAGCCGAAGGATCGCACGGTGCAAGCGGATTTCGAGGCGGTGCTGGAGCGCCTCATGGGTCGGCGGACCGTCGCGACCGGCGCAGGGCGCACCGACACCGGGGTTCATGCCCTCGGTCAGGCCGTCAGTTTTCTGGGGAGCGAGCGGTGGGGTTCGCAGCCGCAGGAGCTCCGTCGAGCCCTGAATGCGCTGCTGCCGCGTGAGATCTGGGTGCAGCAGCTGCACCGGATGCGGCCGGGGTTCGATGCGCGCCGCAGCGCGCTGGCGCGTCGCTACCGGTATCTGATCGGGACGGATGACGCTGCGGCGTCCCCGTTTCGCCGGCCGTACGAATGGGCGCTTGGTCGGACGCTCGACGTCGGCGCGCTGCAGCGCGCGGCGGCGGCTCTCACGGGAGAGCACGACTTTCGCGGCCTGGCTGCGGCCGGCGCGAACACCGCCCATTACCGATGCCGCGTGGCGCTAGCCGCATGGGCGCCGCGAGCGGACGGAATGGGGATGGCGTTCACGGTCGAGGCCGATCGGTTTCTGCATCACATGGTGCGCTTCATTGTCGGCACTATGGTCGATATCGCCCTTGGCCGGCGCCCGCCGGCGGATTTCCCCCGTCTGCTCAGTGCGACCGATAATCTGGCGGCTAGCCCGCCCGCCCCGCCTCAGGGCCTGTACCTGGAGGCGGTGCAGTATCCATCGGACCTCTACGCCGAGGAGTCGACCGCATGAAGTTTTTCCTCGACACGGCCAGTCTCAAGGACATCAGCTGGGCGGCGCAGGCCGGGCTGATCGACGGCATCACCACGAATCCCTCGCTCCTCTCCAAGCAGGCCGGCGACCTCGATCCGCGCGACGTGCTGAAAGAGATCTGCTCGCTCGTCGATGGCCCCGTCTCGGCCGAGGTCGTGGCGGTCGACGCGGACGGCATGGTCAGTGAAGGCACCGAGCTCGCGAAGATCGCCGAGAACATCGTCGTGAAGATTCCGATGCTCGAAGCGGGTATGGTCGCGGTGCGGCGTCTGGCGTCGGCGGGCATCCGCACCAACGTGACGCTGTGCTTTTCGAGCGTGCAGTGCCTCATCGCGGCCAAGGCGGGGGCGTCGTACGTCAGTCCCTTCATCGGCCGACTGGACGACGTCGGGCAGGAGGGAATGGACGTCATCCGTGAAGCGCGCGTGATCTTCGACAACTACAACATCGAAACTGAAATCCTCGCGGCATCCATTCGGCATCCGCGGCACGTTGTCGAAGCAGCGATGATCGGCGCGGACGTCGCGACCCTGCCGCCCGACGTGCTGAAGAAGCTGCTGCAGCATCCGCTGACCGATCGCGGTCTCGATCAGTTCCTCGCCGACTGGAGCAAGCTGGTCGCGCGAGCGAAGGCCGCGGTTTGAACTGGGTATCGCCGCTCTCTACACGCTACGCGTCTCCGGCCATGCAGGCGCTCTGGGGCGAGCGCCGTCGCATCGGTCTGTGGCGCCGGCTCTGGCTGGCGCTGATGGACGCCCAAAAAGAGCTCGGGCTGGACATCCCCGCTGCCGCGCTCACGCAGCTGCGGGCGCACCTCGACGACGCGGATCTCGACAAAGCCGCCGAGTACGAGCGGCGCCTGCGGCACGACGTCATGGCGCATATTCACCACCTCGGCGATCAGGCTCCGGCCGCCCGGCCGTACATCCACCTGGGCGCCACGAGCGCGTTCGTCACCGACAACGCCGACCTGGTCTTGATGCGGGAGGCGATGGTCCTGCTCCTGGGGCGGATCGGCGCCGTGCTCGTCGCGCTGGCCAAGCAGGCGCGGCGGTATCGCGCCCTCCCCTGCCTCGCGTACACGCACTTCCAGGCGGCGCAGCTCACCACCGTCGGCAAGCGCATGACGCTCTGGATGCAGGATTTTGCGCTCGACGCCGATGAGCTCCTGCATCGGATCGCCACGATGCGCTTCCGCGGCGTTAAAGGGACGACGGGGACCCAGGCCAGCTTTCTCGAGCTCTTCGACGGCGATCACGCCAAGGTCAGCGAGCTCGACACCCGCGTGACGCGCACGATGGGATTCGATGCGGTCTTCCCGGTGACCGGGCAGACCTATACCCGTAAGGTCGACGCGCAAATCCTCGCGGTGCTGTCCGGCGTCGCGCAGTCGGCTGCGAAATTCGCCACCGATCTCCGGTTGTTACAGCACGAGGGCGAGGTCCTCGAGCCGTTCGAGGGCGAGCAGGTCGGCTCGTCCGCCATGCCGTACAAGCGCAATCCGATGCGCGCCGAGCGGATGACCGGACTCGCCCGGTTCGTGATCGAGCTCGAGGGCAACGCCGCACACACGGCGGCGCAGCAGTGGCTCGAGCGGACGCTCGATGACAGCGCCAACCGCCGCCTGGTGATCCCGGAGGCGTTCCTGGTGACGGATGCGCTGCTCGTGCTCGCGACGAATGTCGCCGCCGGGCTGGAGGTGCGCGAATCCACGATCGCCGCGCATGTGGCCGACGCCATGCCGTTTCTCGCGACCGAGCGGCTGCTCATGCGTGGCGTGAAGGCGGGCGGCGACCGCCAGCGGCTCCACGAGGTCATCCGCGGTCACAGCTTGCAAGGCGGCAAGGATCTGCTCGAGCGGCTGGCCCACGACGCGGAATTCAAGCGCCTCGGTGTGCGCGCCACGGCCGGTGAGCTCGACCCGGCAGGATACGTGGGCCGCGCTCCACAACAGGTCGACGACTTCCTCGATCGCGTGCTTCCCGACGTGATGCGCTCCATTCAGGCGGCCGCACCGGCGGCGGCCGCAGCGGAGGTACAGGTATGACCGGTGCGGTCCTGGTTCAAAGCACGCTGCCACTCCCGTTGCTGCGGCGCGGCAAGGTGCGAGAGGTCTACGAGGTCGATGACACCACGCTGCTGCTTGTGGCGAGCGACCGGGTCAGTGCGTTCGATGTCGTGATGCGCGAAGCGGTCCCGCACAAGGGCGCGGTGCTCACTCAGCTGAGCGCGTTCTGGTTCGCGCGCCTGCGCGCGGTGATGCCGCACCACCTGCTCTCCGCGGACGTCGCTGAGATCATCCGGCGGGTGCCCGCGCTGGCTCCGCACCGTGACGAGTTGCGCGGCCGCTCGATGCTGACGCGCCGGGCCAACCCGGTGCCGTTCGAGTGCGTGGTGCGTGGATACATCTCGGGGTCGGCCTGGGCGGAATACCAGCGTTCGGGTACGCTCGCCGGGGAGGCGATGCCCACCGGCCTGGTCGAAAGCGCGCGGCTCGATCCTCCGATCTTCTCGCCGGCGACAAAGGCCGAGCAGGGCCACGATGAGAACGTGACGTTCGCACACGTCATGCATCGCCTGGGCCGCGTGACGGCGGAGCGGCTGCGCGACGCGAGTCTCGCGCTCTACTCGGCCGGCCGCGAGTACGCGGCGGGGCGCGGCATCATCATCGCCGACACGAAGTTCGAATTCGGGACGACCGCGAGCGGCGAGCTGATCGTGATCGACGAGATCCTGACTCCGGACTCGTCGCGCTTCTGGCCGGCCGATCGCTACCAGGCGGGCCGCGGACAACCCAGCTTCGACAAACAGCCGCTGCGCGACTACCTCGCGGACCTGAAAAAACAGGGAACGTGGAATGGTGAGGCTCCCCCGCCCTCGTTGCCGCCCGAGGTCGTGAGCGCGACGAGCGAGCGATATCGGGACGCGTATCGACGCATCACTGGGAAAGAGTTGGAGTGAGGGTTGCACGCGAAGGATGGCCGTTCATTGCGATCGCATGGATGCTTGCGGTGGCGGCGGCATTGTGGTGGTGGCCGCTGGCCGCTCTCTTGGTCGTCGTGGCGATCTGGGTCGTCGCCTTTTTTCGGGACCCGATTCGTCCGGGGCCGCGCGGTGAGCGCTACGTCGTGGCTGCCGCTGAGGGCCACGTGGTGCACGTGGTCGAGATCGACGAGCCCATGTACGTCAAAGAGCGCGCCGTACGGATTTCGATCTTTCTCTCCGTCTTCGATGTGCACGTGAACCGCTATCCGGTGGACGGCACGGTCGAGCTGGTGCACTACAACAAAGGAAAATTCCTGCACGCCGGCAGCGAAAAAGCGAGCCTCGACAATGAACAGGCGTCGATCGGCATCACCGGCCCACGCGGGCGGGTGCTGGTGCGCCAGATCGCCGGCTTGATCGCCCGTCGCATCGTGACGGACGCGAAGCCGGGCGAGCGCGTGACGCAGGGTGCGCGCATGGGTCTGATCCGCTTCGGCTCACGCACCGACGTGTTTCTGCCCCTGTCCGCGCGTCCCGCCCTGAAGATCAAACCGGGCGACCGGGTGCGGGTGGGTGGCACTGTGTTGGCGGAGTACGCATGAGACCGCCGCCATTGCCGCTACGGCGCGTGGTCATCGTCGTGCCGAGCCTGTTCACGCTGTTCAATCTGTTCTTCGGCATCTGGGCGATGGTCCTCGCCACCCGCGGCGAGTTCTACCGGGCCGGCTGGTTCATCGTGTTCGCCGGCATTCTCGATACACTCGACGGACGCGTGGCGCGGATCTCGGGGACCGGGACCCGATTCGGTGCCGAGCTCGACAGTCTGGTGGACATCGTCAGCTTCGGCGTCGCCCCGGCCTTCCTTATGTATCAGGTGGAGTTCGCGGGTGGCGGCGGGGCGGCCTGGATTTTCTGCTATTTCTACGTCATGGCGGCGGCCATTCGCCTGGCACGCTTCAATGTGACCCAGGCGGGCCGGGCCAAGGCCCATTTCATCGGTTTGCCGTCGCCCGCAGCGGGTATGACGCTGGCGACCTACTACCCGTTCACCCAGACAGCATTGTACGGCTCGATGCACGGGCTGCCGTGGCATCTGGTGCTCACGTTTCTGATGATCGGGCTGACGATTCTGATGGTCAGCAACGTGCATTACCCCACACTTCCACGGGCCGGGTTCCGCACTGCAAGCGGACTATTGGGCCTCACCCTGATTGTTGTTATCCTGGTATTTGGCATCTGGAAGCACGACGAGTTTTTGTTTCCGTTGGGCATCACCTATATGACCTACGGCGTGGTGCGGGCCATTCTGCTCGGATTCTTCGCGGCCCCAGCCGAGGATGAGGAGGCGGAAATCGCCGGACCCATCGTGATCGACGAAAGCAGCGAGACCTACCGTGGCGGGACCGGGGGGGGGGGGCCGAGGCGCCCCGGTGCCGCATGACCGCCTACACGGTCGAAATCCGGGTGATGCCGCGGGCCGCGTTGCTCGATCCGCAGGGACAGGCGGTGCAGCATGCACTCCACTCGCTGGGGTTCGGCGACGTCGGCAGCGTGCGCGCCGGAAAGCACCTCGTGCTGCAGGTGCAGGCCGCCACGCGCGAGGAGGCGGCAGCCAAAGCGCGGACCATGTGCGATCGCCTGCTGGCCAATCCGGTGACCGAGGATTACGAATGCAGCGTGTCGCCGTAGTCGTCTTCCCCGGGTCGAATTGCGACGCAGACACCCTCGACGCCGCCCGCGCGGCGGGGTCCGAGGCGTACTATGTGTGGCACCGCGACACCGATCTCAAACAGGCCGATGCCGTGATCCTGCCGGGCGGCTTCAGCTACGGCGACTACCTGCGCTCGGGGGCGATCGCGCGGTTCTCTCCGGTGTTGCGCGCCGTCACCGCACACGCGCGCGCTGGCGGCGCGGTCCTGGGGATTTGCAACGGCTTTCAGATTCTGTGCGAGGCTGGGCTGTTGCCGGGCGCGTTGATGCGCAACGTCCGGCTGAAGTTTCTCTCGCGACCGGTCCGGGTGCGGGTGGAAACGCCGGATACGCCGTTCACGAACCGGTACGAGCGGGGCGAAGAGCTGACGCTGCCGATCGCCCACGGCGATGGCCGCTACGTCGCCGACGCGCCGACGGCGGCCGAGCTCGAGGCGAATGCCCAGATAGTCCTGCGGTACGTCACAGAGAATCCCAACGGCTCGACGCACGATATTGCCGGCGTGTGCAACGCCGGACGCAATGTGGTGGGGATCATGCCGCATCCGGAGCGCCGCAACGCACTGGTTTTAGGTGGTCAGGACGGCGCCCGCGTCTTCCTCTCTCTGGAGGCTCGCAATGCGACGCAGCACGCTGGCGATATGCGCGCTGTTGATGGTCGCCACCTCAGGGTGTGACCAGGTCAACACCGCGAAGGCCAAGCTGCAGCTGGCGTGGGACAAGCTGCGGGGCCGCTCGACCCAGACGGCACCGCCACCTCCTCCCGCGCGCCCGGCCCCCGACACGGCGGGTGCACGGGTGGTCGCGCAGCAAGAGCGAGCCCAGCAGCGTGGGCCGCGGCCCCCCTCTGCTCCCTCCGGCAACCCGCCGGCCAATCGCGACGTCCCCTACCATTCCGCCGACACCGGAACGGTGGCGCCTGGGATGACCGAGCGTGAAATCTACGAGCTGTGGGCGGCGCCGGCAGCAGTTCGCCGGATCGGCGAATACACCTACCTCTTTTTCCAAAACGGCTGTGAGTACACGTGCGGCACGATGGACGTGGTGACGCTCAAGGATGGGCACGTCGTCGATGCCATCGTGCGGTGGGACGGGCATCGCTACTCCGGGGAGTCTTCGTCCCCGCCGGGGCGCGTACCGTTCGCAAATCCGGGCGGCGACACCCTCCAGATGCCCGCGCCTCCCCCTGCCCCTCCTCCTCCTCCTCCGGCTCCGCCGCCGGCTCCATGACACACGAGCGGCCCAGTAAGAACGAGGACGAATACTTCGCTCGGCGCGACGCGGAGCTGCTGCGCCAGCAACGCGAGTCGGCTAGGAAGAGCGCCGCGGAGCTCGAGCGCAAGACCCACTACATGAAGTGTCCCAAATGCGGCTACGATCTGATCACCGGTGACTGGGATGGGGTGCAGATCGACCAGTGCACCAACTGCCACGGCATCTGGTGCGATGCGGACGAGGTGAAAGCGATCCTCAAGCGGCCGACTCCGCCGAACAACATCCTGGCGCGGGTATTCCGCGCCGTCGCGAAGGGCGTGACCCGAACGTGACTCCCCTCCCCCCCGATCCGCAGATCACCCCCGAGCTGGTGCAGGAACACAACCTCACATCCCAAGAGTACGAGCGCATCCTCGCGATGCTCGGCCGGACGCCCACGTTCCCCGAGCTGGGCATTTTCTCGGCGCTGTGGAGCGAGCACTGCTCCTACAAGCACTCGCGACCCATCCTCAAGACCTTCCCTACGACAGGGCCGCAGGTCGTGCAGGGCCCCGGTGAAAACGCCGGCGTCCTGCGGCTGCCGGACGGATGGGCCGTCGCGTTCAAGATCGAGTCGCACAATCACCCTTCCGCCGTGGAGCCCTACCAGGGAGCGGCCACCGGGGCCGGCGGAATCCTGCGCGACGTCTTCACGATGGGCGCCCGGCCCGTCGCGCTGCTGAACAGCCTGCGCTTCGGCCCGCTCGACGAGCCGCGGAACCGCTTTCTGTTCGCGGGCGTGGTGCGCGGCATCGGCGACTACGGCAATTGCGTCGGGGTCCCCACGCTGGGTGGTGAAGTCGATTTCGCGCCCGGCTATTCGGGAAATCCCCTCGTCAACGCGATGTGCGTCGGGATCCTGAGAGAGAAAGACCTCATCAAGGCCGCCGCGCACGGCGTGGGCAACGTGCTCCTCGCCGTCGGCTCACGCACAGGCCGGGACGGCATTCACGGCGCCTCATTTGCGTCGGAAGAGCTGACGCACGAGAGCGAGCAGCGGCGCCCGCAAGTGCAGGTCGGCGACCCCTTCACCGAAAAGCTGCTGCTCGAAGCGAGCCTCGAGCTCATCGGCTCGGGGCACATCGTCGCGATCCAGGACATGGGGGCCGCCGGGCTCACATCGTCGTCGGCGGAAATGGCGGCGCGCGGCGGCGTAGGCGTCGAGATCGATCTCTCCAAGGTTCCTACGCGCGAGCCGGGGATGACGCCCTACGAGATCCTGCTCTCCGAGTCTCAGGAACGGATGCTCGTCGTCGCAAGGGCAGATCGGATCAAGGAAGTTCAGGCGATCGCGGCCAAGTGGGAGCTCGACGCGACGCCGATCGGCCGGGTCACGGACGACGGCATGTATCGCTGCTTGTGGCAAGGCAAGGTCGTTGTCGAGATTCCCGGACAGCGACTCGTGGAGGATTGCCCGGTCTATTATCCGGAGGCGTCGGAAGATCCGCGGGTAGCCGAACTCCGAGCCGCATCTCCCACGCACCACGCACCACGCACCACGCCCGCAGACGCACTGCTCCAGCTGCTCGATGCCCCATCAATTGCGAGCAAGCGCTGGGTCTTCGAGCAATACGACTCGACCGTCCAGGCGAGCACCGCGATCCCGCCGGGCGGTGACGCGGGGGTGCTGCGCGTGCGGTACACCGATTTTGGAATCGCGGTCAAAACGGACTGCAACAGCCGCTACGTGCGGCTCGATCCGTACGAGGGCGGCAAGGCGACTGTCGCCGAGGCGGCACGCAATGTCGCGTGCACCGGCGCTCGGCCGCTCGGCATGACCGACTGCTTGAACTTCGGGAGTCCCGAGAGACCCGAGGTGTTTTATCAATTCCGCGAAGCGTGCCGCGGCATCGCCGATGCCTGTCGCGCGCTCGACACGCCGGTGACCGGGGGCAACGTCTCGTTCTACAATGAGAGTCCGACCGGCTCAGTGGACCCGACGCCTGTCGTGGGAATGGTCGGGCTGCTCTCCCGCGTGGATCGCGCGGTCCCGAGCCACGCGCGCACGCCTGGCGATGCGGTGTTCGTGCTCGGCGACACGCGTGCCGAGCTGGGTGGCTCCGCGTACTGGGAGGTGTGCCATGAGTTCAGCGGTGGCCAGCCGCCGCGCGTGAACCTGGAGGACGAAAAGCGGCTCATCAATTTGCTCGTGACCGGCGCAGAGCGCGGGTTGTTCCGTTCCGCGCACGACTGCGCCGACGGCGGACTCGGCGTTGCACTCGCCGAGGTCGCGATGCGCGGCCCGTATCAGGAGCAGGGATTCGGATTGGAAGTCGACTTAACCGCCCACAGTGCACCGCTCACCGCGGACGAGTTGCTGTTCAGTGAATCGCACGGGCGCGCCGTGATCACCTGCGCGGCCGAGCGGGTGGCGGCCGTGCAGGCGCTGGCCGGCGAGCTCGGAGTCCCAGCACTGCGTGTCGGTTCGGTCGGTCCCCTTGCTGGCGCCTTCCGCATCGTGCTGCGAGACGGAAAAGTGGAGGAAACAGTTGGACGCCTGAGGGAGCTATATTTCGGCGCCATTCCTCGACGCATGGGAGACTGACCGAAGCAATGTGCGGCATCATCGGCGTAGCCGGCGTTCCGGACGCAGCCCGCGTCACCTATCTGGGGCTCTACAGCCTGCAGCATCGCGGGCAGGAGTCCGCCGGCATGGTTGCTGTCGATGGGGCGGGTGTGGCCCGCGCCCATCGCGGTATGGGACTGGTATCCGACGTCTTCGGTGAAGCGGTGCTGGCCGGACTCCCGGGCGACGTTGCGATCGGTCATACACGCTACTCGACGGCGGGCTCATCTGTCCTCGCCAATGCGCAGCCCATCCTCGCCGGGTATCATGAGGGCCCGCTGGCGCTCGCACACAACGGCAACCTCACCAATGCCGCCGCGCTGCGATCCGATCTGGTGGCGAAGGGCTCGATCTTCCAAACCTCATCCGACAGTGAGGTTCTGATTCACCTCATCGCGCGCTCCGAAGCACGCGAGCCCGAAGATCAGCTGCTCGATGCGCTGGAGCGCGTGGAAGGCGCCTATTCGCTCGTCGTCACGATCGGGCGGACGCTCTATGCAATCGTGGATCCTCGGGGGTTCCGGCCGCTGTGGCTCGGCAAGCTCGGTGATGGATATGTCGTCGCGTCAGAGACGTGCGCGTTCGACCTGATCGGGGCGACGCCGGTGCGCGAGCTGCAACCGGGCGAGTTCATTCGGATTCAGGGCTCGCCACCGGAGATCGATCGCCTGCCCGCACTGCCGGCGAAGCCCCACCGCCGCTGCATCTTCGAGCTAGTCTACTTCAGCCGCCCCGACAGCACCATTTTCGGCCGCTCGGTGGACCGCGCGCGCCGCGCGCTGGGCCGGGAGCTGGCGCGCGAACATCCGGCGGCCGGCGCCGACTGCGTGTTTTCCGTTCCCGATTCGTCCAACGCGATGGCACTCGGCTTCGCTGAACAGTCGGGACTGAAGCTCGAGCACGCGCTCATTCGCAATCACTACGTCGGCCGCACGTTCATCAATCCGACGCAGGCGTCGCGCAACGCGAAGGTCAAAATCAAGTTCAATCCTGTGCGCGAAGTACTGCAGGGCAAGAAGGTCGTGGTTGTCGATGATTCGCTGGTGCGCGGTACGACGAGCCGGGAGCTGGTGCAAATGATCCGGCAGGCCGGCGCACAGGAGGTGCACTTCCGGGTCGCCTCCGCGCCGATCACCGGGCCCTGCTACTATGGGATCGATACGCCGACCAAGTCCGAGCTCATCGCGTCCAGTCACTCCCTGGAACAGATCCGCCAGCATCTGGGGGTGGAGACACTGGGGTATTTGTCGCTGGACGGGATGCTGCGCGCGATGGGTGGTGAGCCGAGCGAGTTTTGCCATGCCTGCTTCTCGGGCGACTACCCCACGGCAGTCCCGGACGATACCCAGAAAGCCCGCCACGCCACGCCCCTCCAGGTGACTATGGCCGTGTAGGCGTAACGCCTCCAGTTTTACCGTATGTCCGTTGAACGCCACGTCTACTTCTTCGGCAACGGCCGCGCCGACGGCTCCGCTGCCATGCGCGACATCCTCGGCGGCAAGGGCGCCGGCCTCGCCGAGATG
>DAIQBJ010000019.1:0-20379 GCA_036781225.1 Gemmatimonadales bacterium | reverse complement strand
TTGCTGACCTTTTGGCCAAAATCATGCCGTTCGATCTGGTGATCGATGAGCAGACGGCGGACGGTCGGGAGGCGCGGGTGAGCCGTAGCTCCGTGTGCGGCAGCTGGGGCGCTATCGCGGGGACGTTGCGCTACTTCGCCGATCGGTTCGGTGTGCCGCGCGCCAGCATCGAGGGAACGCAGATTCCTGAGCGGGCGATTCGCCGCAACGCTCGTCGCGGCCGGCCGGAGGTCGTGTTCGAGCGGCAGCGCCGCCGCGAGGGGCTGATGGTCGTTCGCACGGTCGAGTACTTCGGCTTCACGCTCGACCGGGACGTCGAGCCGCTGCCGAGCCCGTTCCCTCCGGACCTTGCCGACTCCGCGAGGCGAGCGCTCGTTCAGGCGCTACTCGCGGGCGAGACGCCGCATCCCGATCAGGGAAAAGTGCGCCGCGCGCTGGAGCGCTTCGGGCACTACTGGCGCCGCTCGGGCGGCTCACTCGATCAGGCCCACGGCGACAAGCTCGCGGAGCAGCTTTCTGCTCAGCTCGCCCACGTGAACTCTTGGGACGAATTCATCGCCACCAGGATCGCGCTTGATGCGGATGCGATCCCCGAGAGCGAGCGACACCGCCTCGATGCCCTGCCCTCCTCGGTGTTCCTGTATGGCGATCGCGTCCCGATGGACTACGACGTGGAACCGGGCGTCGGCGGTGTGATCCGGTTGCGCCTCAAAGAAGGCCAGGCCAGGCGACTGCACCCTCGGGATTTGCCGCCCTTCGACCGGCCGGTGCGGTTTACGGTGACGCGAGGAAAGCACGACGCGGTGAGGGCGAACTCACTCGACGAGTTGAGGAAGGGTTTGCGAACTCTGGGATCCAGTCAACGGGCGCGGGTGATGCGCGGTGGCCGCCGCCCGCGGCGGCGCTAGAGCTGCTTTTCGGTCACTTCGAGCAGCGCAAGCCAGAGGGCGTCGTAGGCGTCGCGCACGTCCGCGAGGGGCACTCCGGAGGCGAGCGCTGCGGCACACCCGTCGATCAGCGCGTCCCGTGCGGCCGCTTCGAATCCCCCGTTATTGGCCGAGCGGTCAATAAGCCCGGCGGCGCAGAGACTCAGCCAGGCGCGGGCGGTTCCGTCCTCCGCCTGGCGCCGCAGCTCCTGCCAACAGGCATCGAGGGCGGCTGTCCCGCTCGCGCTGCTTAACACCCGCGTGATTGCGGCAGTCCGACTCTCGGCGATCTGAGATGCGGCGGCCTGCAGCAACCGGCTCCGTGATGCGTAGTGATAGAGGATCAGGCCTTTCACCACGCCCGCGCGCTGTGCCACGGCTTCCAGGGTGAAGGCTTCAACCCCTCCGCGATGCAGCGTCTCTACCGCCGCGGCGAGGATGCCCAAACGGGTAGAACTGGAGTCTTTAGGCATGTCGTGTGGTGCAGGTCAATAATGGGACCCGTCTGGGAAGGCGCAAGCCGAAACAGGTCAGCAACCTTTTCCCCTATGACCGAGTCTCATCTTGACACGATGCTAACCGCCGCTCGTGACGCCGTATGAAACATTGCCCGTGTAAGCATTGTATGAGGATACCCAACCAATGATCGACAAACTGGTCAGTCCTACGGGCGGCCCGCCCGCCACCTTTTCACCACTCGTGCGCGCCGTCATCGATTCGGTCGGCGAGGGTATTGTGGTCTTCGATCCGCAGGGCCGCGTACTCTACGCGAATGCGCCGGCACGGCGCATCATCGACGGACAAAACGGAGATGTCCGCAACCGGCTGCAGACGCTCGGCGCGCGGTTCTCCTCTCTCAAGAATGGCACGCAAACGCTCGGTGAAGCCGCCATTCTTCCCGGTTCCGGACCTCTCACTCTCGCCGAGCGCGAACGCCAGGCAATCACCGACACCCTACACGATACGAGCGGCAAACTCGCCGAGACCGCTCGCCGGCTTGGCATCAGTCGCACGACACTGTGGCGACGACTCAAGTCCTACGGGATGGACGGCTTTCGCGTCAATCCGTAGAGGTCTAGCTTCACCGGCGGATGGCGTCACCGCCGGTACCATTCGTCATTGAAGAGTACGTCCGCTGGTCCGATGTGGACTTCGCGGGAATCATTTTTTACGGCTCGTATGTGCGGCTGTTCGAGATCGCCGAGACGGAGATGTTTCGGCACTGTGGTCTCGCGTACAATCGCATGTTCGACGACTACGACATTTTTCTCCCCCGCAAGGCCGTCCACAGCGAATTCTACTGGCCCGCGCGATTAGACGACCGGCTTCGCGTCGCCGCGTACGTCGGGAAAGTCGGAACGAAATCGTTGACGCTCCATTTCGACGTCGTGCGTCCTGACGCGCCGGCCCTCGGCGCCGCGGGATGGATGGTGTTGGTCTGTGTCGATCGGAACACGCTGAAGCCGCGTCCCGTGCCGGCCGGACTCATCCAGGCGCTGGCGCCGCACACGTTGAGTCCCGAGTCCGCGCGAAGCGCGCTGGGAGTCTCGCCATCAGCGCGCTGAGACACTTCCCTGCTCCTGCTCTGCTGCTGCTCACGTGTTGCGGACCACGCGATGGCGAGCCGCTGCGTCTCCAGGCCACGGTAGCGTTTCCGCCGCGCGACACGATCCGATTTGCATTGCCTGCAACGACGCACCGCTGCTCGGACCGTCGCTCCGTGCTGCTCGAAGCCGCCAGCCCGCAGGGTAATGGTGTGCTCATGCATCTGCATTTTGGCGACAGCCTGGTGGCGGGTTCCTATCCGATCACGGCGCTCGGCGACAGCGTCACCGTCCCCGGCGCGGCGGTCGCGGTCCGCTACCTGGTGCGGGACGTGGCGCGCGGCTTTGCGATCGACAGCGGGTCCGTGCAGGTGCAACACGATGACGGCGCGATCAGCGCGCACATCGAAGGATCGGGACTCGAGAACGCGATTCGTACGCCCGCATGGATTGATTTCCGTGATGTGCCCCTCAGCGCTCCCTCGGACACCGTCCCGTGCCGGTACCAGCCGTGACTCAGCAGGCAACCGTTCGCGTTGGAATCATCGGCTCCGGCTTCGCGCGTCGCGTGCAGCTGCCTGCCCTCGCGTTCGTTCCTGGCGTCAAGGCAACCGCGATCGCCAGCGGGCACCGCGCCAATGCCGAAGCGGTCGCCCGAGAGTTCGGCATAGCGCGAGTCTACAACGACGGCATCGAGGTGGCGCGGTCGGAGGACGTCGATCTCGTCGTGGTCTCTTCGACGCCCGACACCCACGCTCGGTATGCGATCGCCGCACTCCACGAGGGGAAGCATGTGCTGTGCGAAAAGCCGATGGCGATCGACGCTTACGAGGCCTCCCAGATGGTGGCAGCATCCTTACAGCATCCCGACAGCATCGCGTGGATTGACCACGAATTGCGCTATGAGCCGAACCGGCGCCGCGCCCGCGAATTGATCCGCTCCGACGCGATCGGCGAGCTGCGCCACGTCGAGTTGTCCTTGAAGCCGTATCTGCGCGGCGATGGTCGGCCGCAGACGTTCGACGCTCCGTGGAACTGGTGGTTCGACGCGGCGCGCGGCGGCGGCATTCTTGGTGCCGTGGGATCGCATCTCATCGACTTGTGTCGGTTCTGGAGCGGCGGTGAAATCACGTACGTGGCGGGCCTGACGGAGACGTTCGTCACGCAGCGCAAAGACGAGGCGGGCGCACCACGACCGGTCACTGCCGACGACTTTGCTAGCTGCGTCCTCCGTACCACGAGCGGCGCGATCGCCACCATCACGTTGAGCACCGTGGCGCATCACGGAGTCGGTCATCTGGGGCAGGTGACCGGCAGCGAAGGAACGCTGCTCCTCACCGGTGAGACGAAGCTCGAGCTCGGGAAAGCGGGCGGGGGTGGGGGGGGGCCGCTGGAGGATATCTCGGCTCCCGACGATCTCTCCGAAACGATGCGGCCGAACAACATGTGGGCGCGGTCGTTCGTCCGGCTAGTGCGCGACATGGTCCGCGTGATCCACGGCGAGCATCCGCAGGGAGAGCCCGCGACGTTCCGCGATGGCTGGCAGGTACAGCGCGTGCTGGACGCGATCCGCGGTGGCCGCGGTGTGCAGTTAGATTGACCGCGTGGAACAGACGTACTTTCGCAAAGGATTTGGACTCAAGGGCGCCATCGAGGGTGCTCTCGCCGCCGACTATCACAGCCGAGTCGTCGACGCGATCCGCGCGTCGGGCTACACGTTGGGGGTAGGAGACCTCACGTTCCGTTTGGCCGGCGAATTCGGGTTTTGCTACGGTGTCGACCGAGCCGTCGAATACGCCTACGAGACACGCACCAAGTTCCCCGGCAAGCGCACGTTCCTCGTCGGCGAAATCATTCACAATCCGCACGTCAATCAGAAGCTCCAGGCGATGGGCGTGGAGTTCCTGCATCCGCCCGAGGGTCACGACGGCGAGTTCGACTTCAGCGCCGTGACCGCCGACGACGTGGTGATTCTTCCCGCGTTCGGCGTGACGGTCCGCGATCTCGAACGGCTGCGCGCGATCGGCTGCGTGCTGGTCGATACGACGTGCGGCTCGGTGCTCAACGTCTGGAAGCGCGTGGAGTCTTACGCGCGCGACGGCTTCACCGCGCTGATCCACGGCAAGAACTACCACGAAGAGACCAAAGCGACATCCAGCCAGGTCAACAAATACCCGGGCGGGAAGTATCTCGTGGTGCGCGATATGGCCGAGGCGAAGCTGGTTTGTGACTACATCGAGGGGGCAGGGACCAAAGAACAGTTCCTGAAGCACTTCGAGGGCAAGATGTCGCCCGGCTTCGATCCCGACCGAGATCTCCAGCATGTGGGTGTCGCCAATCAGACGACGATGCTCTCGGGCGAGTCGCTCGCGATCGCGGGCGAGGTTCGGACACGTATGGCCCGCCGCTGGAGCGAGACTTCCGTCAGCGACCACTTCCGCACCTTCGACACGATCTGCTCGGCCACGCAGGAACGGCAGGACGCGGTCTTGCGATTGATCGCTGAGCCGCTCGATATCATGGTCGTGATCGGCGGATACAACTCGAGTAACACGACACATCTCGCCGCCATCTGCTACGACAAAGTCACCACCTACCATATAGAGGACGCCGCGTGCATCGACATCGCGGGTGGGAGTATCCGGCACCGGCCCGTGGGACCGCAGGCTAGCGAGGTGCGGCGCGACAACTGGCTGCCGGCCGGTCCTCTGACCATCGGTGTTACGGCCGGTGCCTCCACGCCGAACAACAAGATCGGCGAAACCATCGAGCGCATCGCGGCGCTGCGCGGCTTGAGCCTTCCGTAACGCGCAGTGAGTCCCGTCCGCCATATCCCGTCGGCGCGGCCCATCGACCTCACGAGGCCGGACGAGCGCCCGTCGGGAGTGTGGCGCTACTCGTCCCATCTCGCGCTCGTGTTGGGCGGTGGTGGCGCGCGGGGGGCGTATCAGGTGGGAGTCCTCGCGGGACTCGCGGAGCGCCTGCCGGGCCTCGCGTTCCCGATCATCGCGGGAACGTCAGTGGGCGCGATCAACACGGTTTACCTGGCGGCCCACCTCGGCGCGCTCGGCGAGGCCGTGGCTGGCCTGCGCGACGCATGGGCGGGACTCACCAGTGAGGGCGTCTTCCGATTACGCCTGTTCAGTCTGATCACGTCACTCGCGCGCAAGGGACTGGCGAGCGTCACGGGTCTGGGAGGTGGGCCGGGAGGCGTGCGTGGGTTGGTGGACACCACGCCGCTCCGCGAGTTCTTGTCGCGCGGCGCCGACCTGCGCGGCATCACAGCGAACATCGCCAACCAACGGCTGCGAGCCGTCGCGATCAGCGCGACGTCATACACATCGGGCCGGGCCGTGTCGTTCGTCCAGGCAGCGCCGGAGATACCGATGTGGGAGCGTGTCCAGCGCCTGGCGGTGCGCACGCAGCTCACGTTCGATCATATCATGGCATCTGCCGCCCTGCCGCTGGTTTTTCCGGCGATTCGGATCGGCGACGAGTTCTATGGAGACGGGAGCGTGCGCCAGATGGCGCCGCTCGCGCCCGCGCTCCATCTCGGCGCTCGCGCGATCCTCGCCATCGGGCTGCGGACGCCTCGGGCCGCTCGCGTGGTCACGCAAGAGACGGCTTCCCCCAGCGCCGCCGAAGCCGTGAGTCTGCTGTTCGACGCGATATTCCTCGACGCCATGGAGGCTGATGCCGAGCGGTTGGATCGCATCAACCAGATCCTGGCCGCGTTTCCGGAAGGGCAGCCGGCCCCCACGGGCTTGCGAGCGGTCGAGCTGCTCCTGTTACACCCCACGCACGACCTGGCTGCGCTCGCGGCGGGCAAGACACACCTGCTGCCGGCGAATGTGCGGCACCTGATTCGCGCGATTGGCGGGCACAGGGCGGGGGCCGGGGCAATGCTCGGTTTCCTGCTGTTCCACCCCGAGCACACGGCGCTCCTCGTCGAAGCGGGTTACGACGACGTCGGCGCGCAGTGGCCCACCATTGAGAAATTCTTCGAAAAGCTGGAGCGCAGGTCGGACAAGACGGTTTTCTAGCGCCGTCGCTTCGGGTATATTTCGGGCCCTATGTCGCTGTCCCGCTTTCACCCGGTCATCGATCAGTGGTTCTCCAACCGCTTCGAGCAGCCCACCGAGCCGCAGCAGCGGGCGTGGCCTGTCATTCAGAGCGGCAGCGACGCGCTCATCGCAGCGCCGACGGGATCGGGTAAGACGTTTGCGGCATTTCTGTCGGCAATCGACTCGCTCGTGCGTCAGGGGCTCAACGGGGAGCTGAAGGACGAGACGCAGGTCGTCTACATCTCGCCGCTGAAAGCGCTCTCGAACGACGTTCAGAAGAATCTGTCGGAGCCGCTCGCCGAAATTCGCACGGCGCTGCAGGAGCAGGGCTTGCCCGATGTCGCAGTCCGGACGCTGGTCCGCACGGGCGACACGCCGCAGTCCGAGCGGCAAGCGATGCTCAATCGACCACCCCACATCCTGGTCACCACACCGGAATCGCTCTATCTGATTCTCACGTCCGAGCGCGCCCGCGAGATGCTGCGGTCGGTGCAGACCGTGATCGTCGACGAGATTCACGCGGTCGCGCGGGACAAGCGGGGCAGCCACCTAACCCTGTCGCTCGCGCGCCTCGATGCGCTGACCGGCCGGCGTCCCCAGCGGATCGGGCTGTCCGCCACGCAGCGGCCGATAGAAGAAATTGCTCAGTTCCTCGTCGGCACGGATCAGCCGCTCCCCACGATCGTCGATGCCGGGCACATTCGCGCCCTGGACATCGCGCTCGAGATTCCCTCGTCGCCGCTCGAAGCGGTGATGGCGGCCGAGGTGTGGGACGAGGTGAATAACCGCATCGCCGAGTTGATCACACAGCACAAGACGACGCTGGTGTTCGTGAACACGCGGCGGTTGACCGAGCGACTCGCGATGCAGCTGTCGGAGCGGCTGGGCGCCGATCACATCACGAGCCACCACGGCAGCTTGTCGCGCGAGAAACGGTTCGAGGCCGAGGAGCGTCTGAAGCGCGGCGAGCTCAAAGCGCTGGTCGCGACGGCGTCGCTCGAGCTCGGTATCGACATCGGCAGCGTGGATCTGGTCATCCAGGTCGGCTCGACGCGGTCGATCGCCACGTTGCTGCAGCGCGTGGGACGGGCAGGGCACCGGCTCGGTGCGATTCCCAAAGGGCGCGTATTCCCGCTGTCGCGTGACGAGCTGATCGAGTGTGCCGCGATGTTCCGGGCGACGCGCGAAGGGCGACTCGACCGGTTGATCATTCCCGAGAAACCGCTCGACATCCTGGCGCAGCAGATCGTCGCGGCGACGGCAGGCGAAGAGTGGGACGAGAACGCTCTGTATGAGCGTATGCGCTCCGCGTATCCGTACCGCAATCTCACGCGCAAGGAATTCGACGATGTGATCCAGATGCTGGCCGAGGGTTTCACGACGAGGCGCGGCCGACGTAGCGCGCACCTCCATTACGACGGGATCAACAAGCGGGTCAAGGGTCGTCGAGGAGCACGGATCGCCTCCATTACGTCCGGGGGAGCGATTCCCGACCTGGGCGACTACCGGGTCATTCTGGAGCCGACCGAGACGTTCGTCGGCACGTTGAACGAGGACTTCGCGATCGAGAGCCAGCCCGGCGACATCTTTCAGCTCGGGAACACGTCGTATCTGATCACGAAAGTCGAGTCGGGGCAGGTTCGCGTTGCAGACGCGAAAGGACAGCCGCCGACGTTGCCGTTCTGGCTGGGCGAGGCTCCCTCACGCACCAATGAGCTCTCCGAGGAAGTGTCCCGGCTGCGCCAGGATGTGGCGGATCGCCTGGACGATCCCGAGGGCGCGATCAAGTGGCTCGTCGAGACGCTGTGGATCAACGAGGCGGGCGCCCGCCAGATCGTGGAGTACCTCGCGGCGACGCGCCAGATCCTTGGCACCATCCCGACTCAACAGTGCCTCGTGCTCGAACGCTTCTTTGATGAAGCGGGTGGGATGCAGCTCGTGCTGCACGCGCCGTTCGGTAGCCGCATCAATCGCGCGTGGGGTCTCGCGCTGCGCAAACGATTCTGCCGCAGCTTCAACTTCGAGCTGCAAGCGGCGGCGACGGAGGACGCGATCATCCTGTCGCTCGGGCCGCAGCACAGCTTCCCGCTCGAGGATGTCTTCCAGTACCTGAAACCCGCGACCGCCGAACACCTGCTGGTGCAGGCGATGCTCGATGCACCGGTGTTCGGGACCCGCTGGCGCTGGAACGCGACCCGAGCTCTCGCCGTGCTGCGCTTCCGGGGCGGCCGGAAAGTCCCAACGCCGCTGCAGCGCATGGAGGCCGAGGACCTGGTCGCCGCGGTGTTCCCCGACCAGCTCGCGTGCCCCGAAAACCTCATCGGCGACCGGGAAATCCCCAACCATCCGCTCGTGAATCAGACCATCGCCGACTGCCTGCTCGAGGCGATGGACTTCCCGGGCTTGAAGCGCGTCCTCGAAGGGATGGAAGCGGGTCAGTTCACGCTGATCGCGCGCGACACGAGCGAGCCGTCGCCCCTGTGCCACGAAGTCCTGAATGCCCGGCCCTACGCGTTCCTCGACGATGCCCCGCTTGAGGAGCGCCGGACTCAGGCGGTGATTACGCGCCGCGGGCTCGACGTGAAGACGGCCGAAGAGTTCGGCAAGCTCGATCAGTCGGCGATCGATCTGGTGAAAGAGCAGGCCTGGCCCGATCCGGACAACGCCGACGAGCTGCACGATGCGTTGCTCGTTATGGGGGCGGTGCCGAACGCGGAAGTCGGAACGCGGAACGCGGAATGGAAGCGTGAGTTCGAGAAGCTCGTCGGAGCTGGCCGCGCGACAGTAATGGATGCGCGGCTGTGGGTGGCGACGGAACGGGTACCGATGGTCTGGGCCGCATTCCCGGGCGCCACATTCGAGCCCGCTGTCATTCCTCCGGAGCGCGAGGCCGCCAAGACCTGGACCAAAGAGGATGCCATTCGGGAGCTGGTGCGCGGGCGGCTCGAGGTCATTGGTCCGACCAACTCCGCCGATATCGGCGGCGCGCTCGGTCTGGAGCGAGGCGACGTCGACTTCGCGCTGGGGGCCCTCGAGCACGAAGGCTTCGCGCTGCGCGGCCGCTTCACGCCCGGCGTTGAGGGCATCGAGTGGTCCGAGAGGCGGTTGCTGGCGCGCATTCATCGCTACACGCTCGACCGGCTCCGCAAGGAGATCGAGCCGGTGTCGGCGTCCGACTTCCTGCGGTTCCTGTTCAAGTGGCAGCGGCTTGCTCCGGGCTCGCGCGCTGAAGGCCCCGAAGGTCTTGCCGCGGTCGTCGATCTGCTCGACGGCTACGAGCTCGCGGCCGGAGCGTGGGAATCGGAGGTGCTGCCCTCGCGGCTGATGGACTACGATCCGCTCTGGCTCGACGGGCTGTGCCTGTCCGGTGAGATCGCGTGGGGACGCCTGACGGCAATTCGGAATGCGGAAGCGGGAACGCGGAATCGCAAAGCCGGTCCCGTGCGTTCGACACCCATCGCGCTATTCCGAAGGGATCGGGGTGAAATTTGGAGAGCCGGGTCGCCCGATGTCGATCCCGCGGAATTGCCGCTGTCGTCTACCGGGAGAGCGTTGCTCAATGCCTTCGACCACCGGGGCGCATTGTTTTTTGGCGATCTGGTCAACGCTACCGGGCTGCTGCGCACCGAAGTCGAGAAGGGGCTCGGCGAGCTGGTGGCCTGGGGCCTCGTCTCATCGGACAGCTTCGCGGGTCTGCGGGCGCTGCTGGTACCTTCCGACCGGCGGCGGCCGATTGGCGCGGGCGCATACCGCCGTCGCGGTCGCATTGCGCCGTTCGGCGTCGAGACCGCGGGGCGCTGGTCGCGGACTCACGGGCGGCCGCCGATTCCCGACGAGCAGGTTGCCGAGGCAATCGCCTGGCAGCTGCTGCGCCGTTACGGCGTCGTGTTCCGCAGGCTGGTGCAGCGCGAAACCTTGCTCGCCCCCTGGCGCGACATCCTGCGCGTGTTTCGCCGGCTCGAAGCGCGCGGCGAGGTCAGAGGCGGCAGGTTCGTGGGTGGATTCTCAGGGGAGCAGTATGCCCTTCCGGAGGCGATCGGGCTGCTCAGAACGACCCGCAAGGAAAACGGAGCAGGAGAGCTGGTTGCGGTGAGCGGCGCGGATCCCCTGAACCTGGTCGGGATCCTCACTCACGGGGAGACCGTTCCGGCGATCACCAGCAACCGCGTGCTGTATCGCGACGGCGTGCCGATCGTCGTGCGAGAAGGCGAAGGAAAGGGCGAGCGATTCCTCCTGGACATCCCGGCGGAAGAGCGGGATGTGCTGCGCGCGGCGCTGATGCGGCGCCGGCCGGTTCCGCTCGTTCGGGCCTACATGGGAAAGAGCAAGGCGGCCGGCTAGACTCTCCTCTTCAATCTCGCCGTGCTGCGAGGCGGAGCGAGTCCGCCAGGCTGCGGAGGAAGGGAGCGAAGTCGACGCCCTGCGCCCGCAGCGCGTGATAGTGACCCAACCCCAATCGAATCGACCCTGCGGCACGCGCGGTGTCGCGCATCGCCTGCCAGGCCGTGCCCCGCACCAGCTCGGCATACACGCGCACCGCGGGCGTAGCGTCATTCACCGGATCGAGCGCGTCATCGAGCAACGTCAGCGCACTGTCGGGCAATCCCGTCCGCACCAGCACTCGCGCGCGATCGATGAGACGCACCGGGTCCCGAGGCGCAGGCGGCGTGAGATTGACCTTAACGGCGACGAGACTGCGCACCGGTTTGCCGCCAATCCGCGCCGGGCTGAAGACGACGTTCGACATCATCTGCTTCACCGGGCGCGTGAACGCGGAATCGGGGATGTCCACGATCTCGATGCTTTCTTCATTCACGCGTCCCAGCGTGTCCACGACCATTCGGACGACCGCGTATCCCGAAACACGTCGGGTGCGCAGCGCGCGCGGGTAATCGAGCTGCGGTCTCGTTACCCACCGCGCCGGTTGGTCGAGGTCCCATCTCTGGAACGTGCGATTGGCGCGGAATTCCCGGTCGAAGAGCGTTGCGAGTCCCGGAGCGATCGTGTCCAGATCGCGAATGCCGGGATCGGGATACAGCGCCACCGCGCGCCGGAAACTGAGTCGCGCAAGGCGATAGTGGCCGCGCTCGTATTCCAGCACACCCCGCCACACATACGCCCAGCAGCTGTCCATGATGTACGGAGCGGTTTCGAGCGCGTCGGCCAACTCGATATCGGCGCTGTCGAGCTGCTGTCTGCCGATGAGCTCCTGGGCGGCGGCGAGGCGCTGCGCACTATGGCTCTGCGCTGCCGCGGGCGCGGCGGCGACGAGAACAACGACCAACGCGAGCTGCGAACTCCGCCACACTAGTGGACCGCCAGGTACCTCAGGACGACTTGATTGTAATACGCGGCATTGCCGCTGTGTACCGGGTGGCCGCTGGCCGGGATGATCACGGTCGTATCGTTCTGCATACAGCGGGCGAGCTCATCGCTGATCAATTGGAAGGCCCGCGGGCTGCGTTCCCCTCTCAGAATCAGTGTCGGCGTCGCCACCCGTCCCAGCTCGGCGCATGAAACGGTGGGCAGGTACTGCTCGCGGTTGGCGAGCATCTCGCGCCGGAATTCGAAGGAGTGTGCCAGCAGATTCGCCCGCGCCGCCGCCGGCAGATGGTCGAACCGCCCGAACCCACCGCTCAGCCCATCGTAGAACATGCGGATTCCTGCGACCGAATCCCCGTGCGCCATGGCTCGGCGGGCGGGGTCCAGCGCGTTCGTGAAAAAGGCCCGGCGCACCGAGTCGCTGAGCTCCGAGCCGGACAGCAGCGGGAACAGGGGCGGCTCGGCAAGTACCAGCGAGCGAACCAGCTCGGGATGCTCGCGCGCCAGCGCCAGCGCCACATACGCGCCGTACGACGAGCCGATGATGTGGGCCGGCGCGACTTCCAGGGTCATCAGCAACGCCGCGAGGTCTTCAGCGTGCAGTTTGGGCGAGTACGTCTCGTTGTCTTCGACCGGTGGATTGGGTGGATGATAGCGGCGGCTATAGACCAGCACGCGATAGCCCTGCGCGAAGAGCCCTTCCTGGCCGCCCCACACGTTGAGATCGCCAAAAGTCCCGTGAATGAAGACCACGGTCGCGCCCGAGTCGCCGTTGATCCGGTACGTCAGGCGGGTGCCGTTGACGCTCATCGCATGGAGGGTGCGATCGATGGGTCGCAGGGCAGGCGCAGCGGGCGTCCGGCCGACTGGAGCGGTCTTCTCCGGCGCCGGCTTACCGCCGCACGCCGTCAGCAAGAGCAGGCAGAACAGGCGTCGCATGCCTAGAGGATGTGGTTTTGCGGTCAGAAATGCCATTAACCGCCTAAGACCAGCCACGCGGCCGCAGCGGCGACCTTCTGCTCGGCCCGCCAAGGGGTGATGTGCTCACCCAGGTCCGAGACCTGAGTCTTCACCTTGGCCGGCGGCCGCCGCAGCCTCTTGGCAAGGGTTTCGTACACATCGTGCTCGAGGACAATTCGGGTCTTCACGCCACAACGCTCGAGAGCGTCGGCTGTTACTGACCGAAAGAGGCGGCCTTCCGAGGCGTGGGCGCGCATGTGCTGATTGGCGATGGTCGCAGGGTCGGTAAGCGAGGAAACGACGACTCCAGCGCCGCTGAGTCGATGCTCAGCGCGCGTGGCTCCCACCAATGCTAGGATCTGCGCGCGCGAAAACCGTTCGATGCCGCGAATCAATCGGCCGACCACTCCCTTGTCTGTTTGAGCAGTCCCGATAGCTGCGTGATAGGGCTGGCGGGAGTGGGGGACAGCCGGATCACTCAGCTCCACAATGCGACTATCCACGACGCGCGGCGCATTCCTGGGACCGGCAAGCAACACCAGGGCGGCCCAGCCGGATTTCACGCGAAAGCCCAGGGCGCAGGGAGACGCGGTCATCCCCAATCTTTCGAATCGGGCGCGACTCGACGCATGGCTCTCAAGAACTGAAATGCGGAAGGCGGAACGTGGAAGTCGGAACTGGAATCGTCTGTTCCGCCTTTCGCCTTCCGCGTTCCGAGTGGAAGACCCTCCACCTTCTCGGCCAGCACGTTCACAGTCCCGTCATCCTTTGCCAGCTTGCCAGTGACCAGCACAAAGGGCTCTCCACGAATTGCGGCGCGATGACGATCGTACACATCGGTTCGCACGATAACATTCGTCATTCCGGTTTCGTCTTCGACGAGCAGAAAGACGGTACCTTTGGCAGTCTCGGGCCGCTGCCGCGCGACGACGAGGCCGGCCACCTGACATTGGACTCCGGCCTTGAGGCTCTCGAGATCCCGGTTGAGCGTCAGGCCGGGAGGTAAAGCATTACGTACCAACGATAAAGGATGCCCGCTCGCCGAGAAGCCGAGAGTGGCATACTCGGCCAGCAGGCGCTCGTGAGCCGCCAGACCACCGAATGGCAGCTGCTCGTGCGGATGGTTCAGCGCGAGCTCGAGCTGGCGGCGACCGCGGCCGTCGCCCGATTGGGAGGCTTTGGGCGGCAACCAGAGGCCGACCTGCCACAGCAATTCGCGGCGCGTCAGTCCAAAGGCATCGCAGCCACCGACCCACATGAGCGCTTCGATGGCGGTGCGTTTGAGTTTGGGTGGGGCGCGCCGGATGAGGTCACCCACGCTTTTGAACGGGCCGTGCTTCTCGCGCTCTTCAACGGTTGCTGTTGCGGTCTCTTCGCTCCAGTGACGGATGAATCCCAGGCCAACTCTGAGCGCTGTCGTTTCCCGCTCCACCGTGCACCATACGTCGCTCACATTGATATCCGGCAGCCGCATCTCGATGCCGTTGCGCATCGCGTCGCGGCCCAGCGCGTCGATGGAGTAGAACCCCATCGGCTGATTGTTGAAGAGCGCGACATAATACTCGACGGGGTGATAGTGCCTGAGCCAGGCCGATTGATACGCGAGCAGCCCGAACGCGGCGGCATGTGACTTGGGAAACCCGAATTCGCTGAACGCGATCACCTGGCCGAAGACTTTCTCGGCGGTGGCCTCCGAAACGCCACGGGCAAGCGCTCCCTGGCGGAATTCCTCCCAGAAGCCGGCGATCAGATCATGCGAGCGGCGGCGGCTCATGGCGCGGCGCAGCGCTTCCGATTGTCCGGTGGTGAATCCCGCGAGCGCCTGGCAGACCTGCAGCACCTGGTCCTGGTAGAGAATGACGCCGAGTGTTTCGCCGAGGCATTCGCGCAGCAGCGGATGATCGACGGGAGGCTCGTACGGCCGGCCGGCGGCGTGCGCGCGACGCTGCTCTTCGCGCCGGCGCACGTACGGGTTCACCGCGCCGCCGACGATCGGCCCGGGCCGCACGATCGCGACTTCGACGGCGAGGTCCTCGAGATTGCGCGGCCGGCTGCGACGAATCATTTGGATTTGCGCGCGGCTCTCGATTTGAAACAGTCCGATGGTGTCACCGGCGCAGATACGATCGTAGATCACCGGATCGTCGAAATCGATGCGCGAGAGATCGGGTGGTGTTCCCGTGTGGCGCGCGATCAGCTCGACGCACTCCTCTACGAGCGACAGCATGCCGAGTGCGAGGAAGTCGATTTTGATGAATCGCGCATCGTCGCAGGAGTCCTTGTCCCACTGACACACCACGCGGTCTTCCATCGCGGCGCGCTCGAGCGGCACGAGCTCGATGAGCGGGCGCGACGAGATGATCATCCCCCCCGGATGCTGGGATACATGGCGTGGTAGCCCGCGGATCTCGTGTGCCAGTTCGCAGAGCGACCTCCATAGCGGCGAGTTCTTCCGATCGGCAAACCCCGGCAGGTGATCCATCTCGTCCGCCAGCCCGTCAGCCCGCCCGTCCGCCAATTTTGCCACCAGCTCGATTTCGCCGGGCGGCAAATCGAGCGTCTTGCCGATTTCCCGCACCGCTGATCGCAGCCGGTAGGTCGGAAACGAGCAAACCAATCCCACATGCTCGGCGCCGTAGCGCGTGTACACGCGCCGGATCAGCTCTTCGCGGATCTCGCGCGGGAAATCGAGGTCGATGTCCGGCACCGAGGCGAGTGTCTCGTTCAGAAAGCGGCCGAGAAAGAGCTTGTTGGCGATGGGATCGATGTGCGACAGGCCGAGCAGGTAGCAGACGATCGACGAAACGGATGAGCCGCGCCCCCGGCCGGGGAGCAGATTGCCGCTCGAGCGTCGAGAGCCGCGCCGGACATCGATCGCGACTTCGCGCGCGAGGTCGAACAGATCGTGGTAGACGAGGAAGAAGCCGCTGAGCTTGTGCAGCTCGATGAGCTTCAGCTCTTCCTCGAGCCGGCGGATGGCCTGAGCGCGATAGACGGACTCTGCTGGGTAGCGCTCGTCCAACCGCGCGCGACAGAGCTCGGCAAGTGCGTGCGGTGCGGGGGCGCGATCGGCCCCGCGGAAGTCGGGAAAGGTGTAGCCGAGGTCGCGGGTCAAATCGAAGGCCGTACAGCGCTCGGCAAGGGCCAACGTAGAGGCGACAGCATCCGGACAGTCAGCGAACAGCGACACGACTTCGTCCAGTGGCCGCAAGTAAAATTCGCTGTTCGGATTTCTCACGAGATGCGAGCCGTCGAGGGTCGTCCGGTGGCCGATCGCGACCATGACATCATGGAGGCGGTGCAGGGAACGGGTGTGGTAATGCACGTTGCCCGTCGCTACGACGCTCAGTCCTACGTCATCCGCCACGCCTTTGAGAGCTTTCGTCAGCGGCAAGTCGCCACGGACACGATTGCGTTGGATCTCGACGAAAAACCGATCGCGGCCGAAGACCGCTTTGCACCGCTCGGCGAGTTTGCGGGCGGCGCTGCGCCCCTCGGTTTCCAGCGTGCGTGGCAGCAATCCTTCGCGGCGCGAGCCCGACAGAATGATCAGCCCCTCGTGCCGCGCTTCGATCGCGGAGAGCGGCAGCCGTGGCTCGAGTCGGTCCGCGCCGAGGTGTGTCTCCGTCAACAGGCGGCAGAGGTTCGCGTACCCCTGCGCCGTTTCCGCCAGCAAAATTAGCTGCGAGCCGTCGGTGAGTGTGACTGCGGCGCCGGTGATCGCCTGGATGCCGAGGGGCTGCGCCGCGTGCGCGAATGCGAGCGAGCCATAGATCCCGTTGCGATCGGTGAGCGCGATGGCAGGATACCCCAGCCGGTGCGCCTCGGCCAGGATCTCGTCCGGCGGCGAGGCTCCGTCCAGGAACGAGAATGCGGAGTGGCAATGAAGCTCAGCGTACATGGATGCTGGCGGTCAAGAAACCACTGCGGCGGTCAAGGCGGTCAAAAGACAAAGGCGGCGGTCATGACGGTCAAACAACAAATGCGGCGGTCGCGGCGGTCAGGCAGTCTGCATGAACCATTCATGGGTCACGAGATCCTCAAAGAGAACCACACGAGAGCCACCTTCCAGTATCACTGCGAAATAACGTCGAGAAATGAGCTGCCTCCACCATTCATCATCGATGCGCCACATTTCGAGGATCGTCTCGACGACCGCCGCAGTTGCTTCTTGACCGCCCGACCGCCGCAGTTGCTTTTTGACCGCCTTCGGTACACCACCGGTATCCAGTTCCACAGCAACCAGCTGTGGCTCATTCAGGGTTCGTAATCGATCAGTGCGTAGCGGCGCTCGGGCAGGCGCGACCATGGCTGGACCTCGATGATGTGATACAAAACGGCGCGCTGGATGCGCATGCGTATTTCGCGCGCGGCACTCTGCAGCGCGCGCTGTTGGCCGGCGCGGGCGGCAGCCTGCGCATCGCGCGCGAACAACTGCAGCTCAGCCGTGCCGGGAGCGAATGCGGTGAACTCGAGGATGAGACGCTCGACGCCGCCGGTCGGTGGCGAGTGTTCGAGACGCATCCTGAGCGGAGCGGCAATGCGGTCGCGATCGGCGGTCGGATCTTTGAGCAAATGGGTGATGAGCCATGATCCGCCGCCTTCCATGTCGGCGCGCACGCGCACCGCGTGCACACGCCAGCCGATGCGGCGCGGATGGTTGAGCGCGCGCGCAATCAGCTGATCGAGTGAGTGGGAGAGCAGCTCGCGCTCGCCGACCGGTGTGAAAAAGGTGAGCGCGGCGACGATCGGCTCGGGCGTGACCCGCCCTTCGACAGGCTCGGCGACATGGCCGGCGGCCAGCTGCCACAATCGTCTTCCCACCGCGCCGAACTGCGCCGTGACCGCTGCTTCGGGAAGCGCCGCGAGCGCGCCGAGGCTGCGGATGCCGAGCTGGCACAGGCGGCGGTGCGTATCGGTAGCGAGCGGCAGGACTGCGATGGGTTGGGAAGCGAGAAAACTCCGTTCTGCTCCAACTGGTACGACGATCGCTTCGCTCGGCTTGGCGCGGCTTGCCGCGACCCAAGCGGTGAATTTCCCCACTCCCCAACCCAGTCGAACGGCTGGACGGTCTGATGGTCTGACCGACCGATGAATTGCCGCGATTATTTTTTCTGAAGAGCCGTATATCCCTGCCAGTCCATCGACTCCCACGTACACGAGGCCAAGTTCCGCCGACTCTACGACTGGACTGACCTCATTCAGTGCGGCGAGCAAAGACGCAAACTGTTCGTCGTAATACACGGGATCGGGCTCGATGAGACGCAACGAGGGGCAGAGGCCAATCGCCTGGCTGACGGTCATCCCCGGCTTTACTCCCGCATGACGGGCGAGCGAGGAGACCTGCCAGAGCTTGCGCGTGGTGTCGGGAGCGAGCAGAGCAGCGGGAAGAGCGGACAGCCCTTCGTGACGTGCCTCTTCACAGCGAAGCGGGAAGAGGGGGATCCAGACGCAGGCGGCGGACAAACTCGTTGGATGCCGAGACATTGCCAAAGTCACCAAGGGGACCCGAATATATCCCGAAACATGGCAATGTCGCAAGAGCACCGCGAACGAGTTAAGCTATTGGTATATTTAGACTTTCGAATGACACAGCCAGACCTGTTCGGACCGGAGACGTTTCCACCGCCAAGCCCCGAAGTCGTGGCGTTGGCAAAGCACGTACCGTCCACCATTCGGTTCGGAACGTCTACCTGGACCTACGACGGTTGGACGGGCGACATCTACCACCGCCGCTATCGTGGTCCGCAGCCCGCCCAGCGACTCGAGGAGTACGCGCGCTATCCGCTGTTTCGGACCGTCGGGATCGACAGCGCCTTCTACGACCCGCCTTCAGAAGAAGAGTTGGCCGCCTATGCGCGGGCGCTGCCGCCCGGCTTTCCCTGCGTCAGCAAGGTCTGGGATCGCATCACCGCCAAGCGACTCGGCCAGGACGCGCCGCAACCCGGTCTTGCCGGGATGCGCAATTCCGACTTCCTGAACGCCACGCTGTTCAAGGACGGCGTGCTGGGTCCATACAGCCGCGTGTTTCGCAATCACGCCGGTCCGTTCGTGTTCGAATTCCAGGCAATGCGGGGGAAGGATCTTCCCGATCCGCTGCAGTGGGCCGATCAGCTGGACGATTTTCTCGGTCAACTGCCCGCGGACTTTCGTTACGCGGTCGAGCTCCGGAATCCCGAGCTCATGACCGATCTCCATGGCGAGGTATTGAAGCGCAATCGCGTCGCGCACGTGTTCAACTCCTGGACGGAGATGCCCTCGATCGGTGAGCAGCTCGACCTCAAATGGACCTTCCCAGCCGACTTCACGGTCGCACGCGCGCTCTTGAAGCCGGGCCGGCGCTACGCGGACGCGGTCAAGCAATTCCAGCCGTACGATCGCGTGCAGGAGCCACTGCCGAGTTTGCGGCAGGATCTGCTTCGTCTCGTGACGCAAGCGCACCGGCGGCGGGTCGAGGCATTTATCCTGGCGAATAACCGCGCGGAGGGGAACGCGCCGGGGACGATTCGCGCCATCGCGCAGATGTGGGAAGCGGCGAACTAAGGCAGGCTGCCGCGCAGCTCCAATTCTCCCTGCACGGGCATCTTGGCGGGCCGGTAGCGGTCGAACATGGCGCTCTGATTCGCGAACCCGTGCTTCTTGCGCAGCTTCTCGATGCGCCGCGATAGCGCCCTCGCATAGTCGCGTGGCGCGTACCCATGTCCCGCGTACGCTCGGCGGTACTTCGGCAGCAGGTCGGGGAAATGCTCTCCCAGTACTGGAAGGAAGCGATCCCGGATCGCGGGGTAGAGGCGAAGCGGCCCCGCGTGAATGAAGCGCGCCTGGGCGTCACGCGCGGCGGCGAACAGCATGTCGAGATGAGCGACGTCGTCCGTGATTCCGGGAAGCACCGGTGCGATGATCAGGCCCGCATTCACTCCGGCGTCCACCAGCTTGCGCAACGCGCGCAGCCGCGCCGCGGGAACCGGCGACCGGGCTTCGAGCTTGCGCGCGAGGCGCGCGTCCGCCGTAATGAGCGATATGTGGACCTGAAGCTCGTTGTGCTCCTGCAGCCGCATCAGAAGGTCGCTGTCACGCACGATCAGCGAGCTCTTGGTAATAATCCCGAACGACAGGCCCTCGCAGCGCGTGAGACGCTGCAGGACGGCGCGCGTGACTAAAAACCGCCGCTCGGCGGGTTGATAGGGATCGGTCGCGGTGCCGATGACGATGCATTCGCCCGCCGGGACCCGTTTAAGATCGGCGTCGAGGGCGCTGACCACGTGCTCCTTCACGAAGATGCGTTTTTCGAAAGCTTCCCAGCCGTGCACTCCGCGATAATCGGCGAACTCGGCATCGGTCAACTTGCCCGCGTCGTGCGCCCGCTCGACCACGTAGCGATGGGTGTAGCGCGCGTAGCAATAGCTGCACCCGAACTCGCAGCCGACGTACGGATTGAGTGACCAGTAATCCATGCCGGTCGCGCTGGGTGGGTTGAGGACGCGGTGTGGTGTGAGTGAAACGAAGCGTGTGCCGCGGAGGCGCTGGTCGAGAACGGCGGGCGGGAGGGGCGAGCTCGGCGGG
>DAIQBJ010000018.1:19411-21285 GCA_036781225.1 Gemmatimonadales bacterium | reverse complement strand
TCCCGTAGATGACGCGGTCCCCAACTTTCAGCTCCATCGGGATCGTCTCACCCTTCTCCCGCCGGCCCGGACCCACAGCGATGATTTCGCCCTGGATCGGCTTCTCTTTGGCGGTATCGGGGATGTACAGCCCACCTTTCATCGTCTCGGTCTCCTCCATCGGCCGGATCGCGACGCGATCAGCCAACGGATAGACCTTGTACTTCTGGGTCGTCTTGGTTGCTGCTGGCATGGTGCTGGAACCTCCATAACTCTTTGAATTGATTAGCTGTTAGCACTCACGGGTGGTGAGTGCTAATTGAAGACAGCGGGAATCTCACGGGGATGCACCGACCTGTCAAGGGGCCCTGTGGCCCCCGGGCGATCTACGGAGCTGAGATGGCTTGGACGGCGGCCACAGCCCGGGCGTGGGGCGTGTTCAGCGCGGAATCAAGCTGGATCGACGCCACCCCGACGATGATCCCTGAGCGCGTATCTGCCAGACGGAGATGGAACCAGGTCGGCTGCACCGGCCCGGGGTCGGAAAACAGGAAATGGATGAGCGCGGCAGTCGGACGACTCCCCCCCTTTACGTTCTGCCGCACATGGTAGCCGCGTCCCTTCATCGCGCGGGCGAGCTCGACGCTTTGGGAGTCCTGCCCTGGGATGAGGATGTCATAGCCCCGGAGTGTGGGAGGGACTCGGGAGGCACCGCAGTTCACAGTAGCCGCAACAACCGACGCTACGACGATACGTCGTACGCGTACACCGTACCGACGCAGCGTCGTACCGCGGTTCATTCAATCACCCGCCGCGCTCCTACCCACCGCGTCACCCACCAGTCCCCGTCGGCATCCTGAGCGGCGAGCCGGGACAGCTTCACGCCGTCATTCGAGCTGTGAATGAACGTCTGGTCCCCGACGTACATGCCGACATGGGTCACGCCGCCACCCGGTTTCGCTGCAAAGAGCAGAATATCCCCGGGATGCAGCGCCTCGACGACCGGGGTGACCAGCGCGCCCGAGCTCGCCTGATCTCGACTGGTCCTCGGCAAGCGAATGCCATGTTGCCCGTAGGCCCACTGCACGAGCCCCGAGCAATCGAATCCGTTCGCTGCTGTTCCGCCCCAGACGTACGGTGTTCCCAGCACCGCCAGGGCGCTACGGACGACGTCCGCCGCATTCCCAGTGATGTCGCGCGGGGGCTCAGGCGGTGGCGCCCGTGTGCTCCGGCTGCCAGCGGAGCTGCTCGGACCGATCGCCACCGAGAGGCCGATCGCGGCCGCCACACCATCGCGCGCCTCTGAAGAGGCTCGCCAGAAGCCGCGCGGTCCGACGTCTTGCAGGCGGTACACGCTCTCCAATCCGAACGCCATCCATGGCGCGGGACGCCATTCGAGGCCGCCGCCAATCGTCCAGAGAGCGGCCAGATCCTGAGCCGTCGTATCCGTCGAAAGACCGAGCGAAACGCCGGCGATGGCGTATGGTCCGAAGGTGGAGCGATGTCGCAGCGCGTGCAGCTGCCAGCCGGCTCCATAGAAGGCGCGGTTACGACCGAGGCTGTCGTGAATCAGGACTTGCGCGGCGAGGCCATGCGAAAAAATCCCCCCCCCTCCCCACGAGAGCGGTGCGTCCGTTCTCAACTCGTAGCTTTTCGATTGATTGCCCTGGTACCAGCGACCGTACAGGAAATCGATGTCCCGACCGCTGCTTTGGCCGTACAGCGGAGAGGCTGTCGCTAGGGCTACGACAACGATGACGGCGCGGTCAGTCCGCGGCCGCAATCGCGGTGTGCTCCTTGGAGGTCCTCGAGGCCACCGGTGCCACCGGTGGGACCGATGCCACAGGGGTACGCGCCGCAGCTTCCGGCACGCTCTCACGGGGCGCCATGTGATG
>DAIQBJ010000018.1:0-19401 GCA_036781225.1 Gemmatimonadales bacterium | reverse complement strand
GCAGGTAGCGCACGAACCGGATCCAGGTCCACAGCACCGCGAAGCCGAGCAGGAACGCGCCCGAACCGGCGATGGCGAGCATCGTAATCGGGTTATCGAGACGCAGCGCCACCAACGCGCCGAGCCAGAGCCCGACGTGCGACGCGGCCCACGCCCAGATGGGGGTGAGCAGCCACCCGACAATCACGAGAGAATGCGCGAACCACCGCGGCACGTTGCGCGACTCCTACCCTTTCCGAGCGATGACGACGAGGGCGAATACGATCAGCGTGAGGGCGAACCCCGCTCCCCCCGCGACCGGCAGATACACGAGCCCGCTGAGCCCCAAACCCAGTGCAACTCCCACGCCGCCGGCGAGTAAGGGAATCGAGAGCGCGCGAATCGACGGATCTCCACCGCGAGCCGCGCGACCTGCCGTCACCAGCGCCCCCAGCCAGGCGAGCAAAGTCCCCAGCATCCACCAGATCGGCAGGTACCACCAGGTGCTGCCACCCCCTACCGCGTCCCACGTCCACGGGTACGCGTGGAATGGCCGCAGCAGGATGATGTCCACCGCCATGAACACAACTGTCCCCCACAGACCGATCGCTGCGGCGCTCGCGATGCCCTGCGTGGTGCGAGCAGCCGCAAAGGAGCCTGGCAGGAAGGTCGCCGCGACACCGGCCGCCAGTACGATGACCGTTTCAATCAGTGCTGCGACGATACCAGGCAGGGGCAAACGAGCGACAAGGAGGAACACGATAACCGACAGTGCTGTGATCAGACCAACCCACGTTCCACTCAGCAGGATATGCCGGAATTCCGAACGATCGACAGCGGTGGAGGGGGACGTGGTGCCAGCTGTCATGTGAAGCGAGCTCCTCGTATATGGTATTCACACCTCGAAGGGTGTGGCTTAAACCCGTGAATGCTAATCTAAATGCCGCACCTTAGGTCGCAAACACAAACAAGACCGTGAGATCGGTCACTGCCCACGCTGCCAGCGCCCGATACATCCCGCGCTGGTGCTGCGCCGGACTCCACTGCTCGTTCCCCACAAGCCACGGCACCAGCACGATCAGCCACAGCACGAGCGGCACGACGATCGCGTACCCTTTGGTGCCGACATCGAGCAGCACTGCCGACGAGGTGAACAGCGCAAATGCAAGCACGGTGCAGACTGTCGCCACCAGGAGGCTCAGCCGCATACCGAGAATCAGCGCCAGGGTGCGATCGCCGCGGCGCCGGTCCTCCTCGAACTGGTACAGTTGGGTAAGGGGATAGAGCCCGGCGAACAGCGGACAGAAGGCAAGCAGGATTATGCCATACCCCACATCCAGCGGCCGGCCGGTCGCCGCCCACGCCGCGTACGGTGTGAGCGTGCCGAACCCCCACATGTTGATCAGCCAGTCCACGCCGGCGACCGCTTTGAAGCGAAATGGCGGCACGGAGTACAGCAGCGACAGCACGAAGCAGATCGCGTACGCGATTGGGAAGCCCGCCGGCAATGTGAGGGCGAGCAATTGCCCGCCGAGGAGCAGTGCAAGGCTGAAGTGCAACAGGTAGCGAGGGAGCGGAGGCGGCGCATTGAGATAGCCGATGTCCCCTTCGTCGCGGTCGAACACACTGTTGATGGCGAGCGTACCGCCGTTCAGAAACACCACCCAAATCACGAGGGCGCGGAGCGCCTCGGCCAGCTGCTGGCCGTGCAGCACGCCGCCAACGCCCACCGCGAGCACATACCCGAGCAGTGTATGGCCCGCCATGATCGGCCATTCGGCGGGACGCATGTGCAGCACATATGAAAAGAGATCCCCCGGCAGGAGCCGATACCCCCACCGGCGCCATGCATTGAGCGTGCGCGCGTCCGGAGGGGGGGGAGCGATCGCGGGACTCACCACCGGAGTCCGAGCGCCGCCGCCGCGATCCGCAATCCGACCAGCGTGAGGTCGGGTTGCACGGATTCGATGGAATTGCACAGCGGCGCGACGAGACCCGCGAGCCCACCGGTGGCAATCGTCATGGGCTTCGTCTTGGTCGGCCACTCGGCCTTGATGCGGCGGACCAGGCCGTCGACGGCGTCCGCCGTTCCCCACAGCACGCCGGCGCGGATGCAGTCCTCGGTGCGCCGTCCGATGGCATGCGTCGGCGGCGTCAGCTCTGTCGCGGGCAGCTTCGAGGTTCTACGCACCAGCTCGTCGGACGCCGTGCGCAGGCCGGGCATAATGACGCCGCCGATGAAGCGCCCATCGCCGGTGATGCAGTCGAACGTCGTCGCGGTACCGAAGTCCACGACAATCGTGTCCTTCTTGAAGAGGTGCGACGCAGCCAGCGTGTTGACGATGCGATCGGCACCGACCGTCAGCGGCTCATCGACGTCCAGCACGATGGGGAGTTTGGACCGCGCGTCCACCAGTACCGGCTGGCGCGTCGTGGCCGACTCTACACCATCGCAGAGGCTCTGCGTGATGGGAGGGGCGACCGATGCGACGATCGCCGCGCGAATCTCCTGCGTGGAATGCCCCGCCTGGGTCAGCTGCGCGGTGAAGACGGACGCCCATTCGTCCGGGGTGCGGTGTGGGGTCGAGTGTAAGCGCCAGTGACCTGCGAGGCGGTCTCCCGCGAACAGCCCGACGGTCGTCTCGGTGTTGCCGATGTCGATCGCGAGGAGCATGGGGCGGCTAAGATAGCTCGACGTGGCCGCCCTGCACCATCGTGGTGCCGGCGCCGGTGTCCACGAGCAGCGCCCCATCCGGCCGGATTCCGGCGGCGCGGCCCGTGAGCGGCGTGCGGATCTGCCGCCCCCGCAGCCAGTCCCGGCGCGCGAAGGCGGCACACTCGAACTCCGTGAGCCGTGCGTCGTGCGTCGTGAGTCGTAGCAGCGCCGGCACGAGCGGATCGAGCACGTCCAGACGGCGGATGTGGGGCCGGAGCTCTCGCAGCGCGATGGCGCGATCCGCCACCGCCGGCGGAATCTCATTCGCCACATTGATCCCGATCCCGACGCCGAGCCATTGCAGCGCGTCGCCCTGCCAACGGCTCTCGCACAGGATCCCGGCGACTTTGCGATCGTCGACCAGCACATCGTTCGGCCACTTGAGCGCCGCACGCGGGCCAGACAGCGATGTCGGACGAACGCCGAGCACTTCCTCCACGACATCCGCAAGGACGAGCCCGATGCGCAGCGACAACACTCCGGCCGGCGGGAGCGGCGGCCGGAGCAACATGCCCAGCCAAACGCCACCCGGGGGCGAGTGCCAAGTGCGCCCATCGCGGCCCCGCCCGGCCGTCTGCTCCTCGGCGAGGATCACCGAGCCCGCCGGTGCGCCTTGCGCACCGAGGTCATGAATCGCGTCGAGACTGGAAGGGAGCGTCCGGAACACGCCGCATTGCGGGATGCCCCAACGGCGCGCCAGCGTGGCCGCGGGAATGTCGTCGACGACTAACCGTGCCACAGCGCGTAGGCGATGGTGAGCACGCCAATCGCCCAGTTGTACGGAGCGAATTCGTAGAACCGGCCACGCTTGAGGAGCGCGACGAGGAACCGGATGCTCCAGAGGCCTGCCACGAACGCGAGCACGAAACTCACCGCGAGCGGCACGGCGCCAACCGCCGCGATGTTCACCCCGGCATGTCGTCCCTCAACCAACGCTGCGCCGCCGATCACGGGAATCGACAAGAGGAAGCTGAACTCCGCGGCGGCCACCGGATCGAGTCCACCCCACAGCGCTGCGCACACCGTGGAGCCGGACCGTGAGATGCCGCGGACAACCGCCGCCACGGCTTGCGCCGCACCGATCCCTGCTGCGACGGGCACGCTGGGCTCACGCTTGACTCCGGAGCGCCCGCGCGTCGACCAGTTCATGAAGCCCGTGACGATGAACGCGAGACCGATGTAAACGAGCGACGTCGCCGCTTCCTCGACTTGTCGATGGAAGAGCACGCCGATGACACCGGCAGGTGCCGTGGCGAGCGCGAGCAAACCGAGCAGGCGCAGCTCGGCGGGCTGACCCCGGATCGCGCCGGCGAGCAGCTGCACGAGACGCCGCCCATACACCACGAGGACGGCCGCGAGCGTCGCGACATGGAGCGCGACCTCTACAAACACCCCCGGTGCCCGCACGCCGGTGACCACCTCGAGCACGCGCAGATGCCCGGAGCTCGAGACGGGCAGGAACTCGGTGAGCCCCTGCACCAACCCGAGCAAGATGCCTTGCCAGAGATTCATGCGACCTTTCCCGCGACGAGTGCGGCGAGCCCAATGACCATGGCGGCCTTGAGGAGCGCGCTCACGCGCTGCACTCGGCCGAGGAGCATCCACGACGCTGCGATGAGCACAGCCATTTGCGCGAGCAGCGCGATCAGAAAATACGCGCCCCCGTACCCGGCATGCCGCGGCAGCAGCAGGCTCGCGGGGATAAAGAGCAGCCCGATTCCCGCCGCGACGACGAGCGCGGGCCGCCGGCCCACGACGATGGGCAGCGTGCGGCGGCCGATCGCGCGGTCGCCGGGTTCGTCTGCGACATCCTTGACGACTTCACGGACCAGGTGCAGCCACGCGGCGAGCACCCATGGTACCACGCCGGCCGCCGGAACCCAAACCGCGAGCGCGCCGTAAAAGGGCGGCGACCCGGCGACGACGGCAACAGCCACGTTTCCCACCAGCGGTGTCGGCTTGAGCAGCGGTGAGTACAGGAACATGACGGCAAGGGCGGCAAGAGCGGCAAGGACCTGCCAGCCACTGACGAGCCCAGCGAACGCGATCGCCAACACGGTTCCCGCGAAGACGATCAAATCGGCCGTGCCGCGCGCAACCTGCCCGGCCGCGAGGGGTCGCGTTCCAGGCCGATTCACGCGGTCGGCCGCGACGTCACGGATGTCGTTCCAGCTGTTCCCCACCGCCCCGATCGCGACACCTGAGAGTGCGGCAAACAGGAGTTCTTTCGGAAAGCCGATCGCTCGCAGCGCGATCCAGCCGCCGGCGAACACCCCCGCTGCTGCGATCAGCAGGTTGGGCCCGCGCACGAGCCGCAGCAGCAATCGGGTCACTCCGCCAGGACTTCCTCATAGAGTTTTTCGTAACGGGGGACGACGCGATCCGCGGAGAACTCGAGCGCCTGCGCGGCGGCGTTGCGCTTCAGCCGTTCGTGCTCGGTAGCGTCCTGCAACACCTGCAGCGCGCGCTGCGACATCGTGGCCACATCGCCGGGTGGGGCCAGGTATCCCGTTTCGCCGCTCCGCACCACCTCAGGGATTCCGCCGGCGTCGCTCGCGATCACCGGTACGGCGCACGCCATCGCTTCGAGCGCCGCCAGCCCGAACGATTCCGTCGCCGACGGGAGGACGAAGAGGTCGGCGCCGCGCAGCACGTCGCCCACGTTTTCGACCTTTCCCAGAAAGCGTACGTCTTTGCGCAGGCCGAGCCCATCGACCTCATGCTCGGCGAGATCACGGTCGGGGCCGTCGCCCACGAGCACGAGCGTCGCGGGCAGCCGTTGCCGCACGCCGGCGAAGATCTTCACCACGTCGCCGATGCGCTTCACCGGCCGGAAGTTCGACACGTGCACCAGGACGCGATGCCCCTTCGGCGCGAGGCGCTTGCGATAGGAGTCGTCCGCCGGCGGGAAATAGTCGGCGCTCGACACGAAGTTCGGAATCACCCGCACGTCGCAGTTGCCGCAGCCGAATGCCCGATAGGTCTCGTCACGCAAGTAGGCGGAAACGGCCGTTACGGCATCGGACTGCTCGATGGAGAATTTCGTGAGCGTGTAGTACGACGGGTCCTGACCTACCAGCGTGATGTCGGTGCCGTGCAGTGTGGTGACGATCTTGAGGTGCAGGCCTTCATGCTCGAGCATCTGCTTGGCGAGCCACGCCGTGGCGGCATGAGGAATTGCGTAGTGCGCGTGCATCAAATCGAGCTGCTCGCGTTTGGCGACTTCGTGCTGTTTCACCGCCAGCGCCAGCGCGTAGGGCGATGATTGCTCGAACAGCGGGTACTCGAGCTGCGTCACTTCGTGGAATGTGACCCGCTCGGCGAACCCGCGCAGCCGGAAAGGACTGGCGTACGAGATGAAGTGGACGTCGTGGCCGCGCCGCGCGAGCTCCAGACCCAGCTCGGTGGCCACGGCGCCGGAGCCGCCGTAGGTCGGGTAGCACGTAATCCCGATTCTCATGAACGGGACGCGGCGCGCGGTGTGCAATCCGCGGTGATCACGTTCCAACGCTCAAACACCCTACGAGCGAGCGCATCAGGCGTCTCCGTGGCATCCAGCGTCCAGACCTCCCGCTCCCCGCGCACCGCGTCCCGCGCACCGAGTTGGTGTCGAAACCACGTCTCCTGCCGCTTCGCATAGCGCCGGGTCGAGACGAGAATCGCGTCGCGCAGCGCCGCCTCCGGAAGGTGCCCCTGCAGCATGCTCACGATCTCCCTGTAGCCCACGCCATCGAGTCCCGGTGCGTCGGGCCGGATGCCCGCCGCGAGAGCGCGCCGCACTTCGTCCACGAGGCCCGCGCGCAGCATCGCGTCTACGCGCTCCGCGAGCCGCCGATGCAACGCTTCGCGCGGCAGGGTGAGGTGAATGTACCAGGGCCGGAGCACCCCGTTCTCCCGCGCCTCGCGCTGCCACCACGAGAGGGACCGGCCGCTGAGCAGCGCCACTTCCACGGCGCGCGCCGCGCGCTGCCGCCCTCCCCCCGGAAAGTGCGGATCGAGCCGGCCGGCCCAGCGCACGAGCTGCGGCCCTTCGAGTGCTTCCGACCAGGCCCGCAGCCGCTCGCGCCGATCGGGATCGAACGGCGGCTCCTGGAACAAGCCTTCTGCCAGCGCGCGGACATATAAGCCTGTCCCGCCGACGACGACGGGCCCGCGCTCCGCCGCGCGCACCTCCGCGAGCCAGCCCGCCGCTTCGCGGGCGAACCGTCCCGCGCTGTAACGCTCGCCCGGATCGATCAGATCCAGGCCGCGATGCGGCACGCGCGTCACCGTCTGGTGGTCGGGTTTGGCGGTGCCGATGTCGAGGCCCCGGTACACCTGGCGCGCATCGGCCGAGATGACGGTGATCGGGGTGAGGGATGCCAGGGCGACGGCCACGGCGGTTTTTCCAACGCCGGTCGGGCCCACAATGACAGGTGTTAGGTGTTTGGTGTTAGGTGCGGCCGAACCGGCGTTCAAGTTCTTCCTTGGGAAGCTGGACCATCGAGGGCCGGCCGTGCACGTCATGCGCCGGCAATGTGGCCGTGAGCAGCCGGAGGATGAGCTGACGCATCTCATCGCCATCGAGCGCCTGGCCGGCCTTGATCGCCGCGCGACACGCGAAGGTGGCCGCGAACCGCTCGAGCCGATTCTGCCATCCGCCGAACCGGCCCCCGGCGAGATCGGCGACCAGCTCCTGCAGGCAGCGCGCGGCTTCGAACCGGGGATGCGGATTCGGCGCCGTGTGCACCACGATGCTCCGCCCCGAGAAGGGCTCGATTTCGTACCCGATGCGCTCCAGCAATTCGCGATGCGCCTCGATGGCATCGAGCTCGGCGGGCTCGAAATCGAGCGTCAACGGCAGCAGCAGCCGTTGCGCCGGTGCGCCATCGCCGCCGAGTTGGCGCATCACGTCTTCGTAGAGCACGCGCTCATGCGCCGAGTGCTGATCGACAATCGTGACGGCCTGGTCGGTTGGAAAGACGATGTAGGTGTTGAAGAGCTGGAGCAGCGGTGTCTGGTGTCTGGTGTCCGGTGTCAGGGCGTCTGTGCGGAAGAGTTCGAGAGGTACGCCAGCAGGTGCCGAGCCAGGATCCGCCTGCCCCTGAAACCACACACCTGACACCTGCCCTGGCGCAGCGAAACTCGCGCTCGCCTCCAGCGGCGCCAGCGCTTCACGCACCGCCTCCTCCACCACCTTCTCGACGAAAAACTTGTCCCGAAACCGCGCTTCGAGCTTCGCGGGGTGGACGTTGACGTCCACGGCATCGCCGGGGAGATCGAGAAACAGCAAGAGCGACGGCCGGTCGCCCGGCGCGATCGTCGAGCGGTACCCCGCCTCGGCCGCGCGCAGAATGAACGGATCACGGATCGGGCGGCCGCGCACGAAGACGTAGCCTTTGCGGCCGGCAGGACGTGCCTGCGCGGGGCGCTGCACGAGCCCGCTGACCTCGAGCGGGCCGGCGCGATGCGACACCTCGAGCAGTGTGTCGGCCAGCTCGGCGCCCCACAGCGCCCGCACGCGGTCGATCAGCCTTTGGGCGGGCTGGCAATCGAGCAACACGCGCCCGTCGTTCGTGACGGAGAAGGCGACGTCGGGCCGCGTGAGCGCCAGCACCGTGACGGCCTCGACCGCTGCACGCGTCTCGGTAGCTGTGGCCCGCAGGAATTTCCGCCGCGCCGGCGTGTTGTAAAAGAGCCCGCGCACCGTCACCGTGGTGCCGCGCTGCCGCGCCGTATCTTCGGTCGCCTCGAGCTTGCCACCCGTGACGCGCAGCCGAGTGGCGGCGTCGCCGTCGTCGTCCGCCGTCTCCAGCTCGAAGCGCGAGACGGATGCGATCGCGGGGAGTGCTTCACCGCGAAAACCGAACGTTCCAACGCCGATGAGATCGACGGCCGTGCGAATCTTGCTGGTCGCGTGGCGCTGCAACGCGAGCCGGGCGTCTTCGCGATCCATCCCCGAGCCGTCGTCGCTCACGCGGATCAATACCTTCCCGCCATCCTCGAGCTCGACGCGCACGGCGCGCGCGCCCGCATCGAGGGCGTTCTCGACGAGCTCCTTGACCACTGATGCGGGCCGCTCGACGACCTCGCCGGCCGCGATCTGGTCGGCGACTTGATCGGTGAGGACCTGCACGCGGGCGCGCGCCAGCAAGCTCACAATGCGGCAATCTCCGTGTTGAGGACCCAGCCGTGAATACCATCCTTGCGCCGCACTTCGCGCCAGGGACCGTAACTCCCGGTCACGAGGAACGCACCGCCCGCTTGTACAGTCGCCGCCGCGCTCGCGCCTCCATACGGCGCGGTGCGAACCGGCGCGGACTCCGTCACCACGACTGCCGCCGGCTGATCGCGGCGCTGCTGCTCGATCGCGCCGAAGCTGATCGCTGTCAGCGTCATGGCGGCAAGGGCGGCCAGGACGATCCGCCGCCGCGAGCCGACCGCAACCGTAAACCACAACGCTGCCCAGGCCGCGGCTGCAACCACGATCCACTCCCCCGGCGTTGCCCACCCGACGCGCAACAGCTGCTCGGTCATCAGATCGGGCGGGGGTAAGAGCGCGCGGGCGCGACGAATCGAGGCATCGCGCGGCGCGAGCCGTGCCGCCACGGTCCAGGCAGCCGTTGCCTTGCCGTCGGCGCCGGCGCGATACAGCGTCGCACCCAAATTGAACCAATGGGCGGGGTCGCGGGGCTCGCGCGCCGCGCGCGCGGAAAACGAGTCGGCCGCGGCACGCAACGCTCCCGCCTCGTACAAGGCTTCGGCGCTCGGCGACTGATCTGGTCCGCCGAACGCAGCGCCGCGCCCGGCTCCGGCGAATCCCACGCCGATCACCAGAAGAGCAGCCAGCATCGCGTGCGGCCGTCTGGACCCCTTCGGACCATCCGCGCCCAGGACCCGGAGCACCTGCTCGATCTCCGCCGACAGCTCCGCCGAATCCCCCAGTCCGCGCGGGCCATACCGCGCCGCCCGCAACCGGTCGCGGAGGCGCTTCACATGATCGGCCACGGCGTTGTCCACTCCCGCCGCACGGAGTGCCTGCGCCAGCCCATCGCCGTCACGCGCGAACGGATCCGACACGTGACTGGCGAGCACGGCAACAAACTCACGTTCCAGCCGGCCGAGATGGGTGAGTTCGTGCGCGCCCGGTGGCTCCGCACTTGGCGCGGGTGTGCGGCGTCCTCGGCGTCGGGCGAGGCCGGCAACGATCGGCGGGAGCAACAGCACCGCGAGCCACCCCTCCCACTCCAGCTCGCGGGTGAGACGGTCCGCGGGGAGCTCGCCATGACGCGGCATGAGCGCCGGCAGCAGCCGCGCCGCCCGCGGCTCGGCGCCTGGCGCCACGGCGAGGGCCTGTGGCGTCGACCTGGCCATTTCAAACCGGCCCGTCGCGGGGTCGAAATAGGGATACCGCACTTCCGGCAACGTGAAATTGCCGGCGGAGTCCGGGACCGCGAGGAACCGGAAGATCTTGTTCCCGGCAATCCTGCCACCCTGGGGCGCGATCCGCACCTCGGTCTGCGCGGGGTACGCGCGAAATCCCGCCGGCCAACGCACCTTGGGCTCCGGCCACAACGCGACGTTCCCCACGCCATCGACGGTGACCGCTGCCTCGACCGGCTCACCCGAACGGGTGCTCGCCGGATCCAGGTGCACGTCGAGCTTCAATCCTTGTCCAACCACGCTCGTACCAGGATTGTCGGCGGATTGCGGCAGCGGCAGCACGGTAACCGCGATCGAATCGCTGCGCAGCGCGTAGCGCTCTTCTCGACTAAAGAATGAAAAGGTGACCGGCAGCGCGTACTCGACTGAGGCCGGCGGAATGATGAGCCGACCGGCGGCGAGCGGGAACACGACCTGATGGGTGATGAAGAGATCGAGCCAGCGACCGCCGACCTGACGTGTCAACGCGACACCCGACGACGTCGCCGGCGGGTAGGCCCACACACCCTCCGGCGTGATGAGGGTGAGGAGCGGCGCGCGGCGCATGCGCTCGCGCAGCTCGCGCGGGATCCACGCCGCCGCGATCAGGTCCACCTGCTGCCCCGCGTACACCGTGTCGCTGGGAACGAGCATCGTCAGCGCGACGCGATCGGCGCGACGCGATAGCGGCGCAGGAGTCGTCTCGAGCAGCGCGCGCGCCAAGGGACTGAGCGAGATCGCGATTTGATCAGCTGCGCTGTCCACAGTGATCAGGATCGGATCGGTGGACACGACGCTCTGTCCCTGCCGCGCGCGCACCGGTCCGATGAGCAGGGCACCTGGCTGCTGCGCTCGGAGCTGCAGCTCGCGCACGGTTGTGCGAATCGCGCCCCCCCCCCCCCCCCCCCCCCCCCCCCCCCCGCCGCCCGAGCCGCCGGTGCCGCTGAACGCCACCTCGGTCATGTCGCGCGATCCGACCACGGCGAAGCCGTTCAGCGTGGGAAGCATGATCTCCACCGCGTCGGCGGAGCGTGAGCGAGCGCGGACCGTGAGCACCAGCTCTTCGCCCACCGTGAGGTGGGTCTTGTCGACGCTCGCCGTCACCTCGGCGCCTTGCAACAAGACCGTCACCGCGATCAGCGCCAGCATCACCAGTCCTTCACTCCCGCGGCGGCCGCGCGACGGGTGCGGCCGGTGCGATCGCGGCGCGTGCGCAGCTCTTCCTGCCCGATGGAACGCAACACTTGATCCGCCTGATCCTCGCTCAACCCCCCCTGCGCTCGCTGCTCCTGGGGAGGCGGCTGCCCCGCTCCTCCGCCACCCTGCCCCGGGGAGGGGGGAGGGGGCGGCGGTGGGTTTGGCTTGTTCGACTGGCCGCCGCCTCCCGAGCTCCGCATGCGATTGACGAGCTCGAGATTCCACTTGGCGCGGATGTGATGGGGCTTGAGCAACAACGCCTCGCGGTAGGCGCGCTCCGCATCGGCGAGATGGGCTTCGCGACTTGCGGTGTCGGCGCGCGCTTGGAGCAACGCCAGCAACCCGAGATTGTAGAGCGCACGGAATCGTAGCTCGGGATCGAGCGATGCGGCCGCGCGCGACAGACTGGCGCGCGCCAGGGTGGGATCGCCCGCGGCCAGGGCGGCCGTGCCGGTGTTGTACCACGCCGTATCGTCGTCCTCATGCGCCTTCACGTCGGCGAGATACGCTTCCGCAGCCCCACGAACGTTGCCCTGGTCCCACGCCTTTTCCGCTGCGGAGCGACGTTGCGCGGACAGAGGAGACGCGCAGCACACGGCGAGCGCGATGAGCGCGGCCGTGCGACGCGTCAGTGTCTGTGTGGACAGCACGAGCGCCGCCAGGAGCAACGGGATCCAGGCGCGCGGCCGGCCGCGTTGGGTGCGACTCTCGCTGGCGGTGGCGCGCTTGTACGAGGCCACGAGGTCCCGCACGGCCCCTGCCTGGTCGGGCAGCTCGGCCGCCACGATCGTTCCCTGCGCGGCGTCGGCGACGGCGCCGAGCACGTCGTCGCGGCGCATCGTCTCGATGGACGCACCGGTTTCATCCTGCTGCCAGCTCACGAACCCGCCGCGATCATCGCGCACGGGGATCTTGACCGGCTGGCGGCTGCCTTCCGCCACCAGAATCAGGTGGATGCCGAGGGTGTTCAGGCGACGTGCTTCCTGCAACGACTTCTCCAGCGAGTCGTGTGCTTCACCGTCCGTGAACAGCACCAGCACGCGGTCAGCGATTTCGGGGCTCGCGTGTAGCAGATCGATGCCCTGTGCGAGTCCCGGCGCGAGCGACGTCCCCCCTTCCGAGGCGACGTCGGGATCGAGCGCGTCGAGGTAGAGGGTGAGCGCCGAGCCATCCACCGACAGCGGCGACAGGATGTAGCTCGTCCCCGCGAAGACCGAGAGGCCGAGCCGGTCGCCGTCCAGATCCTGCACCAGACGGCGCGCCTCCCGCAGGGCGCGTCCCAGGCGGCTCGGCTTCGCGTCCTCCGCCAGCATGGACCGCGAGATGTCGATTGCCAGCACGAGATTGAGCCCGCGGGTTTCGGTGACGATGCGCTCTTCGCCCCAGCGTGGTCCCGACAGCGCCACTGCCGCCAGGGCCGCGGCCAGTCCCACGGCAACCGATCCGAAGCGTCCGGACGTGCGCGCGACGCGCGCTGTAGCCTCGGACCAGGCAGCCGCCCGGCGCACGCGCACCCGTCGCGCCCAGGCGGCAGCGGCCCAAACGGCGCCTCCCACCACGGGCGCGAGGGCGCCGACGCTCGGAGCGTCGAACGTGATCATGGAACGCGCACCGCGAACGTCCCGGCGACCACCACCTCGAGCGCGAGCGCGAGCAGTCCCAGGCTCAGCGGCCAGCGATACGCCTCTTCGTAGCGGCGATAGACGAGATGCTGTACGGGCGTCTTCTCGAGCCGGTTGATCTCGCTAAAGATATTCGAGAGCGAGACGACGTCGGTAGCGCGGAAGTAGCGGCCGCCGGTGGTGTGCGCGACGTCGCTGAGCAGCTGCTCGTCGATCTTCACGGGCATCGTTTCGTAACGCAGTCCCAGCGGTCCCTGCCCCGTCGGAACCGGCGCCTCCCCCACGGTGCCGACGGCAATCGTGTAGATCTTGATCCCGAACGTCGCCGCGGCTTGCGCGGCCGTGCGCGGATCGACTGTGCCTTTGTTGTTTTCACCATCGGTCAGCAGCACGACGACCTTGCTCTTGCCGGGCGTGCGCCGCAGCCGATTCGCGCTCGTCGCGATCGCCGTCCCGATCGCGGTGCCGTCCTCGAGGATGCCGACGCGCAACTGCCGAATCGCTTCCTCGAGCACCTGGTAATCCGTCGTGATCGGCACCTGGGTGAGCGCCTCTCCCGAGAACGCGACGAGTCCGATGCGATCCGACGTCCGCGCGCGCACGAACTCCGTCGCGGTACGGCGCGCGACATCGAGCCGATTCGACGGTGAAAAATCTTCCGCCAGCATGCTGCTCGAGATGTCCACCGCCAGCACGATCGAGATCCCTTCGCTGTGCAGCTCGGCGCGCGCCGAGCCGAGCCGCGGCCCGGCGGCGGCGATGATCCAGGCGGCCAAACAGAGCGCGCGCAGCGACACGGGCAGGCGGGCGATCCACAGACGCTCCGTGGGGCCCATGGCCGGCCGCACATCGCTCATCGGCGCGCCTGCCATGCGCGTGAGTCGCCGCGCGCGCCACCACCACCAGAGCGGGAGCGCCGCGAGCAGCAGCAGGAGCCAGGGGCGGGCGAACGTCATCGCGCACCGCCGTTCACGCCGCGGCTCGCGCCGAGCTCGCGCGCCAGTGCGCGAGCTCGCGCCGCGAGCGGCCCCACGTCGACACCGTGCGCGGTCGCGAACGCCACCTGATCCAGCGCGAGCAGCAGCTCACGCAGATCGCGCAGCGGCGCGTCGGGACGCGCGCGCTCCACCGCCTGGAGGCATTCCGTCGTGCTCAACGCCTCGTGGGCTTCCGGAATGGAGCGCGCCAGCGCACGACGCAGACCATGCGCCGCTCGCGCGGCAACCGCCTTCGGCTCGCCCGCCGACAGCCAGCGCGCGTCAGGCACTTCTCCGTCGCCGGCCAGAGCGGGTCCTTGGGCCAATGCTCGCGGTGCCCTGCGCCGCCATGCGACGAGAACCAGCAGCACACTCACAGCAACGACCACGGCCGCACTGACCGGAATCGGGCTCAGTCGCTCGGGTCGCAGGGGACCGAGCGACGGCTGTGGCGCCGGCGACCTCACACTATCGGGAATCACGCTGGCGACGCGGAACGTGACATTTCCTCCCGCGAGAGAGTCCGAGCCGCCGTCCGGTCCGAGCCGCCAGATCGGCGGCATGGCGAGCGTTAGCGAGCCCGGAGTCCACGCGACGACGGCATAGCGCACGAGCCAGCTGCCCGGCGTTGCGGTCGCGACGACGGCCGGATCGCCGAGCGGCTCCGCATCGGACGTCGACGCCAGCTTGCCGGCGCGGACCCGCCACCCTGGGGGCGCGGAGATCGCACGCTCCAGGTTGATCGTGTCGCCCACGGTGGGCTGGTGCGGCGCCGCGACCCAGCCCGGAGTTTGCGCAAGGAGCAGCAGCACCGCGATCATCGGCTGAGGCGTCGGGCCCGCTCCGCGAACGCGCGACGCAGCGGGGTGCCGTAGGGTACAGTCGTTTGCAATGCCACGCGATCGACGCCCGCCTGCACCAGCTTGCGACTGCGCTCCTGCTGCATGCGCTCGGCAGCAACGCGGATGCGCGTGCGGGTGGGGGTGTGACTCGTGTCCACCAGGATACGCTGTCCCGTTTCGGCGTCCTCGAGCTCGACCCATCCCGCATCGGGCAGATCGTACTCGCGCGGATCGTCGATGGTGATTGCGACGACTTCATGCCGCGCCGCGAGCTGTCCCAGCGCCTCCTCCCACGCCTCGGCACGAAAGTCGGAGAGCACCACGACGATCGCGCGATGACGCAGCAGCTTGGTGGCGTAGCGCAGCGCGCCGGCGAGGTTGGTGCCGCGTCCCCGCGGGGCGAACGCCACCAGGTCGCGGATGACGCGTAACGCGTGCGCGCGGCCTTTGGCCGGCTTCACCACGTACTCGGGCGTATCGGCGAACAGCAGCGCTCCCACCCGGTCGTTGTGCCGTGCGGCGGCCAAGGCCAGCACGGCCGCGACCTCGACCGCGAGTCCCGCCTTGCTGTACGGCCGGCCGAAATGGAGCGATCCCGACTGATCCACGATGAGGAGCAGCGTCAGCTCGCGCTCCTCCATGAAGGTTTTGACGAACGGATGGCCCATCCGCGCCGACACGTTCCAGTCGATCGCGCGGAAGTCGTCGCCCTGCTGGTACGCGCGGACCTCGGCGAACTCGATTCCCTGGCCGCGGAAGACCGACCGGTACTCGCCCGTGAACAGGGTGTTCACCAGGTTGCGCGCGCGCAGCTCGATCCCTTTGACCTGCTTGAGCACCTCGCGAGTGACGGTGCGACGGCGCGCGTGCACTGGAGACCGTGGGGCGCGCCGGCGGTCTGGTCCCTCGTATTTCACGGCACCCGCACGGCCTCCAGGATGCGTCCGATCACCTGATCGGCATCGACATCCTCGGCCTCCGCCTCGAAGGTCAGGAGCACGCGATGGCGCAGCACGTCGTAGGCCATCGCTTTGACGTCTTCCGGTACCACGAAGGCACGACCGCGCAGATACGCATGCGCCCGCGCGGCCTGCGCCAGATAGATCGACGCGCGCGGCGAGGCGCCGAACGCGATGAGCGGCTTGAGCTCGGGGAGCCCGACAGACTGTGGCTCGCGCGTCGCCCGCACGGCATCGACGATGTAATCCACGACCTTCTGGTCCATGAACAGCTCGGCGATCGCGCTGCGCGCCGCGAGAATGTCGTCCGCCTCCGCGACGCGCGTCACTTCGATGGGCCGCCCGCCGGCCATGCGACCCACGATCTCTTTCTCGGCATCGCGTGACGGATACCCGACACGCACCTTGAGCATGAACCGGTCGAGCTGGGCTTCCGGCAACGGATACGTGCCCTCGTGCTCGATGGGATTCTGCGTCGCGAGCACCAGGAACGGCTCGCCCAGAAAGAACGTCTCGCCGCCGATCGTCACCTGCTTTTCCTGCATCGCCTCGAGCAGCGCGGACTGGACTTTGGCCGGGGCGCGGTTGATTTCGTCCGCGAGAACGAGGTTCGCGAACAGCGGCCCCTTCTTGGGATAGAACTCCTGCGAGCGCTGATCGAACACCATCGTGCCGATCACGTCGGCGGGCAGCAGGTCGGGCGTAAACTGAATCCGCGAGAAACTGATCCGCAGGCACTCGGCGACCGTGCGCACGGCCAGCGTCTTCGCGAGCCCCGGCACGCCCTCGAGCAGGATGTGGCCACCGGTGAGCAGGCCGATCAGCAGCCGCTCGACCATGACCTCCTGGCCCACGACGCGCTTCGCCACCTCGCGCGTGATGCTCTGCGCCAGCACCGCGTCGCTGGTCTTCGCCGCGCGCGTCGTCATTGCAGCGAAGCCTCAGCTGCCCGCTTCACCGTCGGCTCCTTGTCCCGCGCATAGAGTTCGAGCAATGCCTTAGCCTCCATTCTGTCCAGTCGCGCCAGGCCTTCGATCGCCGCGGCGCGCACAAATGGCGTGCGCCGCGGCTTCCCACCCGGCTCCGCGAAGCGCGCGAGTACGTCGAGCGCTTCCTTCGCACCAAGCTGACCAATGGCTTTCAGCAACGCAGCCAATACCCCTTCGTCTTTCTCCTGCTCCAGCCGCCGCACCAACACGGTCGTGGCGCCCTGGTCCCCCGCGGCCGCGATGGCGCGCGCCGCCGCCGTCCGCACGAGCACCGATTCGTCCTTGAGCGCCGGCATGGCCGGGCGGGCGACATCGCGCCCGCCGAGCTCCGCCAGACCGAGCAGCGCCGCCTCGCGGACGCGCTCGTCCTGATGATGCGTGAGCTCGATCAGCCGCGGCGCCACATCAGGGCTGCCGCTCAGCCCGAGAAACTCCGCAGCCGCCGCGACCACCTCGGCAACCTTGCTCTGCGCCTGGGTCTGCAAGACTTCTGTGGTACGCTCGCCCGCGGCCCGCATCGCCGCGCGATAGGCCTCGCGCAACTCCGGGGCCGCCTGCAGGTACGCATCCACCACCAGGCCGGCCGCCACCGCACCCAGGGCACCCACCGCATGCACCAGATGCGCGCGCTCAGCCGGCGGCACACGGGGCTCACCGAGCCGGACAACCATACGCTGCACGATAGTCTCGTCGGCAAGCATCCCCGCCACTTCACCGATCGCGTCCTGGGTGGCGGGATCCTGAATCTTCCCCAGCGACCGATCCAGGCCGGCGACCACCTCTGCTATGGCGGCTATGTCACGCAAGCCCAATAGGTCGCGAGTCAGACGCCGGAGCTGGTCGATGATAGCATGTTGCTCTTCCGGCGTCTGTGCGGCCTGCAGCGCGACCACGGCGCGACGCGCTTCGACGTCCGGCGGTAACACGTTGGGACGGAAGACGCTGCTGGGGCGCGCCGGCGCCATGGTCTCGGACGGCAGGTGGACGGGCGCGGGCCGAAATACCGGCTCGGCGGGCGGGGGCGGGGTCGGTGCCGATGTCTGCGGCTGCGTGGTCGGAGTCTCGACCTCTCCGAGCACGCGCGCCGCCGACAGGCGCTGGCTGGCGCGCCGGCCGAGCAGCAGGCTGATCCGCCCGAGTATGGCATCGTCCGGCTGCACGTTGCCGACCGCGACGCCGAACAAGGCGAGCCAATGCTCCGGCGTGGCGCCGGGATTGACCTGGATCGCGCGAATCCCCCGCGCAAACAACAATCCCGCGAGCTCGGCGACCTGGGTGTTGCGCGGCAGCAGGTGCTGGCCGTGCCAGTGCAGGCCCGTGGCCCCGACCTTCCATTCTACCGTGCCGAGCGCGGCGAGCGCCGGAAGCGCGCTGGTGATCTGTCGCATCGCTTCGACCACGGCTGGATGCGACGGCGGATACAAGCGGGTCAACCGGAACGTCGTTCCGAGGGCGCCCAGCGCGCGATCCACTGCTCCGGTATCGATTGTCATGCTCAACGCTTGATGCGTGCTCCTTTTTCTTCGACCGTAAACACCCACGTCGCGAACCGTGACGGCTCGATCGGATCATCGGGCTCGATCGCGTTCCAGTCCAGATCGCTCCCCGAGCTCTGTGGGCCGGTCGCGCGCACTCCAGCGTCCCGCACCATCACGGCCGCGCGCTCGATCCAGACGCCGAATTGATCGGGCCGCAGATCCACCCAGCCCCGCGGCGCCACGCTCAATGGGTCGCCGCTGCCACCCGGGGGAACGACGATCGTGCTGCCGCGATACACGTGTTTGCCGTCAGGCGCCACGATCGGCAACCCAACCGAAATAATGTGCTGCCGCAGCGCGGCATCGCCCTGCAGGAGACGATACGCCGCGGCCGCCAATGCCGCCGCCTTGCTCTCGGCGAGCGCGCGCACGGTGGGGCACAGGCGGCGGCACAGATAGGCTTCATACAGCATTTTGGTCAATCGCGGCGGGCCCAGCATCTCGTACGCCACACCGCGCTTGTCGACGCGCTCTTCCAGCGCCCGCAGACGCCCGACGGCGTTGCGGCGCAGGACGCCCGCGCGATAGGTGGGCCCCGCCGTCGACGCGTCTAGCGCCGCGATGACGTCTTTCCCCGTCGGCCGGCCCTGGAGCTCCATAATCACATAGTCGGCGACTTCTTCGGGCGTGATGAACTCCATCTGACCAAGCGCCGTGACCGTCTCGAACTCGTCGCGCGCAAAGAGACCGTTCTCACCGACATCGATATAGGCGCCCTCGAGTGCGCGTCCCAGGTCGCGCCACGGCCGCGCGCCCCCCCCCTCCTGAAAGGCGTCCTTGAGCGCGACTGGCGTCTCGCAGTCGACCAGAGGAATCGGTTTCCCCTTGCGGCGCACGGGCCCGTAGGCGACCTCGCGCCACGCGATCGACGCGGTCGGTTTGATCTCGACCGTCACCGGCGAATCGGGCGTGCGGCCGAGGAGAAACAACAGCATCGAGTGCGCACCGGCGACGGCCGACTTGGTGAGCAGCGTGCGGCTCGGCCGTTCCTCGGAGTGGGTGTACGGGATGTTGAATCCCATGCCGCCGGTGCCGCTGGTGCCGATCTTGATGTACGACTTCGTCCCCGCGCGGCGCAGACCTTCGGTAATGATTTGCGCATGACGAATGAGCTAGGGCAGCGTGAGACGCAGCAGATGCTGCTCGACGACCGCCTGGTCCGCGCCACCATGTTTCGAGCG
>DAIQBJ010000017.1:0-21452 GCA_036781225.1 Gemmatimonadales bacterium | reverse complement strand
CCTTCTTCTCGACCCTGTCGCTCCGCCAGCTGCGGCCCGATGGGAACGGAGGGGGCGGGGTGGGGGGTGGGGGGCACGTCATGGCTGCGTTCTTCACGCTGCGCCGCCGCTAGCTCCACGGACCGCGCACAGCGCAGCGCGCACGCCGCAGCTCCAATGCCATCGTAGGCATCACGCAACCGCTTTCCCACAATGCTCCAACTGTAGCGCTCCACTGCCGTGCGGCGACCGTGTTGCTCGAGTTGCCGCCGCAGCTCGACGTCACCCAGGATTTGCACGACGGCTTCGGCAAACCCGGCGGGCGTGTCGCGGATGAGGATGTTGTGCCCGTCGACTGCATCGAGCCCTTCGCACCCGATCGACGTCGAGACAATGGCCTTTCCCATCGCCCAGGCGTCGAGGATCTTGAGGCGCGTTCCTCCCCCAATGCGAATCGGGACGACGCAGCAGCCTGCTGCGGCGAGAGCCGGTCGAATGTCGGGAACTTGGCCCAGCGCCTGCACGGAGGGCTCTGCGTTGTAGCGCGCATGATCCGCGGGGGCATGGCGGCCGATCAACCGCAGCGACGCCGCTCCCTCCACGGCGCGAACCCGTGGCCAGATCTCGTGAAGGAGGAATTCCACGGCGTCCCGGTTGGGGTGACTGGAGAACGTCGGGCCAACGAAGGCGACGCGCTTGTCGATGGAGGGGGAGCAATTCGGCTGGAAATAGTCGGTGTCGGTCCCGTTCGGTACCACGACCGTCGCAGCGCCCGGTGCCAGCTCCGCGAGTTTACGGGCATCAATCTCCGACATCATCACATTCGCCGCGAATTGCGGGCAGAGCTCACGCTCCAGTCGCTCGATGCGATCGGCCTGAAGCAGGAGATACCGTCGTTCCGCGGGACCGAGTTGGCGTGACCGGCGGCGCAACAGATCGGAATCGATATCGTGATGCGTGCAGGTAATCGGCACGGGCGGCAGCTCGGGCAGCCAGCGGTGCAGGTCGAGGCTGTCGAGGTGCACGATATCGGGCGTGCGCGCGCGCAGCACACTCCGGAGCTGGCGGGCGAACGCGCGGCTGTCGTACTCGTAGAACGTGTAGACCCGGCCGGTGACGAGACTGCGGGCGTGATCCCACAGCCTGCGCACCAGCGAGTGCTCGCCGGGAATAGGCGTCGGCTCGGCGACTGACCCCCACCCCACGACCTGACGCAGCGCTGCCCAGGAGGCCTCGAGCGCCCCGCGATTCGGCTGATGACGGGTCCGGTAGAAGGCGACGAGATCGACGTCGTACGACTGCTGCAACTGCATCAGGATGTTGAACGTGCGCGCCGCGACTCCCGTGTGCGGCGGGTACGGAAGGCATTGCGAGAGGAAGAGGACGCGTGGTCGCCGAGCCATCGCTCAATCCTCGCGCACGGCGGCGATCAGGTTCCTCGACACGGCGGCGTCGTAGCGGCGCGGACGCAGGATGGACCACACCTTGAGACTCGGCGCGCGCTCGCGGCGCGCGAGACCCAACACGAAGCCGGCCGCCATGACGCCACCGGCGAGCAAGCCAATCGGTGTCCACAGCATCCGCCCGCGCCATCCCTGCGCGCGAAACCGCTCGAGCAGATCGCCCCGCGTGCGGATTGTCGGGTCGATGAGGTTGACGACCGGTGGGGCGTCAGAGAAACGGTCCGCGCACCAGGCGACGGCGGCCGCGGCAGTCGACACATCGCAGATCGCAAAGGGCAGGCTCGATCTCCCCAGCCCGAGGTGCCACTGGCCGAACAGGCGGCGCCCGAGGAGCCCCGGCATCTGCACGTCGGCCCAATCGATCAACGCGGCCGGACGAATGATGCGCGCCTCGATCTCTCCGTGCGCCGCCGCTTCGGTCACGAGCCGCTCGGCTTCGCACTTGCCCCACGTGTACGGGCCGAGTCGCTCCGCCTGTTCGGCGAGCGGCGTCTGCTCCGCCTGCCGCTCCCAGAACGGCCGCGGTGGGCGCAGCACGGAGATGCTGCTGATGTGCACGAGACGCCGCACGCCGGCGGCCGCCATGCCGCGGAGCAGCTGCCGCGTCGTGCCGACGGTATTGCGTTCATGGGCGTCGAACCCACCGGCCGTTTCGGCCGCGGCGTGCACGACGACGGTGGCTCCGGCCAAGACTTCCGGGGGAACCTCGTTCGCCAGATCGGCACGCACCCATTCGTGCACGTTCGGATCGCTGGGCTGTTCGGAGCGGCCGATACCGCGGACGCGAAAGCCGCGGCGCGTCAGCTCGCGGCTGATCACCCGCCCAAAGAAACCGCTGGCACCTGTGAGCACCGCGAGCGGCGCGGACGCGACCGTCGGCGCGGTCTTCGTGATGAGTCTCGTACTGACGGGAGTGACGGCGCTGCGCACACTCGCCGCGAGCTGCTCGTACACGGCGGTGACAAGCCGCAGGTGATCGGCGGGGATGGGTGAGCGATCGCGCTTGGCGGCGGCGGCGGCGTAAAACGCCCGCAGCAGTTCCACCAGGCCGGGATAGTTGATGCCACCCGTGAGACGGCGAATCAGGCTGGTCGTGCTGCGCCAGGCGAGCTGCCCCGACTCGATGAGCGGATTGACGATCTTTTCGACGGGGCTCGTGCCTTCGTTCCCCGCGCCGAGCAGGATGCTGCGGTCGAAATCGACCGCGAGCGATCCCTTGGCACCGGTCATCGTGAGTGTCGCAGCGACGGGTCGGGCGCGCAGGCTGACGGTGAGCCGCCCGGTGACGTCTCCCGCGCGGAGCAGCGCGTGCAGGTCCGTCGGCGTCGCGGTCGCATGCACGATCTCGATCGCGCGCCCGTCTCGCCCGACCGATTCCAACGCCGCAACCAACACGTAGAGCGGATGCGGGAGGATGTCGAGCAGCTGCCGGCCCAGCGCAGCCGCCGGGGCCTTGTAGGGATCGAGCTGCGGCGGCCGAAACGCGTAATAGCTGTCGACGAGTGTCACCGGCTGCAAGTCGGCGGCCGTTCGGAGCAGTTGGTCAAACGCTGGATTGCGCAGCAGCTGATGCCCCGCGCAGATCATCAGTCCGCGCTCACCCGCCAGCGCGAGGAGTGTAGCCGCTTCCTGCGGCGTCTCGACGAATGGCTTCTCGACGTAGATGTGGGCTCCGGCGAGGAGCGCCTGGCGCGCGGGCTCGAAGTGCGCGCCGGCCGGGGTGCAGACATGCACGATGTCCGGCCGCGCCTGCTCGAGGAGCTCGGTGACGGTCGCACAGGCGGAGGTCTGAGCCCGCGCGGCAAAGGCGGCGGCCGTCGCGCTCCGTGCATCGTGCACCCCGACGACCGTATGGGTGGTCGGGACCTGCCGCAGCGCCTGCAGATGGTGGCCCGCCATGTTGCCGGCGCCAATGAAGGCTACACGCACAATGCGACCGCGCTGGCGATGAATTCGCTGATGCCGATGAGGCCTTTGATGCGGGCCCGCCGCTCGGAGGCGGTGAGATCCTCTCGCCGCGCAGCCTGATACGAGCCCACCGCGAAGTCCACGATGCTGAAGCCGTGCCGGTTCAGGATCCTGCGGGCGCGGGGCGGCGTGAATGTGTGCGGATGGCCGGCATCAATCCGCAGGCGGGACAACGCGCGGTGCACGACAAAGCCCCAGCGCGTCCGGCAATTCACCGTCAGGTACAGTGCGCCGCGCCTGCGCAGGACGCGCTTCAGCTCGCGCATGCCTGTGTGCATGTCGCGGACGTGATCGATGCAGTTCTCGATGATCGCCAGGTCGTATTGGCCGCTGTCGCAGGGCAGCGCCTCGACCGGTCCGGCGCGATACTCGACCGCGGGATTGCGCAGCGCGGCCAGGGTGGACTGGGCGCCGTAGTACGGCTCGAGCGGATCGATCGCGACGCGCTCCGCTGCCGGGAAGAATCCCACAACCCCGATGGGACCGCTCCCGACCTCTACGACGCGCGCGCTGCCGTCCGTCAGGTGCCCCAGCCCGATCCTTCCAAGCCGCTGCACGAGCTGTTCGGCGCGCCAGCGGTACCAGTCGAGCTGGGACACGGATCCCGCCGCGATCTGGCTCGCGAGCGATGCCCAATAGCCGCGTTCGTATTGCTGAGCACGTTGCCACCGCGCAGGACTCACCATGCCCGCGGGCATTGCAAGTCCGGAGCCATGCGTGAGAGACAATCCAAGCGTGTCGCGCCGTGCCGACTGTTGCGTTGAAACCACACCTGGAGTGGTGTGGGGGGGCGGGGGCGGCGGGGGAGGCGGCCCACATGTTGCGGCAGCCATCGGCCGACATGCGAGTCTTGATCACAGACGGAAACGAACGCGCGGCGCTCGCGACCGCTCGTTCCCTCGTCCGGGCCGGCCACACCGTGTGTGTAACCGCTGCCACACCCCTCTCCCTGGCGGGCGTGTCGCACGGCGTGCGCGCGCGGGTCATCACCACCGATCCCCTCACCAATCCGGCAGGATATGCCGCCGCCGTGCGCCGCGTCGCGGAGCAGGAGGGAACGACCCTGCTCTTGCCGATCAGCGACGCAGCGCTGGAAGCCGTGCTCGAGCGGCGCGCGCTGCTGCCGGCGCACATCACGCTACCGTTTACCGATCTGGCGACTTACCGGGCGGCCTCCGACAAGGCCCACGTGCTGGAGCAGGCGCAGTCATGCGGTTTCGGGGTTCCGGAAACGCGAATCGTCGCCTCGAGTGAGCAGTGGGACGAGCTTATCCCGGACCGCTTCTTCCCCGGCGTCATCAAGCCGCACCGGTCTGTCGTCACGGCGGGCACTAGCCGACGCAAGCTGGTCGTGACGCGCGTTGCCGATGCCTGCGAATGCCGGAGGGTGCTGGCCGCGTTGCCTCCGGAGGCATTCCCCGTGCTGGTGCAACGGTGGGTATCGGGCGTCGGAGAGGGTCTCTTCGCGCTGCGGTGGGGCGGCCGAACGATCGCCCTCTTCGCGCACCGCCGCTTGCGGGAGAAACCGCTTGCCGGGGGCGTCAGTGTTTACCGCGAGAGTATCGCGCTGGACAACCGGCTGGTGGGTCCGGGACTTCGGCTGCTCGACGCGCTCGGCTGGCAGGGCGTTGCGATGATCGAGTGCCGGCACGATCTCGAGACGGGTGATTATGTCGTCATGGAAGTCAACGGCCGATTCTGGGGCTCGCTGCAGCTCGCGATCGATGCGGGCGTCGATTTTCCCGCGCTGCTGGTCAGGTGCGCCCTGGGCGAGCGCGTACCGGAATGCAGGGACTATCGCATCGGCATCCGCAGCCGCTGGTTCTGGGGCGACATGGACCACTTCTATCTGCGCTTCCGCGACGAGCCCAAGTGGCGTGCCGCGCGTGACCTTTTCGGGTCCTTCCTGTGCCGTTATCGGACCGAAGTCTGGCGCTGGAGCGATCCGTTGCCGTTTGCCGTCGAGACGCTACAATGGCTCGGCGCCCTCACTCCAGGTACAGGCGATGCCAGGTCGAGAAGCAGAGCAATGCCCACAGAATCCGTTCCTGATTCTGCCTGCCGGTGAGATGCTCCCGTAGCACCGTCTGTACAGCCGCGGGATCGAAGTAGCCGAGGCGGCGTTGTCGTTCGGGCGACAGCTCGTCGGTCACCAGCGGGCGCAGCTCAGTGCGGAGCCAGGCGGCGGTCGGTCCCACAAAGCCGCGCTTCGGCGCGCGCAGATGTTGTGGCGGCAGACGCGGCCGGAGCGCCCGCCGCAGCAACCGCTTCTTCTCCCACAATGGCCCGATCTTCAGGCGCTGCGGCAACGGGAAGATCGATTCGACCAGCTCGTGGTCCACAAACGGCACGCGCACCTCGAGCGAATGGGCCATCGAGAGGCGGTCGCTGAGCGCGAGGATGTCATCCGGGAGGAATGTCGCGTAGTCGAGGTACAGCCCCGCGGCGAGTCCCGAGACCCGACCCTGCGACGCGAACACGTGCCGGAAGCGGGCACGCGCGGCTGTTCCTGAGATATGCGGGCGGAGCCCGGGCGCGTATAACCCGAGCCGCTCGTCGGTCGAGAGCCGGCTCATCATTCCCAGAAATCGATCGGGAACCGAGCCATTGCCGGTGTGCAGGAAGCGCTTCAGCCGGTCGACACCGAGCCCGCCGTTGCGCGGCTCCGGAATCCAGCGGCTCGCCGCACCGACCACGCGCCGGAACGGCTGGGGCAGCCGGGCGTAATGCTCGGTCGCCAGCAGGCCGATGTGGCGGTGGTATCCCGCGAACAGCTCGTCGCCGCCCGTCCCCGTGAGCGCCACCTTGTAGCGGCTGCCGACCGCCTGTGACAGCATCCACGTGGGGATCGCCGAGTCGTCGGCATGCGGCTCATCGAGCGCCCGGACGATCGGCTCGAAGATGCTCTCGACGTCGGGCCGGATGTCGATCACGGTGAGCTTGGCGCGGTGCCGCTCCGCCAAGGCACGCGCCAGGTCCGTCTCGTCGGCCATGGCCGAGCCGGACCCGGTGTAGCGCGCGGTGAAGGCATGGGGGGGGGGCGCATCGCCGGCGAGGGCCATGCTCGCCACGACGCCCGAGGAGTCGAGCCCGCCGCTGAGGAACGCCGCTACCGGGACGTCACTCACGAGGTGTGCCGCCACGGAGCTGTCCAGCCATTCCCGCACCCGCGCCTCAGCGTTCTGTGGACCGGGGCGCTCGTGCAGCGGGAACTGCCAGTAACGGCGCGTGACAACAGCGCCATCGCGCCGCCGCCACTCGAGCGTGTGACCTGGCTCGAGCTTGCGCACGTCGCTGAACGGCGACGCCGGGGCAGGGATGTATCCCACCTGAAAGAACGCGTCCAGCGCCTCCCAGTCGAGCGTGCGGGTTGTCAGCTCTGCGGCGTGCAGCGCCTTGAGCTCGGAAGCGAAGGCGATTCCCCACGGCGCGGTGAGCACATACAACGGCTTGATGCCGAACCGGTCCCGCGCCAGGAGCAGCGTCTCGGCGGACTCGTCCCAGATGGCGAAGGCGAACATGCCGCGCAGCGCCGTGGCGCAATCTGCGCCGCGCTCTTCGTAAAGGTGCAGGATCGTTTCGGTATCGCCGGCCGAGCCGAACTGGTGGCCGCGCCGGATGAGGCCGGCGCGCAGGTCCCTGTAGTTATAGATCTCGCCGTTGAAGACGATGACCTTGGAGGCGTCTTCGTTGAAGATCGGCTGGCGCCCACCGCTGAGATCGATGATGCTCAGGCGCCGCATGCCGAGTCCGGCGCCTCTCCGTACGTAGCGACCCTCGTCGTCGGGACCGCGATGCTTGATCGCGGCACACATCCGGCGGACGAGCGACTCGACGGCCGGGCCGGGCCGTTCCGGGTCGCGATAGATGATCCCTGCGATGCCACACATCGCCTCTCGGCGACAGCAAGACTGACGCCACGCTCGGAGTGTCGCTGGCGTGCAACAGCCGGGCGGCCGTTTGGGCGCGCAGGCTGAAGCACAGGCTGGCACAGCATGTGCCCAAGAGTGCCGCCGTGTTCAAGAACATCGGCAGCAACTGGGTGGTGTCTGTGGCGACGATGGCCGCCATCTACTTCATCACGCCGTTTACCATCCACAAGCTCGGCGACGACGGCTACGGCACCTGGAATCTCATCAACGCCATTACCGGCTATCTGGCACTGCTGGCGCTGGGGGTGCCGATGGCGTCGGTGCGCTACTTCGCCGAGCACGTGGCGACTGGCGATCAGAAGAAGCTGAACCAGGCGATCGGCAGCTGTACGGCACTCTATCTGGGTCTCGGGGCAATCGCGCTGGTCGTGGGCGCCGGGCTGTATTTCTTCTTCAGCGCCTACAACATCCCAACGCCTTACTCCCGGGACGCACGCGTCGCCTTCGGCATCATCGTCCTGTTCGTCTCGCTTGGCTTCGTGGGTCTTTTGCCGAACGGGATCCTCGCTGCCCACGATGATTTCGTGCCGCGCAACGTCGTGCGGCTGTGGGGCGTGCTCCTGCGTCTCGTCCTCACGTTCGGGCTGCTGGCGCTCCAGGCATCGCTCACCATGCTGGCGCTCGTGCAGCTCGCCTGCCTGGTGTTCGATTTTGGACTGTGCTGGCTGCTCATCCGGAAGCGCTATCCCGCCACGCGTCTAGGGTTGTCCGACATCAACTGGGGCATGACCCGTTCGATCTTTGCCTTCAGCCTGTACGTCCTGGTGCTGAACGCGGGCATTCGCCTCTCGTTCGAAACCGACTCCATCGTCATCGGCGCCTTCCAGAACGTCAGCTCGATTCCGTACTTCACCGTAGCCAACAGCTTTGTCGTCTACCTGATGGAGTTCATCGTCGCCATTGCCGCGGTTGTCATGCCGGCCGCGACCCGGCTGAAGATGCACGGCAAGAGCGCAGAGCTGCGGGAAGTGTTCCTCAAGTGGTCCAAGATCGCGTTCTCGGTAACGCTGGTGGTCAGCGTCTTTCTCATCGTCCTCGGGCCACGCTTCATCGCCTGGTGGATCGACCCAGCGTTCGAACAGCCGGCGGGCCAGGTGCTGCAGATCCTCATGATCTCGAACCTGGTGTTCCTGCCCATGCGCGGTGTGGCACTCCCCATTCTGATGGGACTCGGCAAGCCTGGGCTTCCGACCATCGGGTTTCTCGGCGCCGGCCTGGTCAACCTCGGTCTCAGCATTCTGCTCGTGGGCCCGCTGGGACTCGCCGGTGTCGCGCTGGGCACGGCAATCCCCAACGTGGTGTTCGCGATGCTGGTCCACTGGCAGGCGTGCCGCGAGCTGGACACGCCTTTCGTGGGATCGTTGCGCTACATCTTCACCCGCGCGCTGGTGGGCGGCATTCCCGTCCTGGCGCTGCTCCTGTGGTTCAAGCACGGCCTCGACGTCCACGGCCTGAGCGGACTGCTGGCTGCGGGGATCGCCATGATGACACTCGTGGCGGTCGTGTGGGTGTGGTATGTGTACCGACACGATCCCTACGTTGACCTGCGCGCGCGGCTGCCGCGACGCAAGGCATTGAGCCGAGCATGACACTCTGGCTCGCTGGCGCCCTCGTTCTCGCGGCGCTCATTGCGCTGGCCGAGATCAGCAGCCGCTGGTGGTTGCGGCATCGGTCCAAGTACTACGTGTGGCCGCCGCACGCGCGCATCGAGATCCACATGGATCCGGACGCTTTTCCCGAGCTGGAGCGTCGGAGCCGGTTCTACATCAACGCGGATGGCGAGCGTGGCAGCGAGGTGCGCGCGGACGAACCCGGTCTGTACCGGATCCTCGTCGTGGGTGGGAGCGCCGTCGAGTGTTTCGGGCTCGACCAGCCGTCCAGTTGGCCGGGCAACCTGGAGCGGTTGCTCAACGCGCCGGACAATCTCGCGCTGCTCGGCGCTCGGCGGGTGCATGTCGGCAATATCGGCCACTCGGGTGTCGGGTCGGCCGAGCTGGAGCTCATTCTCAGTCGCGTGCTGCCGCAGTACGGCCACCTCGACGCGATTCTCATCATGGTCGGGGCGAGCGATGTCTATCACTGGTTGGAAGAAGGCGCCTCGCCGGCGCGTGCCCCCTCGTGCGTTGCGGAGTCACTGCTGTTCGCCGAACACCCGAACCAGCGGTTTGGGTGGAAGCCGCGCGCGTGGGCGCTCGCCGAGATTGCCAGCCGGCTGCGGCGCCGCTGGTTCAAACGTCCTGAGGTAAAAGAGCGCGCGGGGACATGGTTCGCGAATGCGCGCCGCATGCGGGCTCAGGCTCTCGAGGTGCGCGACGAGATGCCGGATCCGACGGTGGTGCTCGAGCACTTCGAGCAGCACTTCAGTCGCCTCGTCCGGGCGGCTCGCGCCAAGGCCGATCGGGTGCTGCTCGTGCGGCAGCCGTGGTTCGAGGGCGAGTACACGAGCGAAGAGTTGTCGCACTTCTGGCAGGGCGCCGTGGGCAAAGCGTGGAAGGAGCAGATCAGCGTCTACTACAGCCTGGGAGTGGTCAACCAACTCCTCGAGTGCGTCGATGCCCGCGCCGCCCAAGTCGCCGCCGCGCTCGGCGTCCCGCATTTCGATCTCCGGCCGCTGCTGACCGGCGGCCTGCGCCATTATTACGACCACGACCATCACACCCCCGCCGGCGCGGCGGTGATTGCCCGTGCGGTGGCTGACGCCTTGCTCGGTGGGTCCACGCGTGACAGTTCTCATCATCTCGGTCGACACGGAAGAGGACAACTGGTACCGAAGCCGTGACGCCGTAAGCGTCGGCAATATCCGCGAGCTGCCGCGGCTTGCACGGTTCTTCGAGCGCCTGGATGTCCGGCCCACCTACCTGGTGAACTACCAGGTGGCGATCGACCCGTGCGCCTCGGCCATCGTGCGGGACGTCACTAGTCAGGGCACCAACGCGGAGCTTGGAGCGCACCTCCACCCGTGGAACACGCCGCCGCTCGACGAACCGTTCGTGGCCCGCAACTCGATGGTGAAGAACCTTTCCCCACGACTGCAGCGCGCGAAGCTGCAGCGGTTGACGGCGACACTCGAGCAGGCGTTCAACTGCAGACCCCGCGTCTTTCGCGCCGGTCGCTTCGGCGTCGGGCCGGAGACGATCGGGTCGCTGCTCGACTGCGGTTATCGCGTGGACAGCAGCGTCACGCCGTTCTGGAATTGGCAGAGCTACGACGACGGGCCGAGCTTCGTCGGGGCGCCGATCGGGGTGTATCGCCTGGCGCCCGGTGCGGATGTGAGACAGCCGTCTCCGGCCGGTGAGCTCATCGAGATTCCGCTGTCGTACGGCTTTAGTCGCGGGCCCTTCAGCTTCTGGGATCCCACGCGGCGCTTGCTCGAGAAGCCGGCCGTGCGCTGGCTACGCCTGGCGGGGATCGTCGACCGGACCGGATTGGCCCGGCGCATCGTGCTGTGCCCTGAGCTGGCTTCAGCGGGCGATATGCTGACCCTGTCGCGCCGCCTGCTCGAGCACGGCGCGCAGCACCTGCAGATATTCTTTCACAGCCCGAGTCTCACGCCCGGGCTGAGTCCCTTCGTCACTTCGCAGGCGGATGTCGGGCGCCTGTACGATACCATCGAGGCGTACCTCGACGGCGTCGCGCGGCTCACTGATGTGAGATTGGCGACGATCAGTGAGGCAGCGTCGCTGCTGGCGCCGCAAGCGCGTGCGGCCGCGACGCGCGTGAGCGCCTGACGCGGTTGCCCCCCATCCCCATCCCCCTCCACGGGCCCCGGTGCGCAATTGCCCCCGCCACGCGGCGAGCGGCTGCTCCACACCCGGCGACGAAGCGATACAGCGGCCCGAACGCGCGCAGCGACGAGATCCCCACGAAGTAGAGCCCCGGCACGCTGCTCTCGAACCGGCTATTCAGGACCGGAATCGCCAGATCGGTCCGGATTTGGGCGCGGAGCGATGGGTGAATCATCGTCAGCCTGCTGAGATCGACCTTGTAGCCGGTCGCGAGCAGAATGTGGTCGACGATCACGGTTGCGCCGTCCGACAGCGTCGCGGCTACTTTACCGTCTACCGCACTGCAGCTGGTGACGGTCCGGTTTTCGTGCAGTGTGACCTTGCCGATCACCCGATTCCTCAGCCAATCCGTCGCGCCGGATTCGTAGTTCGAGTTGTAGGAATCCTTCCAGTCCTGGGGAAACTTGTAGAACAGATACGGGAAATTGTCGAGAACCCAGTTGCGCCAGCCCGGCCCCACGGCGGCGCTGGGGGCGACGATCCGTTCCCACGTGGTGCGCACGGCGTCACGATCGGGGTTGAGCCACATGATCCGCCGCCGCGCGGCGACGCGTACCCGCGCGCCTGCTTCATGCAGCAAGGCGGCGTACTCGATGGCGCTCTGCCCGCCACCGATCACCATGACGTCCCGGCCCTTGAACCGGGAGAAATCACCGTGGTCGGAGGAATGCGAGACGAGATCGGGACCGATACCGTCGTATTGCGCGAGCCGATTAGCGTAAGCATGGGGACCAGTCGCCATCACCACCGCTCGGCTCTCCACCTCGCGCCCATCCGCCAGCGTGATGTGAAACTGTCCGTCCTGCCGTTCGATTGCCGTCACAAACGTCTCATCAACCTCAGGCACCGCACGCTCCTTGAACCACAGCCCGTACTGCACGAACGTCTCGAGGGGCAGGGGATAGCTCTTGTCGTTGCCCGACTCCTGACAGAAGCGCTCGAGCCGGAACTCGCCGCGCGGGTCCGACAGACTGGTGCACCACCACAACGAGCGCAGCAGCATCCGCTTGGGCATGTGGTCGCGCCACAGTCCCAACGGCTTGCCAAAAACGGCGACCTTCAGGCCGCGTCCTTTGAGATGCGCAGCGGTCGACAGGCCGTAGGGGCCGGCACCAACGACGACTGCATCGTATACAGAGGTGGGGCGAGCGTGCCTCATAGGGCGACCTTCCCGAGAACCACTTTGCGCATGCGTGCTCCCAGCCTTTTGAAAGTCCTGCGGATGAAAACGGAAGTCGCTTTGACCGCCGGCAATGGATCCTGCCAATCGAGATAGTCGTAGCCCATCGGCTTCAGGAACGTGACGCCGAAATCCACGATCGTTTTCACCGGCCGCGCAATGCCCGGCCTGCCGCGCTGCTGCAGGCAATCGACCGTCGTTTCGAGGTCACCGCCGAGGTAGCGCATCCAGCCGCCGATGTGGTAGCCGTTCTGCTGCGCGATCGGCGCGCCGCTCGCCCACTGGTACAGCAGGTAGGGGAAGTCCACACCGGCTCGCACCGCCACTTCGACGGACGCGGAGAGCCGCGGGTTGATCTCCATGAGGTACGGCGTCCCGTCGGCGTCACGGCGAAACTCGACCTCGGAGTACCCCTCGAGATCGAGGTCGCGCACGAGCGCCTCGGCGTAGCGTCCGGTGTCGCGTGGAATCGCGATGCTTTGGCGCAGGACCGATGCTCCGCCCAGCGGCGGATAGGTGCGCACCGCCCACTGTGCAAAGCGCGCGTACATCTGGCCGTTGGAGTACAGAAAACTCACGGCCTCGCGCCTGCCGGTCAGCAGCTGCTGAAACAGGACCGCCTGGTCGAACCGCGTGATGTGCTCGACTGCCCGGCGAGCCTCGGCGGCAGTGACCACCAGCACGGGCGCCATGCGCACCGCCTCCGGTCCACTCCCCAGCCACGACTCGCTCGGTTTGACCACGGCCGGCAGCCCGATTTCCTTGAGCGCTGCCGGCAAGTCAGCGAGGGTGCGCACGACCACCTCCCGCGGCACCGGAATTCCCAGGTGTTTCGCCCACGCCTGCGTGCGCTCCTTGTTGATTGCCACCGCCAGCGCTGGCTCGCTTGCCAAGGCGAGTCGCACGCGTGGCTCGAGCTCGCTGCGATGCTCCCGGAGCAGGGCGATCGTGCCGTCGTGCGAGGGGATCAGGGTGCGCGCACCCGTCTCGTCGAGCCACTCCCGGAGCTTGCCGAGATAGGCACCCGACGCCTCATCGGGGGGGGGCCCGTACACGAAGCGCCGGCCACACCAGCGCGACGCCAGGGCCGGGAGAGTCCGCTCCGTTCCGGCGGCAGCGACACGCAGTCCCCGGCGGCCGAGCGAGCGCACGGTCACGAGTGACTGCCGTAATGAGGCGTTGAGGACCAGCGCATCGAAGCTCATGGTGCGCGCTGGGGGCAAGAGCCTTGCCAACGTTCCGTGGTGGCCGCCCTGAGGGGCCCCGCCTCACGTGTTGCCCCGGCGCAACGGCGCGCGGCCACATTGTGTGAGGGGACACGCGCAACGCGGCAGCACGGAACTTGATCGGACAGGGCCACACGATGCGTGTCGTCCATGTGGTGGCGCCGGGTGTCATTGGTGGCTTGGAGCGCGTGGTCCAGCTGCTGGCACAAGGTCAGGCGCGCACCGGATTCGACGTCCATGTCACCGGGATCGTCAACCCGGCCTGCCCGGACCATCCGCTGTTCGAGACGCTCGCGGCGAACGGCGTGACGACGCATCCCATCGGCCTATCCGGCCGTGCCTACCGCCAGGAACGGGCCGCCATGCGGGAGCTGTACCGCCGCCTCGCGCCCGACCTCGTGCATACGCACGGCTATCGTCCCGACGTCGTGGATGCGGCACCGGCGCGCAGCGAGGGCATTCCCACCGTCACCACCGTCCACGGCTTCACGGCCGGCGACTGGAAAAACAGGTTGTACGAGCGCCTCCAGCGGCGCACCTATCGCCGGCTGTTCGACGCCGTGGTCGTCGTCTCCCGTGCGCTGGTCGGCCGGCTGGTCCTGGACGGTGTACCGGCCAGTCGCGTTCACGTTGTCAACAACGCGTGGCAGGAAACTGCGCCGCCCCTCGATCGCGAGACCGCGCGGCAGTCTTTGGGTGTCGATCCGGAGGGATTTCGGATCGGGTGGGTGGGGCGGTTGAGCCAGGAAAAGGGCCCCGATGTGCTCATCGACGCGCTCGGGCTGCTGCAAGACCTGCCCCCCCGCCTCGGCGTGTCGATCGTCGGAGATGGTCCCGTCGCCGAGCAGCAATCCCTCCTCGCTCGGGCCAAACGATTGGGGGTTGCGGAGCGGATCACTTGGCACGGCCTGGTGCGCGACGCAGCCAGGGCCTTCTCCGCATTCGACCTTTTTGTGCTGAGCTCCCGCACGGAGGGCACGCCGCTGGTGCTGTTCGAGGCGATGGCGGCGGGCGTGCCGATCGTGGCGACGCGCGTGGGCGGAGTGCCGGACGTCCTGTCGGTCGCTGAAGCAGCACTGGTGCCGTCTCCCGACCCGGTCGCGCTCGCCGCGGCCATCCGCGCCGTCTATAACGATCCCGTCCTGGCGCGCGCGCGGGCTGAGCGCGCCCGTGCGCGTCTGGTCGCGCGCTTCACGGTGTCTCCCTGGCTGCGCCGCTACGAGGCGGTCTACCGGACCGTGACCCACACGGCGGCGGTGCCGGTATGATCGCGCTGGCCTACGTCGTCATCGCACTCGCGGTGAGTCTGTGTCTGTATGCGTGCGTGATCTATCCCGCGCTGCTCAAGGCTCTCGTCTGCCTGCGTCCTCGTGCTCAGCAGTCACGCGCATCGACCGGTGCGCAGCCCCTCCCTCTCATTAGCGTCGTCGTTCCGGCCCATAACGAGGCCGGCGTCATCGCCGAGACACTGGAGCGGATTCTGGCGCTCGACTATCTGGGGGGGGGCGGGGCTGACCGGCGCCAGGTCCTCGTGGTGTCCGACGCATCGACCGACGGGACGGACGAGATCGTCACACGGTTCGCGCCGCGCGGTGTCGAGCTGCTGCGCCTGCCCCAGCGGCGTGGCAAGACGGCGGCGGAAAACGCTGCCCGATCCAGCCTCAGAGGAGACATCATCATCAACACCGATGCGTCGGTACGGATCGACGTGGCGGCCGTGCAGCACCTGGTCGCGGCGTTTGACGATCCCTCGGTCGGCGTTGCGTCGGGTCGCGACATCAGCGTCTCGAACGTCGACGCCCGGTCCAATCCGGGGGAGCACGCCTATGTCGACTACGATATGTGGGTCCGTGATCTCGAGACAAGCCTGTCCGGCATTGTCGGCGCGTCGGGATGTCTGTACGCGATTCGTCGCGAATTACACATGCACCACATGCCGGAGGGGTTGAGCCGTGATTTCGGAGCGGCCCTCGTGGCGCGCGAGCATGGGTATCGCGCGGTCTCGGTTCCCGCCGCCGTCTGTTACGTGCCCCGCAGTGTTTCCGTCCGCCGCGAGTACCGCCGCAAAGTGCGCACGATGGCACGCGGGCTCCGAACATTGTGGTACAAGCGGGCGCTGCTCGACGCCCGCCGTTATGGGCTGTTCGCCTGGATGCTGTTCAGCCACAAGCTGTGTCGCTGGCTGATGCCATGGGCAACGGTGCTGGGGGCCGCAGCCCTCCTGGCGCTCGCGCCCGGGCACACGTGGGGCGCCATCGCGCTGGCGCTCGGGGGAATCGCGCTCCTCGCGGCGGCGATCGGTTGGCTATGGCCCGAGGGGCGGGGGGCGCGACCTATGCCGCGCCTGATTTCCCTCCCCACCTACGCGCTCAGCGGCACCATCGCCGCGCTCGAGGCCTGGGTCAGCGCTCTGGGCCCGGGTGGGACGGCGCTGTGGGAGCCGACGCGCCGAGGGGGGGAGGGGCGGGGGGCAGCGGCGGTGCGACACCGCATCCCCGACGAGCCGCATGTCGCAGGCATACAGCAACTGTAGGACGCATGCGACGATGTTTGCGTAGACGGGGCGCGCAAATCCCCGCCGGCAAGGGGCGTGGAAGGTATGGGTCTTGCCCCGTGACCTCCCAATGACTCCATCGCCTTTTCCGCTGATTCGCAATCAGCCGACCGGATCTGTTGCCTCCGCTGGGCTTCGACCCGGAAGCCCTGACGCTCCGCCGCCCGACCATGAATCCGGCCCCGACTGGCACCGCATCGCCAGCGCACTGCTGCGCTTCAAGTGGGTCGTGATCCTCGCGTTGCTGCTGGGTCTGGGTGCTGCGTTCGCGGCCACGCGCGTGCTGCGTCCCGTGTATCGCGCGCAGGCCAACGTATGGGTCGACGTGCCGGATCACCGGGGCGAAAACCCCTCCGACGCGCGCGGCCCGATTCGGCAGGGCGCGCTGCTCGATGCCGACGCCTGGGTGGAATTGCTTCGCTCCTACGTCGTGCTCGACCAGGTCGTGAAAGACCAGCGCCTCTACCTCGAGGTGCAGCGGCTCGGTGACCGCGGGAATTTCGTCGCCTTCCAGGTGGACGACACGTTCCGTCCCGGCGACTATCGGCTGAGCATCAGCGACGATGGCCGGACGTACACGCTCGCATCCGCGGACGGGAAAGAGCTGGAGCGGGGCACGGTCGGCGACTCGGTAGGGAACCGCCTCGGTTTCCGCTGGGTCCCCGCGCCGGGCAGCCTTCCGCCCGGCCGCGCCATCGATTTCTCGCTCATGACTCCCCGCGACGCGGCCTTGCGACTGGGCGAGCAGCTGGACGTCCACATGGACCTGAACGGCAACTTTCTGGCGCTGGAGCTGCAAGGCTCGAACCCCGTCCTGATTTCCAACATCCTGAACGCCGTATCGCAGCGGTACGTGGCCGTGGCCGCGCAGTTGAAACGCGAAAAGCTGACCGAGCTGACGAAGCTGCTCGAAGACCAGTTGACGACGGCGCAGCACAATCTTGATGAGGCGGAGACCGCGCTGCAGCGCTTCCGCACCCGGACGATCACGTTGCCGTCCGAACGGTCGCCGAGCGCCGCGGCGTCCGGCGAGACGCACGACCCGCGGGCCGGGTTCTTCGACATGCAGGTCGAGCGCGATCAGGTGCGCCGCGACCGCGAGGCCATCGACAATTTGTTGGCGCAGAGCTGGGACGCCGGCGCACCGACAGCCGCGTTGTCGGCCATCGAATCGGTGCAGCATGCGCCTGAATTGGCGAGCGCGCTCAAGGAGCTGAGCGACAAGGAGGCGCAGATCCGCGCCTATCGCTACCACTACTCCGATGTGTATCCACCGCTGCAGCGCCTGCTCGCGCAGGTGGGGGAGCTGCAGCATGGCACGATCCCGTCGCTCGCGCGGGCGCTGTCCTCGCAGCTTGCCGCGCGCGGGTCTGAGCTGGGGCGCCAAGTGGACGCCGCCTCCGGTGATTTGCGCCAGATCCCGGGCCGCACCATCGAAGAGGCGCGCCTCACACGGAACGCACAGCTGAAAGAGCAGACCTTCACGGCGCTGCAGCAGCGCTTCGATCAGGCGCGGCTCGCCGCGGAAGCGACGGTGCCCGACGTCCGCATTCTCGATCCCGCGATCGTGCCGCAGCGTCCGTTCAAGAACACGGCGCCGCGGCTGCTGCTCATGGGACTCATCGTCGGCCTCGGGCTGGGGATCGTCGCGGCGATCGTGCTGGATCGCGTGGACCCGAGAGTCCGCTATCCCCAGCAGGTGTCGCGCGAGCTTGGCCTGCCCATCCTCGGCGCGGTCCCGCATCTGCGCGCCAAGGAGCCGGCGGAAGTCATCGAAGCGCTGCGGGGCGTGCGCCTGGCCGTCATGCACGAACACGGCCCGGGCCCCCTGGTGGTGACGGTCACGAGCCCCGAGCAGGGCGACGGCAAGTCGTTCCTGTCGTCGAATCTCGCGCTGTCGTTCGCGGATGCCGGTCACAAGACGCTGCTCGTGGACGGGGATATTCGCCGCGGCTTCCTGCACCGCCGCTTCAAGCTCAGCCGCCAGCCCGGCCTCGCCGATTTCCTGCTCGACGAGATCGGCAAGGATGGCATCGTGCAGCAGACGCCGTATCCGCGCCTGGCGCTCATCGGCTGCGGTACCCGCACGTCCCGCGCGCCGGAAGTGCTCGGCTCGACGGCGATGAGCGATCTGCTCAGCGAAATGCGCGAGCGCTATGACGTGATTGTGGTGGATAGCCCGCCGCTCGCGGCAGGAGTGGATTCGTTCGTGCTGGGTACGGTGACCGGCACGCTGCTCGTCGTGTTGCGCACGGGGCACAGCCACCGCGAGATCACCGGCGCCAAACTGGAGATGCTCAACCGCCTGCCGATCCGTTTGCTCGGCGCGGTCTTGAACGACGTGCCACGCGGCGCCGCGTATGGCTATTACGCGTACTACTCCTACTATCTGCCGGGCTACGAGGCCGTGGACGAAAGCCGCACCGGCCGCCGCACCCCGGCTCCGACGGTCGTATGAACAAAATCTCCTGGGTGTTGACGCTTGGGCTGGCGTTCCCCCTGACAGCGCAGACACCGGGTACACCATTCCAGGCCGGTGACCGCATCCTCCTCCGTGTCGAGGGCGACTCGGCCCTCTCCGACACCTTTACCGTCGTCACCGGGCCCGCGGTGCGGCTTCCCGAAATCGGCGAGATCTCACTCGCCGGCATTCCGCGGTCCGGCCTCGAGTCCCATATGACGCGGGAGCTGGGCCGCTACCTCAAGGACCCCGTGGTAGAAGCGCGCGCGTTGATTCGGGTCTCCGTCCTCGGCGAGGTGACCCGGCCCGGCTACTATGCCGTTCCGGTCGATCTCGTGCTGGCGGATGCGCTCATGGTTGCGGGTGGGGCCACCAAAGATGCCCGCGTCGATCAGCTGCGCATCTACCGTGGCGATGACCCGCTGTGGGGTGGCAATCAGCTCCAGGCGCAGATCGCGCGGGGTGCTACCCTGGACCAGCTCGGCATCAAGGCCGGCGATCGCATCCAGGTGCCGTCCAAACCAGACCCCGAGTCGAAGTGGCGGATCACCGGCATCATCGTCACCAGCCTCGCGGCGGCAGTCGGGGTCATGGCACTGACCAAATAGCTCGTCTCGCACCGCAGGGCATAACCTACGAACCGAAACGGTGTGTTGCAGGCACTGGCCGAGTTCCCCCAGGAGCGGCAGATTCCCGTTGCGGTCCTCGCTGTACCCTGTTTGTGCGCCCTTACACAGATTGGCCGATCAGATGCAGCGAGCGTACGAACTCGCGGCGAGCTATGCCGTAGCGGTATTATGTGATCACGATCACGTGTTGACGTGAGTCGCGCGCGCCCCCCCAGGAGGTTTGGATGCCGGTGAGGCTGGTGCTGGCGGACGACCATCTGGTCCTGCGGCAGGCTTTGAAGGCCCTGCTGGAGCGCCAGGGGCTCGAGGTCGTGGCGGATGAGGCGGACGGGCGCGCCGCAGTCGAGGCGGTGAAGCGTCACGCCCCCGACGTTGCCGTATTGGACGTCGCTATGCCGGTCATGGGTGGTGTCGACGCCGCCCGGGAGATCGCGCGGCTCAAACCCGAGTGTCCTGTCATCCTGCTCTCTGGTATCGAAGACTCCCGCTTCGTCAAGGAAGCGCTCACGGTCGGCGTGCGGGGTTTCGTTCAGAAAAGTCAGGGTGCCGAGGACCTGGTTCGCGCCATTGAAGAGGTGCTCGGCGGCCGGCTCTATGTGAGCCCCGGCGCCTCACAGGCGATCGTTGAGGCAGCGTCCACCCCGAGTGGTAGCAACTCGCAACTCACTCCGCGCGAGAAGCAGGTGCTCTCCCTCGTTGGTGAAGGAAAATCGACGAAACAGATCGCTGAGGTGTTACACATTAGTGTCAAAACGGCCGAATTCCACCGCGGCCGCCTCATGAAAAAGTTGAACGTGCATGACACGGCCAATCTCGTTCGGTACGCCATTCGCGAAGGCTGGATTGCTCCTTAAGCCTGCCGAGTCTTGAAACCCAGTAGTTCGCCCAGGGTAGTACTGTTGCCCTCACTCCTAAGCCTGGGCGGATGACTCCTCAACGCATCACGCCGGTCCCGCTCGCTCCACGGAGCGGCGGCGGACAAACGAATTCCTCCCGTCCACCCCACGCATTCGGCGGGGACGCGCGTTGCGTTTCCTGCAAGGCGCTCAAGAGCGCGGGACGCGGCGTGCTGGCGCGCTGGGCGCGGCGCCCGCGCTCGGCGGGCCCGGACGAAGTCCACGCGTTGTTGGGCATGCTCTCGGGCTCGATCCATCAGGCCTGGTGCAACGAGACACTGCAGGTCGATAAGCGCGTCAACTCAGTTTTCGGGCGGCGCCTGCTTGAATTGTTACGTAACGAAATCGTCGAGGGATGGCGCGACGGCGGCGCACCCGACTCGGAGCTGCTGCCGCTGCTCGTCGCGATGGAGCGGGTGCGCGTCGCGATCGAGCCGAGCTGGGCGCAGACCTTCGCGCAGCACCTGTCGGGATCCGACGGGCTCGCGTTGCTGATGGACGTGGCGCACGATCTGCGGTCGCCGCTCACGTCGATCCTCGTGCTGGCGGAGACGTTGCAGCGTGGCCAGAGCGGTACGGTCAACGACGTGCAGCGCCGCCAGCTCGGCCTGATCTACACGGCGGCGCTTGGCCTCTCCACGGTCGCGAGCGACATCATCGAGTTCACGCAGGGCGGCGAGCAGCTGGTGGAGCAGGAGCCCGTGGCCTTCTCGGTGACGGCCATGCTCGAGTCGGTGCGCGACATCGTGCGGCCCATCGCGGAGGAGAAACGGCTCACCGTGCGTCTGCTCGCGCCCACCAACGATCAGCGCATGGGTCAACCGGTCGCGCTCAGCCGCATTCTGCTGAACCTCACGACCAACGCCCTCAAGTTCACCGATCAGGGGTACGTCGAGATCGTCGCGCAAGAGGGGGAAGGGAACCGGATCGAGTTTGCGGTGCGCGACAGCGGGCGCGGCATGCCGCCCGAGAAGATCACGACGCTGTTCCAGCCGCTGCGCAAGGAATCGGGCCGGCGCGCCCAGCTGTTCTCGCAGACCGGGCTGGGCCTCACGATCTGCCGCAAGCTCGCGTTGGCGATGAAATCGGAGCTGAAAGTCGAGTCGCGCATCGGCTGGGGCACGCGTTTCTACTTCGAGCTGGATCTGCCGATCGTTGCGGTGCGCCGCTCAGGGGCGCGGACCGCACCGCGGCAGAGCCCCATCCATCCCGTGCGCAACAGCGGCTCCCACCCGCCACGCCCGTCGCGCGACAGCAATCCCAACGGCAAGCGCACCAGCGGCCCGACGCCGCGACCTCCCAAGGCCGTGTAGCGGCTTACCGAAGCTCGTCACGCGCTCGATCGAACAAATCCGATGGCGACGCGAGATGCGGTGCGG
>DAIQBJ010000016.1:0-21909 GCA_036781225.1 Gemmatimonadales bacterium | reverse complement strand
ACGAGGTCGCCCATGACCATCGCGTGATCACCGATCTGCTTGAACGCCGCGTACGATCCCAGCGCGAATCCTGCCTTCACGGGAACGCCCTTCACCGTGACGTTGAGGTCGGTGCGAGGCATGCCGATGCGATAGACATCGCCGGCTTGCATCTGTCCGGCCTTACCCAACGCCTGCTCGACTGCTTTCCAATCCGGATCCGCCGCCTGGGCACCGGTTGAGGCTGCAACTGCGACGACGACACCGAGCCCAGCGACGATGTCCTTGATAAACCGTAGGTTGATCACTGGTGCTCCTTCATGCCACTGAAGAGTTGCTGACATTTATGTCAGGTGCGGAGTGGGTCCGACTGATGTATCAGCCACCTCCTGTCATGCCACGTATCGTCAGGTCATCGAATGCCGTGATCGAATCCGCCTTGGTCCAAAGTCCCACGCGGCCCAGCTTGAACCGTGTATCTCGGTGCTCGAGGTACCGCGTGCCGTCGAGCCAGGCCTCGATACGGTCGCCAACTGCAAGGACGCGCACCGTGTGCCATTGACCGAGCGCCGGCGCCTTGACGCTGGCGCTCGCGAGCTGACGCCGGCCTCGGTCGTAGTAGTAGAGCCGAAAGTTGTTCTCGAGCGCATTGGCGCGGACGACGTAGTACTTGCCGTTGTTGAACCGAAACACGATGCCGCCAGATGCGTCTTCGCGCCCCGAGATCGGCTTGAACTTCACGGAGACGTCGACGTCGGTGAATGGACCGACCGGGGCAACGACGACATTGAATTCGTTCTTCGTGGCTCGCTGTACGAGTACCCTCTTGCCGCTCGATGCCCCGGCCATTTCCTCAACGGTCCACTGCCCATCCACCGTCGTCCAGCCGTCGACGCCCTTCGTCTCGAAGTCGAACTTCTCTTCGGGCACGTTGTCGGGAATTTTGGCGTGCCCAGCCGCGCTCGGAATCTGGTGCAATGAACCCGTTAACGCGGCCGCCCCGACCAGTGTCAGTTCGAAAAACCTACGACGGCTGATGTTCAATCCAGCTTCTCCGATACTGTCTTCCACTCATTGCCCTTCACAAGCGTGACGTCGGCGACTGGATGGCCATCCTTCATCGCCGGGAAGACACTGACGACGCGATATCCCTTGTTCTGCTTGACCGCCTCGGACGCGGCGGCTCCCAGCGAGCGCTTCGCCTTCGCCATGGCCGTACTCTGATCCTTGGCGTGCGTGAGGTCGTCGCCCTGGGTGATCGGCTCGCTCTTTGCGATCTTGCCGGTCTTGTGATCGACGATCACTTCGGAGAAGTTGTTCCCCTTCATTGTGTACACGGACAGCTGCAGCTTGCCGTCCTCCACCTCGTATTTCGCGGAGATCGGCCTGCCTTCCTTCGCGCTCGCGCTGAGTCCGCGTTCCAGCGGGACCGTGGCGTCCTTCAGCGCCTTCTCCAGGTCGGCGTGCTCCTTCGCCTTGTCGTCGGACGTCTGCGCCCAGCCTGGCGAGACGACGAACATCAACACAGCAGCGAACGCCGCCATCCTGCCGATCGTCTTCATTGGCCAGCCTCCTGCGTGGTCGGACGGTTGCTAGGTCTTCTGCTTGAGGACAGCGTAGAGACCCTCGAACAGCGCGCCGCCGCGGGCGAGCAGCTCGTGGTCGTCGGGAATCGCCTCGACGAGACCATTGATCGCAAGATCGAGACCGGCGGCCTCGTTTCGCGTGAACTTGCCATCGTGCAGGTCCGCCTCGTGCACGATCTCCGCGATCAGCTTCGCGCGCCGATCCTTGATCCCGAAACGCTTCACGAGCGTTTCGAACGTACAGTCGTCGCCGTGATGACCAAACTCGGCACCGAGGACATCGAACGGGATACCCTTGCGCGAAGCATCCGCAGCGTCGGCGAACTCGAACTTCGCCTGCGGATCGTAGAACCGCTTGATGAGCCACGCTGACGCGATCCGGTCGATGTGAGGCCGCGGCCGGGTCACCCACGTGCTGCCCTTGGGAGGCAAACTCCCACGACGTCCCCGACTCGGTGGATGCGGCCGTGTCTCCGCAGCGCGCAGCCGCTTGGCCGTCGTTTCCCAGAGGCTTCGGGCGCGCTCGCCGGCGGGCGCCTTCAAGTAGTCGATGGACTGCACGCGGTCGAGCTCACGTTTCACTCCGTCGAGCTTCGCCCTGAGCTTGGGGATCGAGCGCCGATGGCTCATGTGATAGCGATCGAGATGACGGAGGATCTCGCGGCATCCCTGGACCACCGAGTGGTATTCGACGGCGCGGGCTTTGTGGAAGAGCGCGATGATCTCGTCTTCCGTCATTGTCTCGATGCGATCGACGCGAAGCAGTGTCGCCTCGCCGCGGACGGAGTGAATCTCCTGGACGAGCCACTGAAAGAGCTCGGTCGTCTCGGAAGTCTCCGGCAGAATCCAGCCGGCGCCGCGCAGCCGAACGGCGCCCATACGCTGAAGTTTTCGCCAGACGCCGACGCGGTGTCGCGTCGGGGTCGGCGGCAGCGTTGTCAACAGCGTCAGCCACCGCATCACATGATCCCGTAACCATTGATACCAGCGTGGTCAAGGATTACACTGCGCAAGGATTGCCCGCCCGGAGGACTTTCGATGGAAGGTGAGACCGCGACCCGCCGCGTATCGATTCGAGATCTGGTGAAGTATTTCCTCCGCCTCGGCGTTCTTGGCTTCGGCGGTCCGGTCGCACTCGTCGGCCAGATGGAACGCGAGCTGGTAGGCGACAAGAAGTGGCTCACCAAGGAAGAAATGCGCGAGGGCATCGCCGTATGCCAGTCCCTGCCGGGCCCTCTCGCCATTCAGGTCGGCATCTGGATCTCATACATCCGCGGGGGCTTCTGGGGCGCGTGGGCGGGCGGATGGGCGTTCATTCTGCCCAACTTCGTCATCGTCGCGGTCCTTGGCGCACTGTACGTCTACTTCGGCGGGCTTTCCCCCGTTAGAGCGATCTTTTATGGCGTCAGCCCGGCTGTCATCGCACTCATCCTGCACTCGTGCTATCGGTTGACGAAGCTCGGAATGAAAGACTGGATCGAATGGGCGCTTGCCGCCGCGGCGTTCATCATCACGGTAGCGCTTCAAGCCGAGGTGGCGCTCGTCTTCCTCGGCTGCGGCATCGTTGGGCTTCTCTACTACGGGTCGCTGTTCCGCGCCCGCGCGTCTGCACCGACAACGCGGTTCTTCGCTCTTGGCGCGCCGCTTGCCGTCGCGGCCGCCGCGCCGAGCAGCATTGGCAAGCTCCTTGGCGAGCTGCTCGTTTTCTTCCTGAAGGCCGGCTCGCTGACCTTCGGCAGCGGCCTGGTCATCGTGCCGTTCCTCGAGAAGGGACTCGTCCAGCAGATGCGGTGGCTCAACGAGCGGGACTTTCTCGTGGCGGTCGCCATCGGCATGATCAGTCCGGGCCCCGTCGTGATCACGGCGACATTCGTCGGCTACCTCGTGGCCGCGCGCTTGGGCGGTTCGCTGCTGGACGGTCTTTGGGGCTCACTCGTCTCGACAATCGGGATCTTTCTCCCGTCATTTTTGTTGATTCTGATCGTCGCTCCAATCCTCGTTCGCTACCGTGCGAACCCAAATATTCAGGGCTTCATCAAGGGCGCCTACGCCGCTGCCATCGGGACGATTCTCGGTGCCTGCGTGCTGCTCGGAAGGATCGCTATTGGCGACTGGCTCACGGCCCTGATTGCAGCGGCCAGTCTGGTCGTGCTGTTCCGGTGGAAGGTCAGCAATCCCGTGCTCGTGGCTGCTACGGCGATCATCGGCCTCATCGCCTTTCCGTTGCTCAAGCCGGAATGGGTCTTCGTGAAATGAACGAAGTGCGAGCCGCGGCGGTGACATGCCGCCTGTGCGACGCGCCGGTCGCGCGCGACGCGGATGTGTGCCCGTCCTGCGGCGTCAAGGCGCCGTGGGTACCTGACGAACCGAGCGCCAATCTCCGGGCGATCCGGCTTGCCATGTGGGCCGGCGGTATCGTGCTGGGCATCATGGTCTTCTTTGTCGTCGGAATGATGGTGTTCGGCCCGGTGGCCGAGAACGAAGAGCGGGATCACAGGCCGCCGAGCATGGGTTCGCGATCGCGGTAGACGTCAGCGGATGCTGGAGAAATGAGATGCGCGACTTACTAGGCGTCGACGCCGCCTGGGGCATCACCGTGGTGCGCGTTATGATGGGCCTCGTTTTCGCAATTCATGGCTATCAGAAGTTCTCGAGCGGCGTTGGTGCGGTCGTCGCGAGCTTTGGAAAGATGGGGATCCCCGCTCCTCAAGTCGTTGGCCCCTTCATCGCCGGCCTCGAGCTCATCGGTGGCATCTGCCTCATCGTTGGTCTGTTAACGCGCCTGTTCGGTTTGCTGTTCACCTGCGAGATGCTCGTGACGACACTGTTGGTTGTGTTCCCGATGCGCGGGTGGAACGCAAGCGAGCTGGACCGAATGCTGCTTGTCTCCGGTGTACTTCTCCTCATTGCCGGGCCAGGCAAGCTTGCGATCGATGAGTTCTGGTTAGAGCGTGCGCGGCCGGAACAGTCTATGGGGGCACGAGACTCCCGACGGCGTTGACGGTTACTTCACGCGGTCGCGAAATCTCGGCATCGGACCCTTGGGATTCGTCCACGAAATAAGTCTGCCGAGCAGATCGAGGACTCCGAACGCACCAAAGCCGACGATCGCGACTTCAGCGAGGCCGTACGGAAACATTTGTAGAAAGGTCGAAGGATCCGCGTCATACACACGCATCAGCACAAGAATTAAGTAAGAAGCAACAACAACACCGAGTCCGCGGCATAGCCACGCGGCCCCGCATCTCACTTTCCACAAGAGCGAGCACCGTTCCGCGGACTTCACGACTCGCGCCCGCTGGCATGATCTCGAAACGTCCGAGAACCCGCTCGCAATACAACCTTCATGCCGTTAGTGAAGTCCCGCTGCCGCCGGTAGAGAGTGTAGCGTTCGCTACCTGACGCCATCGCAAGTTACATCAAGCGTATGTTCGCCCTGAAAAATCCACGGATGCCGCGGGCTCGCGGAACGATGACGACCCTCTCCTCCCTGCGGACCCTCCTCGCGCTGAATCGAACCGTCGGAATCGTCCTGATTTCTGTCCTGTTCCTCGGTCTTAGTGAACAGCTCTGGAGCCCGTTCTTTCTCGCATATCTCGACGCGAAGATGAACGGGAGTGCCGCCGGCGCGATCGGCGGAGTCAGCCTCACGGCCTTGCTCGCCGTCGGCGTCTACGCGTGCCTGCGCGATCTTTTCGAGGCAGCCTGCTTGATCACATGCGCTCGGTTGCTTCGAAAATTCGAAGCGGGATCCGATTCCGTCGTTTGACGCAGTTCCGTACGGCTCCTAGACTGACGCCGTCGCCGCAGATTCGTTGCCGCTCTGCGACCGACAGAGGAGCTCGATGGCCACCTCCGCGACAATCGCGCCTCACACCCGCCGCTGCATGGTGGCCCTCGAGGGATGCGTCCAGGGACTAGGTTTTCGGCCCGCGGTGTACCGCTTTGCCGTTCAGCACCAGCTCAGTGGTTCCGTCCGCAACACGCTTCAGGGCCTGCTCGTAGAGGTCGAAGGCGATGAGACGGACATCGCACATTTCCTGGACGATCTCGCCGGCTTCGTACCGATTGGCGGCGCCCCTTCTCGCCGCTCCGTCACCTGGGAGCAGCCACGGGGTGTGGCACGACGTTTCTCGATCGATGCGAGTCTCAGGGACGGGCGCACGCAGCTAGTGCCGGTTCCCGACTTCGCAATCTGCGACCGCTGTCTCGCCGAGCTGCGCGATCTGAACGACCGGCGCCATGGCCACCCGTTCGTCACGTGCACGACGTGCGGGCCGCGGTTCACCATCGTGCGAAGGCTGCCATACGACCGCGATGGCACGACGATGGCCGACTTCGCCATGTGTGCCGACTGTCGGCGTGAGTACGAAATCCCGAGTGATCGGCGTTTTCATGCGGAGACGATCTCGTGCCCGCGATGTGGCCCGGTCCTCGGCGTGCGTGGTCGGAATGGGGAGCTGATCTCCGGTACCGACCCGATCAACTTGGCGGCCGGCGTGCTGGCGCGAGGCGGAATCCTCGCCGTGAAGGGCATCGGCGGCTACCATCTCGCGTGTGACGCCATGCGACCCGCCGCCGTCGCCGACCTGAGACAGAGAAAGCACCGCGAATCGAAGCCTCTCGCCGTGATGGTTACGGACGTGGACGCGGCGCGAAGGTTGTGTCAGGTCTCTGAAGACGAGGCGCAGCTCCTCGCGTCAGCGGCCCGGCCAATCGTCTTGCTCGCCAAGCGAGCGGCAACCACGGTAGCCAACAACGTGGCACCACGTAGCCGCGAGCTCGGCGTGATCCTGGCCTACACACCGCTCCACCATCTTCTGCTCGACGCCGTGGACGGTCCGCTGGTTATGACGAGCGGCAACGCCACCGATGACGCGATCGCCTACGTCGACGCGGACGCTCTCGACCGCCTCGGCGAAGTGGCCGATCTCTTTCTGCTCCACGACCGGCCGATCCACGTGCAGTGCGACGACTCCGTCGCTCGCGTCGTGCGCGGGGAGACGCGCCTCATCCGCCGGTCTCGCGGGTATGTACCGCTCGCTATCCGGTTGCCGGTCGACGCGACGAGGCCGGTCCTCGCGTGTGGCGGCGAGCTCAAAAACACTTTCGCGCTCGTCCGCGGACGGGACGCCTTTCTCAGCCAACACCTCGGCGATCTGACCAGCGAGCGCGCTTACCGTTCCTTTGTCGACTCCATCGAGCACTTCAAAGGTCTGCTCGGTGTCACCCCCGAAGTCGTCGCCTACGATCTTCATCCGGCCTACCGTTCGACGGTCTACGCGAAGACACTCGACGGCGTTGAACGAGTCGGTGTGCAACATCACCACGCGCACATTGCGAGCTGCCTCGCCGACAACGGCGTCGACCGTCCTGTCATCGGGGTCGCGTGGGATGGCACCGGCTACGGCGTCGATGGCCATGTCTGGGGCGGTGAGTTTCTTGTCGCGGATCTGACAGACTTCGTCCGCGCCGGCCACTTCGAGCTCGTGCCTCTGCCTGGTGGCGACGCGGCCGTCCGCGAGCCCTGGCGCATGGCGGCCACGTTTCTAAAGACGGCATATGGCGACACCATGGCGAAGCTCGACCTGGCCTTCGTGCGCCGGCTCGATCCCGCGGCGTGGCGCACGCTCAGTCGGGCCATCGACCGTGGGCTCAACGCACCGCTGACCTCCAGCGCCGGACGGCTCTTCGATGCGGTCGCGAGCCTTCTCGGGCTCCGCGACAACGTCGAGTTCGAAGGCCAGGCGGCGATGGAGCTCGAAGCGCTGGCCGAGCGACGTGCGGACCGCATCTATCCGACCGGCCTGACGGAGACGGACGGCACGCTCATCGTACGGACGCACGACATCTTCTGCGCGGTCGTCGACGATCTGCTGCGTGAAACAGCCCAGGCCACGATCTCGGCACGCTTCCACGCGACGCTCGTCGACGTTCTGGTCCAGGTCTGTCGTCGAATCCGCCAGCGCACTGGAATCGACGCCGTCGCGCTGAGCGGCGGCGTCTTCCAGAACGCCTGGCTGCTCGGAGCCGCAGTGGACGCGCTTGAGACGGCCGGATTCGAGGTCTACAGTCATCGTCAGGTTCCAGCGAACGACGGAGGGCTCGCGCTCGGTCAAGCCGCGGTGGCCGCGCGACGGATGAGCGGGAAGGACGGCCGCTGATGTGCCTGGCGATCCCGGGCAAGGTCCTCGAGGTCTTCGAGGATCGTGGCGTGCGAATGGGCCGCGCCGACTTCGGCGGGACCGTCCGCAAGGTATGCCTGGAGTCTTTGCCGGAGGCCGGACTCGGCGACTACGTCCTCGTCCACGTCGGCTTCGCGCTCAGCAAGGTTGACCCGGAGGAGGCCGAGCGCACCTACCGCTTCCTCGAGGAGCTTGGTCAGCTTGGCGAGCTCGACGCGCCCCAGGCCGACACATGAAGTATCTCGACGAGTATCGCGACGGCCGCGTGGCGGCCAAGATCGTGGCCGAGATCGGACGCGTCACCACGCGGCCCTGGACCCTCATGGAGGTCTGCGGAGGGCAGACGCACTCGATCGTCAAGCACGGGATCGACCGGCTGTTACCGTCGGAGATCGAACTCGTTCACGGTCCGGGCTGCCCGGTATGCGTCACGCCGCTGGAACAGATCGACAAGGCGCATGCGATCGCTCGCTCGCCGGGTGTGATCTTCACGTCCTTCGGCGACATGCTTCGCGTCCCCGGCTCTCGCACCGACCTTCTACGTCTGAAATCCGAGGGCGCCGACGTTCGGATCGTCTACGCGCCGATCGACGCCGTTCGCATCGCTCAAGAGAATCCGGACCGCGAGGTCGTGTTCTTCGCCATCGGTTTCGAGACTACTGCGCCCGCGAACGCGCTCGCCGTCATGCGCGCCCGAGCCCTCGGCGTCGGCAATTTCACCATGCTCGTGTCCCATGTCCTGGTACCGCCTGCGATCGCTGCCGTGTTGCAGTCGCCAGGCAACCGCGTGCAGGGTTTCCTGGGACCAGGTCACGTGTGCACGGTCATGGGCTATCGCGAATATGAGGCGATCGCGCGCAATTACAGGGTGCCCGTCGTCATCACCGGCTTCGAGCCGGTCGACCTGCTCGAGGGCGTTCTGAAGACGGTCACCCAGCTCGAGCGCGCCGAGGCCCGCGTCGACAATCAGTACTCGCGTGTCGTGAGTGCGGCCGGCAACGCGGGCGCACAGCGGCTGATTTGGTCCGCGTTCGAGGTCTGCGACCGGAAATGGCGCGGCGTCGGGACCATCCCGAAGTCGGGCCTCCGCCTCCGCTATGAGCTTCGCGACCACGACGCCGAGAAGCGCTTTGACGTCGGCACGCTGGAGACGCGCGAGCCCGCCGAGTGCATCAGCGGCCAGATTTTGCGTGGGCTCAAGAAGCCCCACGACTGTCCAGCCTTTGGCAACCGGTGCTCACCGGCCAATCCGCTGGGCGCCACGATGGTGTCAGCCGAGGGCGCCTGTGCAGCGTACTACGCATACGGCCGGTATCGTGAGGCGGTGACGGCGTCATGAAGGACGCCATCTTGCGAAAGGCGCGTGAGAGCGCCGAGGTGAAAGAGGCGTTCTTCCGCGCGGAAGCCGACCGCATCGAGGCGTTGGCGCGCGCAATGGCCGCGGCATTCGAGCGCGGTGGCCGACTGTACGTCGTGGGCAACGGCGGCGGCGCCACCGATGCCCAGCACGTCGCGGTGGAGTTTTGCCACCCGATCATCGAGAAGCGCCGGCCGCTGCCCGCGGTTGCGCTGACAACGGACAGCGCCCTGCTCACCGCCATCTCGAATGACCGCGACTTCGCTAAGGTCTTCGGCGATCAGCTCCGCACGCATGCGCGCCGGGGTGACATGGCACTGGCGCTGAGCACGAGTGGCCAGTCGCCTAACCTCGTGCATGCACTCGAGGTCGCAAGCGAGCTGGGTATGATGACGATAGCCTTCACGGGCAAGGACGGCGGGCGCCTCGCGACGCTCGCCGATCACGCCTTCGTCGTCCCGTCGTTCAGCATCCACCGCATCCAGGAGACACACGTCGCTCTCTACCATGTCGTCTGGGACCTGGTTCACGTCGTGCTCGGTGAGCCCGATGTCATCTGAGATCAACGCCGGCCTGACGCTCAGCTGCCCGTTGCCGCTCTCCGGCTCGAACCGCATCCTGCTCGGCCACGGCAGCGGCGGCAAGATGACGGCCGAGCTCATCGCGCGTTGTTTCATGCCGGCCTTCCGCAACGAGTTCCTCGACAAGCGCGACGACCAGGCCGTGATCGATATCGGTGGAGCGCGCGTGGCGTTCACCACAGACTCCTATGTCGTCACGCCGCTGTTCTTCCCTGGCGGAGACATTGGTGATCTCGCGGTGAACGGGACGGTGAACGACCTGGCGATGGCGGGCGCGCAACCCCTCTACCTCAGCGGAGCCTTTATTCTGGAGGAGGGCTTCCCGCTTGCCGACCTGGAGCGCATCGTCGCGTCGATGCAGAAGGCGGCCGAGGCGGCTGGCGTGCTCCTCGTCACGGGCGATACGAAGGTCGTCGACCGAGGGAAGGCGGACGGCTGCTTCGTCACCACGACAGGCCTTGGGCTGGTCACGCACGGCCGCACGATCTCCGCCGATCGCGCCCGCCCCGGCGACGTCGTCATTCTCAGCGGCCCCATCGCCGAACACGGCATGGCGATCATGGCTGCGCGAGCGGATCTGGAGCTCGAGACGCCCGTGGCCAGCGACACGGCGGCCCTTCACCGACTCGTGCTCCGCATGCTCGGGACCGGCGCCGACATTCACTGCTTGCGCGACCCGACGCGCGGTGGCGTCGCCACCGCACTGAACGAGCTCGCGCAGCAATCGGGCGTCGGCATCGTCCTCGATGAAGCTGCCATCGCTGTCCGCGAGCCCGTGCGCGGCGTATGCGAGCTGCTCGGCTTGGACCCGCTGTACGTGGCCAACGAGGGCAAGCTGCTGGCCGTGGTTCCGCGAGCGGACGCCGAGCGCGTCGTCGGGACAATGCACCAGCATCCCGAAGGTCGCGAGGCGTGTGTTGTCGGCGAGGTCGTGGAAGACGCCGCGCGACTCGTTGTGCTGAAAACCACAGTCGGCGGCCGCAGAATCGTCGACATGCTGCAGGGCGAGCAGCTCCCGCGGATCTGCTAGAGGAGTACGCAATGGCGACCGTCGTCGAGCGGGATGTTCTCAAGGGTGGGCAGCCGCCAATCGCCGAGACGCAGCCGGAGTCCCGGCAGCAGCGTCTGCCGCTGGGGCCGCTCAAGACGATCCACGTCTACTGGCTCGCCGGCATGAGCTGCGACGGGTGCACGATTTCGGTGGCGGGCGCAACCAATCCTGGTATCGAAGGACTGCTGACCGGCACCGTCCCGGCGATGCCGAAGGTGATCCTCCACCACCCCGTGCTCTCCGTCGAGGCGGGCGCGGAATTCGTGAAGCCGTTCCGTGATGCCTACGAGGGCAATCTTGGGGCGCCCTACGTCGTCGTCTTCGAGGGTTCCGTCGCCGATGAGCGCATCGCACACCGGACAGGCGGCTACTTCTCGGCCATGGGCGTCGAGGCAATCCCGGAGGATGAAGGCCCGCACCCGGTTCCAACCGCCACGTGGCTGAAACGCCTCGCGCCGCGCGCGGCCGCGACGATCGCGATTGGGACGTGCGCTACTTGGGGCGGCATTCCGGCCGCTGAAGGCAATCCGACCGGCGCGATGAGTGTCATGGACTATCTCGGCAAGGATTACCGAAGCGCGTTCGGGTTACCGGTGATCAACATCCCGGGCTGCGCGCCGCAGGGGGACAACTTCACCGAGACGGTCTTCGCCGTTCTTCTCTTCCTGCAAGGGCTCGGTCCGCTCCCGACGTTCGACGAGCTGGGCCGGCCGGCGTGGCTGTTCCGCGACACGGTTCACCACGGCTGTACGCGGGCGGGATTCTACGAGGAGGGGATTTTCGCCAAGCAGTACGGCGACCCTCAGTGCCTCGTGGAGATCGGCTGCTGGGGCCCTGTGGTCAACTGCAACATCGTCGTACGTGGCGCCATCAATCACATGGGCGGCTGCATGAAGGCCGGCGGCATCTGCATCGGCTGCACGATGCCCGGCTTCCCCGACAAGTTCAGCCCCTTCTACAAGACTCCGCCAGGCGCCGCCGTCTCGACCTTCGCGGCTCGAACGGTTGGTGGCGTCATCCGGCGCATGCGGCGGCTCTCGAACCGCGAGGCCAACCGCGAGCATCGGTGGGACGTGCTGCACGAGGTGCCGAGCGGCTGGGCGCATGTGCAGCCCCAGACGCTGACCGACAAGGCGATCCACTTCTTCTACGAAAAGTGGCAGCACTTCGCGTCGAAGAAGCCGGGCCGGCCGCCGGGTCAGCAAGATCGATTCTGGGGTGTCGATCGCCCCGGCTATCGAAAGGATTACCTGGACGAGAGCGCGGGCCGTGAGGATAGCCGTGACCAGCGCTGAGCTTTGGGCGGCGTGGCGGCTCTGGATGCTGGTCGCGGCCGTGATCATCCTAATCGCCGCAGGCCTGCTCATCACGATCTGGCTGACCGCGCGCAGTATCGTCGCGCACGCGACGCGCGCGCTGAAGGCTGCCGAGGCCATCCGTAACAACACGCAAGCGATCTGGCAGCTGCAGAACACCAACGAGATGGCCGCCGAGATCAGGGATACGGTGTGCGACATCGAAGCCAAGGCGCAGAAGCTGGTCGGCGCTCTCCAGGGCCAGACCGCCGGCGGCGGAAACCGCCGATGAGTGACGTGAGCGCGGACACCATCCAGCGCATGTGGATCGTGACGCTGGTGGTCTACGCCGTGGTGCTAGTCGTCGTCGCCGCGCTGCTCGCGCTGATCCTAAAAGCGGCCCGCGACATCCGCGCTGGCGTGTCGATGATCTGGACGGTCGGCCAGCAGGTCGCGAACAACACCATCCACATCGCGCTGCTCGACACCACCAATCACGTCGCTGGGGAAATCCTCGACTGCGCCAAGGGCGTCGCGGCGACAACGGCGGCGTTGAAGGCCCACGCCGAGAACTGCCCCGGCTGCCCGGTGTGTGTGCTCGGACCGGGGCGACCTCGATGAGTGCGTTCGTAGTGCTCGCCATCCTGTCGCTGGTGGGCGCAGCAGCGCTGTTCGTGGCCTTGGCGCTCTTCTTGCGCGCGATCGATCGCACGCTCGAGGAAATTGGGGGTCCCACTACCAGATTCGTGGCGCCGGCCAACTACCTGGGGAAGATTCGGCTCGGGGTGCGAGCTATCGAGCGACAGACGGACGCGCTGGCGCCGTATGTCACAAAGCTCAACGCCGGCCTCGGCGCCATTCGCGACGGCCTCAAGGCGATCGACGCGAACCTCGCTGGCCTCATCGCTGCCGTGTCGCGCCAGAGCCGATCATGAGTGGCGTGGTCATTCCAGACGCGGTGTACACGATCTGGTGGATTAGCCTGATTCTCACGCTCGTCGTCTTCGTGCCGCTCGCCGTGTACTCACTGCACCGCACGTGGCGGTCGGCCCGCTCGATCCAGCACTACGCCGCGGAGGCCCTGCAGGCCGCGGCGGGGATCGAGCGCAACACCCGCAACATCGCTGCGCTCGATACGACCATCGGTGTCGCGACTGAGATCCTCAAGGTGACGGGCAGCGTCGAGCAGAAGCTCGACGCGGTCGCGCACGTGCTGGAAGAGCGGAGTCGATAATGCTCCTGGCACTGACGCTCATCACGGTCGCCCTCGTCGTGCTCGCCCTCGCCGGCTATCTCATCGCCATCGCCTGGGCGCTGCTCGACACGCGCCGCAGCGTCTCGGCGATCGCCGACGGGCTGGAGGCAGTCCGCGCGCACACGATGCCGCTGCCCGAGAAACTCACCACCATCAACGGCGCGCTGGGCGCGCTGCTCGGCGGGCTCGAAGCGGCCGATCGGCACGTCGGGCGTTCCGCACGCGTGTTCAGGCTGTCCTGAGAGGGTGAGGGTCCCATGTGCTTCAAAAACCTCCCGATTGAATTCGATGCCGAGGGCAAGCCGCACCTGCGCGCGGGAATCGCCGATCCTTACGGGCCAACGGCCACCGTCCCTCGCGGGGTGCCGGCGCAGCTCTCCACCGGACAGGTGGAGGAGTTGCTCAAGCGCAACGGTTTCATCCGAGAGCTCGACTTCGATCCGGTGACCCGTGTAGCGGGCGCGCTCGCATTCCATACGGTGGCCGACTTCAAGGCGCGCAAGGTCGTCGAGGCGCGATCAGTCGCCACGCTGTTCCGCGGCTACGAGGTCATCATGGTCGGCCGAGATCCGCGCGACGCCATTTACATCACGAGCCGCGCGTGTGGAGTGTGCGGCGGCGTCCACTCGGTGACTTCTGCGATGGCGATCGAGATGGCCATCGGCTGCGTCCCGCCGCCGCTCGGGGTGCTCGTGCGTAACCTCGCCCTAGCCCTGGAATTCCTCTACGACCACCCGCTGCACCTGCATCTGCTCGCAGGCCCCGACTATTCCTCTGCAATGGTTCGCCCCACGAATCAAGGGCTGCTCACACGCGCGCGATCGACCGAGGCGCCGCACGCCGATGTCCATGGGTTTCGGAGGATCGGCGACCTGATGGACGACCTGAACCCGCTCACGGGCAAGCTCTACCTCGAAGCGCTGCACATGACCCGCGTCGCGCGCGAAGCCTACGTGCTCATCTGCGGCAAGTATCCGCATCCGCAGACGATCGTCCCGGGCGGCATGAGCTCGACGATCACGCTGAGCGTGATGAACGAGATGTTCACGCGCCTGGCGCAATTCTTCGACTACAGCAAGAAGCTGACGACGATTTGGGACGACCTGACCGAGTTTTTCTACGCCGCGAATCCAGCCTACAGGCAGGTCGGAAGCCGCCGGGCCAACATGATCGACAGCGGCATCTTCGATCATCACGAGGCCTACGACGCGACGTACGCCAGTGCCCCTGCCTGGGGCGATCGGCGCTGGGCGACGCCGGGCGTGATCGTCGATGGGGAGCTGGTAACGACGGATCTCCACCGCCTCAACATCGGCGTGGAGGAGTTCGTCGATCATTCGTACTACGAGGAGTGGTCCGGCAACGGTCAGCGACAGCGCTTCCCGAACGACCCAGTGGGGAATCCGCTGTCGCCCTATCACCCTTGGAACAAGGTGACGAAGCCGCGACCCCAGGGCCAGAACTGGAAAGAAAAGTACACCTGGGACACCACGCCGCGCTGGGACCGGCAATCCATGGAGGCGGGCGCCTACGCACGCCTCTGGAACACGGCGGTCGCTCGAAAGCTGCCGCCGAATCCGTTCATCGAGTCAACCGGCACGTCGCTCAAACTGCGCCTGCCCAAGGGCGCGCTCCCCGAGATGGAGATCGAGTGGAAGGTGCCCGCGGTGTGGAACGCGTTCGAACGCAATCGCGGTCGCGCCTACTGCACGGCGTTCACCGCGCTCGTCGCTCTGAACAATTGGCTGGCTGCGATGGACCGCGTGAAGCTCGGCGACACGCGGACGAGCACCCGGTTCGAGATGCCGAAGCGCGGCGAGCAGCTCGGTGTGGGCTTCTGGGGTGCCGGGCGCGGCTACCTGACGCATCACCTTGTTCTCGACCGCGGCGCTGTCGCCAACTATCAGATCGTCACGCCCTCGACCTGGAATGCCTCGCCGACCGATCGGTGGCGCCAGCCGGGTCCATATGAGGAGGCCGTGCTTAACACGCCGCTGCTGGAGGAGACCGACGACCCGAAGCAGTTCAAGGGCATCGACATCCTTCGCGCCATCCGCAGCTTCGATCCATGCATGCCGTGCACCACCCACATCCACTCCGACGCCGGCGTCATCACGCGCGAGGTGAACACGTGCGCCTGCGGAGTCGATGACGACGGCGGCTAGCGTGCGCGTGATCGTCGTGGGTCTCGGGTATCGGAACCTGCGCGATCACTCCGTCGGCGTTGCGGTCACCGACCGCCTCGAGCGAGAACCCTGGCCGTCCGGCGTGGTTGTCGAGGACCTCAGCTACAACCCAATCGCCGTGGTCCAGCGGCTCGAAGACGAGCCGGCCGATCAGCGGTTCCAGCGTGCCGTCGTCGTCGCCGCTGTCGAGCGCAACTGGCGGGCGCCCGGTACGATCGCGGCGTATCGCTGGGACGGCGTGCTACCGGTCGAGGAAGAGATCCATCGCGCCGTGACAGAGGCAGTGACCGGCGTCATCGCCCTGGACAACACTCTCGTCGTCACGCGGCACTTCGGCGCCCTACCCGATGAAGTCATCGTGGTGGAAGTCGAGCCGGCGGTTCACGAATTCGGTGACTCCTTCAGCGACGTCGTTGCTCGCCGGTTCGAGACCGTGTGCGATGTGGTGAGGACCTACGCGACCAGCTCGGAGGCGGTCGAGCGACTGCCGCGCGCGCCGCTGGGTGGAGTTTTGCCGGCCGGCGCGAGGAGCACATGAGCGAAGACCGCGACGTCCTCGAAGAGGTCCAGCGACTGATCGCCGAGCTGGAGTCGCACCCGGACGCGAGTGTTCGCACGGCTGCGACGGCCTTGCTCAAGGGAATCGATGCAGTCCACCGTACGGCGCTCACACATCTGGTCGGCGCGATCCAGAGCATGGCAGGCGAAGCATTCATGAATCGACTCACGGGCGATCCTGCGATTCGCCTGCTGCTCATGTCGTACGACCTGATCGCCGTGGACCGACGGCTTCACGCCGAGGAGGCGCTCGACAGCGTCCGCGGCCATCTGCACGATCACGGCATCGACGTGGAGCTGTCCGAGGTGGTCGGCGGCGCCGTCTATGTGAAGCTGCACGGGATCGAGCGCAGCGACGTCGGGATCGACGGCGTCCGCCACGACCTCGAACAAGCGCTCAAGGCAGGTCTCGTCGGGTTTCAGGAGCTCGTCATCGGCGATCGCACCGCCGTGCGCACGCCGGGGCTGCTTCAGGTTAGCGGTCTCCGGCGACCACAACGGCCCGTGTATCACCGCGTCTGCGCGACGAGTGAGATCGCTCGCGGGACGACGAAAGCCGTCGATGTGGACGGGCACGGAATCCTGATCGTCAACGCCGATGGAGAGTTCCTGGCAGTGTCGAACAACTGCGGAGACAGCCCGCTCCCCTTGCACTTCAGTACGCTGCGCGGCACCGAGCTGACATGCAGCTGGCACGGCTGCCGCTATGACGTGCGAAGTGGCCAGCGCCTCGACGGGCCCGAGCGGCTGGCGGTGTTCCCCGTCTCGGTCGAAGGTGACGACGTCCTCATCGCAGTCGGCACCGAGCCTGCTACGCAGAGCTGATCGTGCGAACCCTTGTGGCCGGCTTCGGTAACGTCCTCCGCGGCGATGACGGGTTTGGCGTCGAGGTCATCCGACGGCTGCGCGAGGGTGACCAGCGACCCGACGTCGAGCTGATGGAAGTCGGCACCGCGGGAATCAGGCTCGCGCAGGAATTGCTCACTCCCTATGAGCGCCTGATCATCGTCGATGCCATGACCCGCGGGGGCCTGCCGGGCAGCATTTACGTGACCGAAGTCCGGGACGTCGAGTCCGCCAGCGACATCGATATGCATGTCGCAGTCCCGTCTCGCACGCTGGCGGTTGCGAAGGCACTTGGCGGACTACCGCGGCGGGTCTTCATCATCGGGTGCGAGCCTGCTGAGGTCGATGAGCTGACAACTGACCTGACGCCTGAGGTCCAAGCTGCGGTTGATACCGCGCTGGACCACATCCGGCGGCTTCTTGGCAATGGATCCCCTCCGGACGCACTAGACAGTCTCAAGCAGCGCGACGAAATCCTCCAGATCATGTTCTGGCTGCACGGAGAGGGTCTGGGTCCCGACGTTGCAGTGCCAGATATTCTGCGCTTCGTCGATGACGAGCAGGCAGTGCGCGCCGCCTTGAGTCAGCTCGTCGAGGACGGTTACGTCGAAACGCTCGGCGGCGAGACGGCCTCGATTCGGTACCGCCTCACGGCAACCGGAGTGCACGAGGGTCGACGGAGGTTTCTCGACGAGTTCGAGCCGTACCTCGCACGGCACGCGCACGGTGAATGCGGCTCGGCTGACTGCGATTGCCACCGCGGCGGTGAGTGCCGGAGTACCGAGTGACGACGAAAACCACTTGCGGCTGTGGAGCGGCCCTGTCGGATGGCGACTGCCTGTGCCCGGCGACGCCCCTCGCCAAGCTCATCGGCCGCCGCTACGCGCTCGGTCTCCTGAGTCTCGTCGCCAACCGCGGCACCGTGCGGTTCAGCGAGCTTCGTAGCCGCCTTGGCGATGTGAGCTCGTCGACGCTCGCGGCACGGCTGACCGACCTCGAGGAGGCGCGACTCATCGTCCGGACCGTGTACCCCGAGACTCCACCGCGAGTCGAGTACTCGCTGACCCCGCGCGGCCGCGAGTTCTGCACGATCCTCACCGACTTCCTCCGTCGCGGTCGCACGTAGTCTCGCCGCCGTCTCGTTGCGTGGCCCGTCCATGTCGGTAATACTTCGGCTTCTCGAAGCGTGTTCCAAGAATCGAACTCGCCTTGGAGGGGTAAATGCGTCGAGGTCAACGGTGGATCGTCCTGAGTGCTCTTGCCGCCTGGGTCACCTGGGCGACCCCGGCGTGGTTGCACGCACAAGACACGCCGACGCGAGGCGGGACGCTCGTCGTCGCGATCTCCGCTGACCCCGGACATCTGAACCCAGCCATCACGACGAGTGGAGCCACTCACACAGCCGCCGAGCTGCTGTACAACGGCCTCCTCGGTCGCGACGAGCGTGGTGATCCGATACCCGACTTGGCCGAGAGCTGGACGATCGAGCAGGCGGGCGCCGCGTACCGATTCCGCCTTCGCAACGACGTCACCTGGCACGACGGCACGCGGTTCACCTCGGCTGACGTCAAGTTCACGTTCGAGGAAGTGCTCCTGAAGTTTCACGCGCGGACAAAGGCGTCGATGGGGGGCGCGCTCGCCGGAATCGACGCGCCGGACGAGCGCACCGTCGTCTTTAGGTTCAAGCAACCGTACGCGCCGTTGCTGCTGCAGCTGGACGCGACTGAGGCGCCCATCATCGCCAAGCACGTCTATCAGGGCAGCGATCCGCAGACGAATCCCGCCAATGCCCAGCCAATCGGGACCGGGCCCTTCAAGTTCGTCTCGTATCGGAAGGGGGCTGAGATCCGGCTCGCCCGCAACCCGGCGTATTTCAAGAAGGGGTTGCCGTACCTCAACGAACTCGTGATGCGCGTCATTCCGGACCCTGGGACCCAGGTCCTGGCCCTCGAGAACGGAGAGGTCGACTTTCTCTGGGGCGTCCCCGGCCCCGACCAGAACCGCCTGAAGGCAGACTCGCGTTTCCGGATGGCGCAGACCTCGTATCACCCCGGCGGCTCGAACTGCATCATGACCGTCAGCTTCAACCTCGAACGCCCGATCCTCAAGGACGTACGCGTGCGACGTGCGATCGCACACGCACTCGACCGTGACGCGTTCCTCCGTCAGGTGCTTTTCAGCGAGGGCCGCGTGGCCACGGCGCCAATCTCGAGCGAGCTGGCGTGGGCCCACGCGCGCGGCCTCAACATGCCGTCGTTCGACCGCGCCGAGGCGGAACGACTGCTCGATGCCGCGGGCTGGAAGAAGGAGCGTGACACGACGCGCGTCGCGCGTGGCGTCCCGGGCGTCCAAGATGGAACTCGTCTCGCCATCGACTTTCTGCACTTCCCCGCGTTCTCCAAGTACGGGGAGCTGATGCGTCAGCAGCTCGGCGCCGCCGGCATCGACGTCACCCCGCGACCACTCGAGCCGGCGGTCTTCGCGCCGACGGTATTCAAGGACCGCAACTTCGACACGAACGTAATCTCCTATTGCAACGGGCCGGATCCGGAGATCGGCGTGCGGCGGATGTACCACTCGTCGCAGATCGGACCGGCGCCATTTACGAATGCGGCGGCGTACCGCAACGAGCGCGTCGACACGCTGTTCGACCTGGCCGGTCTCACCGTAGAGCGCGACAAGCGCACGCCGATCTATCGGCAGATCCAGGAGATCGTGGTGCAGGACCTGCCCTACTACTGGCTCGTGGAAACGCCAACCACTCGGGCGTGGTCGGCGAAATGCGGCAGCTTCAAAGGGTGGACAGGACTCTTCGCGGAGGCGGCATTCTGTAACCGTTAGGCGCGAATGAGCGGCCGCTATCTGGTGCGACGCCTCGCTCAAGTTGTTCCTGCCGCTGCGGCCATTCTCATCACCGCATTCGTGGTCATCCACATCGCGCCGGGCGATCCCGTGCTCGCGCTCGCGGGACAGCACGGCGACGCGGCGTATTACGCGCTCATCCGGGCCAAGTTCGGACTGGACCGTCCGCTTCCAGAGCAACTGCTGGTCTATGCGGCGAATGTCGCCCGCGGCGACCTCGGAGTCTCGTACGTCCACGGCCGGCCGGTCGCCTCCGTCGTGCTGGAACGCCTGCCGGCGACTCTACTGCTGATGATGACGGCGCTCATCGCGTCGAGCATTGTCGGCATCGCGCTCGGTGTCGGGGCTGCGCGTCGCGTGGATCGTCCGGCCGATCTGATCGTGCGGATTGCCGCTCTCGTCGGCTATGCGACGCCGTCGTTCTGGCTAGCCCAGATCGCCGCGCTCACACTTGCGCTCGGAACCGGATGGTTCCCCGTGCAAGGGATCACCGACGCGCGGCAGGTCTGGACGGGCTGGCGATACGCCGCGGACGTCATCCATCACCTGGCCCTGCCGGCGCTCGTACTGGCGATCAACGAGCTAGCCCTCACCACGCGTCTGGTCCGGACCGGAGTGCTCGAATGTCTGGCCACGGATTACATCCGCACGGCGCGGGCGAAAGGGCTGCCCGAGCGCTCGGTCGTTCGGCACGCGTTTCGGAATGCCCTGCTCCCGGTCGTGACAGTCATCGGCGGACGGATCGGAATGCTCTTCACCGGCGCCGTCCTCGTTGAAACGGTCTTCGCGTGGCCAGGACTCGGGCAGCTGCTGCTTTCTTCCATCCAAACGCGGGATGTGCCGATCCTCCTCGCCCTCTTTCTGCTCGTGTCGCTCGCGGTAATCCTGACGAACGTCGTGACCGATCTCGCCTATGTGTGGCTGGACCCGCGGATTCGGTATGAGTAGCGCTCTCAGGACTCCGGGCGGCGTTTTGGGCTTCACACTCACGCTGGTCTTCATCGCTCTCGCGCTTCTGGCGCACGTCGTCGCGCCCACCGACCCCTTCGCATCCGTCGGCTCACCGCTGACCCCGCCCTCGAGAGCGCACACTTTCGGCACCGACGACCTGGGGCGCGACGTCTTTTCAGGCATCGTGCATGGCACGAGGACGTCGCTGACGGTGGCATTCGCCGTCATCGCCATCGCCTCGGGTCTGGGCATCGCCGTCGGCGCAGTGGCCGGCTACCTCGGCGGTAGTGTCGACGACGTGTTGATGCGTGGCACTGAGGCCGTGCAGATCGTGCCGCGCTTTTTCCTGGCCGTGATCGTCATCGCGCTGTTCGGCCCCGGCCTGGATCGCGTGGTCTTCGTACTTGGAGTGACCTCTTGGCCCGCCATCGCGCGAGTCGTGCGCGCAGAGACGCTGTCGCTCGCGCGCCGCGAGTTCGTCGATGCTGCGCATGCCCTTGGAGCAAGGACGCCAAGGATCTTGCTTCGGCACGTCCTGCCGAACGCGGTGCCTACGGCGTTGGTAGTGATCTCGTTGAGTGCCGCCAGCGTCATCCTGCTCGAGGCCGGTCTCGGATTCATCGGCCTCGGCGACCCACGCTCGATCAGCCTCGGCTATCTCGCGAACAACGCCCAACGATTCTTGCGGGTGGCGTGGTGGATGACAGTCTTCCCAGGCGCCGCCCTCGCTCTGGTTGTGCTCGGGCTGAACCTCCTCGGAGACGCCCTCAGTGACCTCGCTAATCCGCGCCGGTCAGGGCGTACCGCTTGAACGCGCGCTATCAACCCGCCGTCAGAACTCCGTCGGCCAGCCGCCGGATTGCTGCAACGCTGGGAGCTGTCGATTGGTATTCGATTAGCGCTGCACCACGCTCGTCGGCGGCCACAACGGCCTCATCGAACGGCACCACGGCCTCGATCGGTAGTCCGTGGCGGCTGGCGTAATCGCGCACGGTGTCCTCGTCGCGTGCAGTCCGTACCTTGTTGGCCACCATCCGGACCTTCTTGATGCCAAGATCCTTCGCGAGCGCAAACGACCGGCTCGCGGTCTCCAGCGATTTGAAATACGGCTCCCCGACGATGAACAGCGTGTCGACATGGCGAGCGGTGCCGCGGCTCAGGTGCTCGAGTCCGGCCTCGAGGTCCACGATCGCTGTCCTTGATGTCTCGGCAACGAG
>DAIQBJ010000015.1:0-22035 GCA_036781225.1 Gemmatimonadales bacterium | reverse complement strand
GTGTGGCGCGGCATGCCCTTCTTCGCCATCACCCTGCTGGCCGGTCTGCAGACCGTCAACCCCGATGTGCACGAGGCGGCGGAGATCGACGGGGCCAACGCCTGGCAGCGGTTCTGGCGCGTGACGCTGCCCCTGATCAAGCCGATCATGCTCGTGGTCGTCCTGTTCTCGATGATCGCGACGTTCGCCGACTTCCAGCTTATCTACGTGCTGACCCGGGGCGGGCCCTACAGCAGCACGCACGTGTTCGGGACCTACGCCTACGAGATCGCCATGCGGGCGGCCAAGCTCGGTCAGGGCGCCTCGATCTCGCTCTTCCTGTTCCCGTTCCTCCTCACCGTCATCGTGTTCCAGCTCTGGTACATCCGGCGGAGCGACTGAGCGATGGCCGTGCGATACGGAAGCCCGCTCAAGCGCGCGGTCACGTTCCACATCCCGCTGGCGCTGATGGTCGGGGCGACGCTGTTCCCGTTCTACTGGATGGTGATCACCTCCATCCGACCCGATGTCGAGCTCTACAACGTGAAGATGAATCCGTTCTTCACGCTGCACCCGACGCTCAAGCACTTCGCGGATCTGTTCGAGCTGACCTACTTTCTCCGGTGGGCGTGGAACACGCTGTTCATCGCGATCGTTTCGACCGCGATCTCGCTCTTCTGCGGGCTGCTCGCGGGCTACGCGCTGGCGCGTCTGAAATTCCGGTGGGCACCGACGATGGGCACGATGATCTTCATCACCTATCTGGTGCCGCCGACCCTGCTCTTCATTCCCCTCGGCGACGTCGTCAAGACGTTCGGGCTGGGCGACAGCCCCTGGGCGGTGATCCTCACCTATCCGACGTTCCTGATTCCGTTCTGCACCTGGCTCCTGATGGGGTACTTCAAGACGATTCCGCGCGAGATCGAGGACTGCGCGCGCATCGACGGGGCGAGCCGCATCCAGGCCATGGTCCGCATCAGCTTCCCGCTCGCCGTCCCGGGAATCCTCTCGGCCGGAATCTTCGCCTTCACCCTGTCCTGGAACGAGTTCCTGTACGCCCTCGTCTTCCTCTCGTCACCGCAGCAGAAGACGATCCCGATCGGGGTCTTCACCGAGCTCGTCCGCGGCGACGTCTTCTACTGGGGTCCGCTCATGGCCGGCGCGCTCCTGGGCTCGATCCCGGTAGCGCTCGTCTACTCGTTCTTCGTCGAGCATTACGTCACCGCGCTAACTGGGGCTGTGAAGGGGTAGTCAGGCTACGAAGTTCGAGCTGGTCATCAACCTCAAGACCGCCAAGGCGCTCGGCCTCACCATCCCGCCGTCGCTGCTGCTGCGGGCGGATCAGGTTATTGAATAGATGAACCGCCGCGCTTTCGTCACTGGCCTCGGAGCCGTGCTCGCAGTGCCGCTCGCCGCCGAGGCGCAAGCGACGAAAGTCCCCCGCATCGGTGTTCTCCATCCCGGCGCTCCGGCTACCTCTTCGCATTTCGCCGCAGCGTTCGACCAGGGCCTGCGGGAGCATGGTTATCTGCAGGGTCAAAACATCGTGGTGGAACGCCGTTTCGCCGAAGCGAAGGCCGAGCGGATGTCCGACATCGCCGCCGAGCTGGTGCGCCTGAAGGTGGACGTGATCGTGACGTCCACCGATCCCGGCATCGCGGCCGTTAGGCAACAGACTCAGACGATTCCGATCGTGATGGCCAACAGCACCGATCCGGTTGCGACAGGCTTCGTCGCGAGCCTCGCGCGCCCCGGCGGGAATGTCACCGGCCTCAGCAGCATCTCCCCTGAGCTCAGCGTCAAGCGGCTGGAGCTCCTGAAGGAAGCCGTACCCGGGCTCTCCCGAGTAGGCATTGTCTGGAATCAGGACGTCCGGGGAGGCATTCTTGAGTACAAAGAAACGGAGAGTGCTGCGCGGTCGCTGCGTTTGCAGCTCCAATCCGTCGAGGTGACACGGGCCGACGACTTCAATCGCGCGTTCTCAGCGTTGACGACAGGACGCGCCGAGGCGGTGACGGTTGCTTCATTCTCCGTGGGGTTCCGGAACCGGAGCGAGATTGCGAGTTTGGCGCAGAAGAATCGGCTGCCGTCCGTATTTGGACTAAGAGAATACGCAGACGCTGGCGGCCTCATGGCCTACGGGCCGAGCTTCACAGACGGGTGGCGACGCTCCGCTACGTATGTGGACAAGATCCTCAAGGGGGCCAAGGCGGGCGAGTTGCCGGTGGAGCAGCCTACCAAGTTCGAGCTGGTCATCAACCTGAAGGCCGCGAAGGCGCTTGGGCTGACGATCCCGCAGTCGCTCCTGCTCCGCGCCGATCAGGTAATCGAGTGAACCGTCGCGGGTTCGTGACTGGCCTCGGAGCCGTGCTCGCCGCGCCGCTGGCCGTGGTCAGCCCAATTACGTCAGCCCATTACAGGTGAAGAGACATGAAGACATGGCTTGCAGGCTGTGCCCTCGTGATGATGTGCACCGGGTGTGCACCCGCGTTGAAGGAGGTGAAGCCCAACCTGACCGCCACGGACTCCGGAACTGTTTGGTTCGCGACTGCAGGAAGTCTGGTGCGAACATCCGACGGCTCACGCTTTACCACTGGGGACCGGGTGGTGATCTCGGGTGAGCTCGGGTTGCCGTCCGGCGCCGGTCCGTTTCCGGCCGTCGTGCTCGCACATGGATGCGGTGGGATCAACCGCGCGGCGGTTGCTTGGGCATCGGTACTCCGCGAGTGGGGGTATGCAACCTTCGTCGTCGATAGCTTTGGTGGGCGCAATCTGATCGAAGTCTGCACGAACGCGAGGACTCTGACAGGGACGCAGCGCATTCCAGACGCTTACGGTGCGCTTCGGATCCTCGTCACCCATCCGAAGATCGATCCTCGACGAGTCGCCTTGATGGGCTTCTCGCACGGCGGCCTTCTCACGATGGGCGCATCGACCGCCTGGGCCAAGGAGACTTTTGCTCCATCGGGCCAACCCGCGTTTCGTGCCTTCCTGCCCTTCTATCCCTACTGCAACACGGTGTACCCGGAACGGGAGCGCATTTCCGCCCCGATGCGGATTCACATCGGTGAACTGGATGATTGGACTCCAGCCGGACCGTGCGTCCGCCTAGTGGAGATTCTTCGGGCCTCGGGTCAGGACGCGACGATCACGGTCTACCCGGGAGCCAGCCACGGGTTTGACATGAGCGAAGTCTCGTTCGTTCGTCTTACGAATGTGGACAGCGGCGCTGACTGCGCTTTTCAGATGGCGAGCATCATGGGGCCGTTTCCATCCGCCAGTGACACGGCGCGGTGCGCGCGGAAGGGGGCAACGATTGGTTTTAATCCCGAGGCGACTGCGCAGGCACGCCGCAATGTGCGAGCCCAATTGGCGGAACTACTCAAGTGAGTACGACTCGATTTTTCTTTGAAGACCGCCAAAGCCCTCGGCCTTACCATCCCGCCCTCGCTACTGTTGTGGGCGGATCAGGTTATCGAGTAGTGGCTTCGTAATCGCGAACCGGAAGGGATCGGACTATGTCAACTATCATCCGCCCGATCGCAGTTCTAGTCGTTGCCAACGGCGACGCTGTCGTCGCGAGCAGGCAGTGTATAGACTTGTATGCCCTGGGTGGGTAAGTCACCGCGGACAGAGAGGGCTTCCATGGGTACCTTCGGCCGACGCGAGTTCCTTCGTGGGCTGACCGCAGCGGGCACAACGACGTTGCTTGCCCCGCTTTCCGTGCCCGCCACCGAGCCGCCGCCGGAGACGACCCGGATCCGCATCCACGACGCGCCGATCACCTGTTTCGCACCTGTCTACGTCGCGGAAGACCTGTTGAAGGCCGAGGGATTCACTGAGGTTGAGTATGTCAAGACCCCGCTTAACGAAGGACCTACCAAGGCGCTTGCCGAGGGAAAGATCGACATCACCCAGAACGATACAGCCGCCCATTTGATGGAGCTCGACGTCGGCGCGCCGATCGTCATCCTCGGAGGACTCCACACGGGTTGCTGGGAGCTGTTCGTTAACGATTCGGTACGCACGTTGCGGGATCTGAAGGGCAAGACAGTAGCCGCTCCCGAACGCAGTAGCCGCCAAGCCTTCGTCGCCGGCCTGGTCTCCTTTGTGGGCCTCAATCCGACGAAGGACATTAAATGGATAAATCATGAGCCGGGCAAGTCCATCAAGCTCTTTGCCGAAGGTAAGATCGACGCGTTCATGGGCTTTGCGCCCGAACCTCAGGAAATGCGCGCGAAGAAGACCGGCCGCGTGCTGATAAATTTCGGCACGGACCAGCCCTGGTCCCAGTACTTCTGCTGCATGGCAGCCGCAAACCGCGAATTCGTCCGCAAGAACCCGGTGGCAACGAAGCGAGCCTTCCGCGCAATGCTGAAGGCCACTGACCTGTGCGCAGCCCAGCCGGAGCGAGCCGCCCGCCTCATGGTCGGAAGGGGCGTCGCCGACAAATACGAATACGTCCTGCAGTCGGTCAAGGAGATCGGTTTCAAGTGGCGGGAGTACGAATCGGAGGACACGGTGCGGTTTTGGGCCCTTCGCCTTCAGGAGGCCGGCATCATCAAGAGCACCCCGAAGAAGATCATCGCGCAGGGCACCGACTGGCGGTTCCTCAACGAGCTGAAGAAGGAGCTGAAGGGCTGATCCTCGGAGAGCGCGGCGGCGCTCGGCCTCACGATCCCGTCGTCCCTGCTGCTGCGGGCGGATCAGGTCATAGAGTAGTGGACCGCCGCGCTTTCGTCACTGGTCTCGGAGCCGCGCTCGCCGCGCCGCTCGTAGCCGAGGCGCAGCAGACGGGACGGATCTATCGCCTGGGCGTCCTTCGGCAGATCGTGCCGGAACCTCCAACTCCGAGGTCGGCGATGATCTCATTGACCACGGGCCTGCGCGAATTGGGCTATGTCGAAGGCCAAAACCTCGTCATCGAGCACCGATTTGCCGAAGGCAGAATCGAACGGCTCCCCGAGCTAGCGCGTGAACTGGTGCAGCTCAAGATGGACGTCATCGTCGCGGTCGCCCCTAACGCGATCAGGGCGGCCAGGGACGCGACGACGACGATTCCGATCGTCATGTACGGCGGCGTCGATCCCATCGCGGCCGGATTTGTGGCGAGCCTCGCGCGGCCGGGAGGCAATGTCACCGGAGTGCTGATCGCGCCGGGAATCACGCTGGTCGGAAAGAAGCTCGAGCTGCTCAAGGAAATGATGCCGCGGGCCACGCGCATCGGATTTCTCTCCCCCGACAACTCGGGGGCCCAGGGGCAGGTACCGGAGGCGCGGAAGGCGGCGGCATCCCTCAACCTCAAACTCGTCGTGACTGAAGTTCAGGACGGCAATTACGACCGCGCCTTCGACGCTCTGGTGGCCGAGCGTCCGTCCGCTCTCTTCGTCGCCAACAGTCCCACGTTCGTGCGGGACCGAAAGCGAATCATCGATCTCGTCGCGAAGCACAGGCTGCCCGCCATGTACGAGTGGGCCGAACAAGTCGAGGACGGCGGCCTTATGTCGTATGGCAGCAGCCAGACGTGGGTCTCTCGGCGCGTGGCGGCCTACGTCGCTCTCGTCTTCAACGGCGCCAAGCCCGGCGACCTTCCGATCGAGCAGCCGAACAAATTCGAGTTCGTCATCAACCTCAAGACCGCCAAGGCCCTCGGCCTGACCATCCCGCCGTCGCTGCTGCTGCGGGCGGATCAAGTGATCGAATGAAACGGCGCACGTTCGTGAGTGGCGTGGGAGCGATGCTCGCTGTACCGGCTGCCAAGGCGCACTCAGCGACGACGATTGCTCGGCTCGGTCTGCTTGACTACGCGGAATTTTGGGAGCCGTTGCGTCAGGGGCTGAGCCAGCTCGGTTACGTCGAAGGGAAAACCATCGTATACGAACGGCGAATTTCTGGGGGCTATATCGATCGATTACCCGCGCTCGCGAAGGAGCTCGTCCAACGAGGCGTCGATGTCATTGTTACGTACGGAAGCCGGCGACCCAGGCGGCCAAGCAGGCAACGACGGCCGTTCCAGTCGTCATGATCGGCGTTGGCGAACCTGTGCAAACCGGGCTCGTCCCGAGTCTTGCGAAGCCGGCAGGCAATATCACGGGTAGCACAGGTCTCGGCGCCGACCTCAGTGTTAAGCGCCTCGAGTTGGTGCGAGAGGTGCTCCCAGGGGTCTCTCGTGTCGCGCTTCTGTGGAACCCGCGGAATGCGTCTAGTGTGTTTCAACTCGACCACGTTCAGGTCGGCGCCCAGGCCATGGGAATGACATTGGTAGCAGTGCAAGCGAGTGGCCCCGACGAGTTCGATGGCGCCTTCGCGGCCATGATGAAAACGCGGCCCGAGGCGTTGATGGTGACCGGCGATTCCGTACATCAATTGTTCGTGAGCCGGATCTTGCAATTCGTAGCCACGCATCGGCTGCCCACGATGTATCAGGTGAAAGAAAACGTGATCGCGGGCGGTCTCGTGTCTTACGGCCCCAGCCTCTCGGGACTATTTCGTCGCGCGGCCATCTACGTCGATAAGATTCTCAAAGGCGCGCGGCCGAGTGACCTACCAGTGGAACAGCCCACGACGTTCGAGTTCGTCATCAACGTCAAGACGGCCAAGACGCTCGGCCTCACCATCCCGCCGTCTCTGCTGCTGCGCGCAGATCAGGTCATTGAGTAGACACTCGGGCCGCCTGCCCTTTCTGCTCCCTACGTCCGCATCGAACTTCTCATCCGCACGATGTTGACGGAGAGGTGGGCTCCCAAGGCGTGGCCAGTGGTGAAGCATGAGTTTGCGAAGGCGCTCAAGCTGCGCAGTTACAATGCGCGGGCCGGTTGGTGGAATTGACCGTCCGCCGGCCGTGATGCCACTGGACCGGCGTAAAGTCTCGCTCATTTCGGAATTCCTGGAAGAGTCCTTTGTGGGGTGCTCCGTTTACGATTACGAAGATAAGGACCGCGTCGCGCAGTCCTACCGAATCATCAACGACACCACAGGCACGGTCCTGCACCATGTGTTCGTTCCCCGCGAGGTCTTAGACGATCACGTTGAGGCCGAGATCGTTCCGACGCTGCAGAACCTCGCCCCTCCTCGTGTGTCTCACAATGGCCGGAGCCCGACCTGTCATTGTGAGAAGCCAGATGATAGAGATCGAGAAGGGCGCGTGATCGTCGACTACTACCGCGACCACCGCATCGACGTGAACGCGGTCAGCGCCGGTGACCGCTGGAACGCCGAGGTGCGCATCCGGCGCACACTGTCTCCGGACAAGCCGCACGTTGACACCGTGACCTGCTACAAGCTGCGCCCGGATCACGCCGAGCACAGCGCGCTCATCTGGGCCCAACGCTGGATTGACCTGCAGAAGAATGACGGGCCCAAGCCAGCGCGTCAGTGACAGACACACTGGCCCGGCTAGCTGGCAAGACGCGACTGACTCGGCCCGTCGTTCGGTGCGCATACGGTTGCAAGGTGACGGCCACCGACACACCTAGCGACCGGTGGGGCTTGAGACTACTCGGGCACTCCGGCTAGTGATGCGTGACGCCGAGGCGTTTATCTGAGCGGCGGCTACTCTATGCGGTGCAGCGCAAAAACGGCGGTTTCGATGCCGCACGCGTGGCAGCGCGCGTGCTGGTGGCGGTCGAGTTGGAGTGACGCTTCAATGATCCCGAGATAGCGGTCCACCTCGGTGAGCGGTAGATCCGTTTTCGCAGAAATGCACTGGAGACAGAGGGGCCGGTCCATGATCAGAACCGCAATGCGCGCTGAATTGAGCGGCACGCTGTCCCCCGTAACTGTGTGCAGCCGCCCCTAGAGGGCACTTACGAGTATAGACGTTACGACATTGATGCTTCAATCCGGTTGTCTGTTGACGGCGCGCCAGTGAAGACTCCTTCATGTTCTCCTCTGAACACCGAAAAGCGAATACACGAGCGTCCAACGCTCGCACGCTTTGCACTGACCCATGTCTCGCTGCCGCCTGCACTTTCTGCTCCCCTACGTCCGCATCGAACTCCTTATCCGCACGATGCTGACAGAGAGGTGGGCTCCCAGGTCACGGACCCTCGATGACTGAGCCTTGCGCAGTGCAGCTGACGCAGCGACCTTCGGCAAAGCGGAACGCTGGTATGGCGTCGAGCTCGCGGAGTACTTCGTCGACTCGGAGGGACGTACGCTGCGCGAGGCACTCTAGGCACACGGGCGTGCGCTCGCTCAGCACGTCTGCGACGGTGACCATATCAGGCTTCGAGCCGCGCACGTCGCCGGTTCCTCCGCAACCACCAGTCGAGCAGCCGGTCGACGAGCCGTCGGATCATGGATTTCGAACCATCCCAGATATCGAAACTACTTCGGTGGGCTCGCCACAGGCCCGGCAGCGGTCATTGCTGCGATTCACTGGGACTTTGCGCGCTACGTGGCTGAGGTACGACTCGATCGCGTCCACCGCGAGCCCGGATTTTCGCGAGATGCAGTGAGCGCACAGGGGGCGATCGATGATGAGTACCGCAATGAGAACTGCGTTCGCGGGCATCCCTCGAACCTCCTTCCGGCAGAGCTCAGGATTTATAGGGACCGGCTGGTGGATCGACGTGCAGGCTGAACGACGGGCCAGAGCCAGCGCGGCAGTGACGTGATTCCCTCAATCGACGTCACGGCGCGTCCGCGTCCGACTCGGTCCGTCGTTCGGTGCGCATACAGCTGCAAGACGACGGCCACTGACGTGCCCACCGATCGGTGGGGCTTAAACGAGCCCGCGGTACACCGGATCGCGCAGCCGACCCTCCATCAGCTCACTGTAGGTAAGCTCGACGGTCAGCGTCGGCTCGAGCCACGTCGCGCCGCGGGAGAGTTGGAAATCATGGAATGGAGAGGTCGAGGCCGAAGGCCAGGGCACAGTAGGCCGCTACGCAACCCAGCGCCGTCAGCAACCGAACGACCTCAACGCACACGGCCGCGTGCGACGGCGGAAGACATCTGCCATCACCGCGCTGTCCCAAACTTCGAAGGCTTCGTCCGATCACCAACGACCACTCAATCGGCGCCCCCACCGACGCAACGGTCCATCAGCGGTCTTCATGTAGAGATGACGGCTCGGCGCCGGGCGAGGCTGTCCCACTGGACTCGGGGCAATGTCGACGTAGGCGACGGCATCAGCGATCGCACGAGCGTCAGCGACCGTACGAGTTCGCACGAGGTGGACGCCGTATCTCCCAAGCAGCGTGGCAAGCATGTCGACGACATCGTCGTCGTCCTCAACCACGAGCAGGGTCCGACCGGACAGTTCAGAAAGCCCTGCGTAGTGTTCATGGGCCTGCCGGGGATCACTCATCCTAACCGGCGTAGCCGCTCCTTGCGATCGGCCATTGATATGACGTGGCCCTTTTCGACTGCTGCGTCTCGAGCCCGAGGCCGGCCCTCTGACGCTTCGTGTTCACGTAGCGCCAGCACGGTGCTCTCTATGAACGTATCGACGTCGAGGCCGATTGAGTGTGCGAGTTCCTCGGCCACGACGAATGCCCGGGGGCTGACCCAAAGGGCGCATCGGCGAGAGTTCTCGTATTCCATACATCGATGGGTTGCAGACGCCGCGCCATTTAGGGGTGCTTCGTCCTGAAAGGCGCCGGCAAACCTCGCGTTTCTCGTGGAGCCCCAGTCGTACCCCAGGGCAAAGTGTGCGCTTCATTGTCCAGCGCAGTCGTATCTCAGGGGAAAGTTTTGGAGGGCAAAGTATTGGACAAACTGAAGACGACCAAGCCGAGGTCGATCGGCCGACCCGTTGACTAGTAAACGATCGTTTACTACACTGCCAGCACTGAGGCTACTGGCGATGAGACTCCGGAAGATACGCACCCAGCGGGGATGGAGCCAAGAGGAGCTCGCGCGTCGAGCGCGAATCAGCCGCGTCTACCTCAATAAACTCGAGACGCGCAAACAGGATCCGCGGCTGAGCGTAGTGGCCAGGCTCGCGGAGGCATTGAAGGTACGCGTCGGTGATATCGTCGATTAACGCTACTCAGCCTATCGTGGGAGGGGTCGGTCGTAGAAGTAAGTTCCGCAGTTGCGGCAGCGATAGACTCGCCAGCCCACGAGCCGTACTAGGTGATCCAAAATGCCGCGCGGCCGGACGCGTTCGATATGGAGCGAGAAACAACCAGGACAGATATGCTCGCGCGGGGTCGTATCCGACATCGCAAACCGCTGTTTCCGTAAAAGCACTCCGTGAGTGTCGGGAGGATCTTCGCATGACGCCGGAAGATTTCCTCGGCATCGTAACGCACACGATTCTTGACGGGCAGCAACGCTATATCGCGCTGTGTACCGCCGCACCGCAGCAGATGCCCGCGAGAGACGAGCTACTTCAAATCGTCAATGGCACCGTCGAAACGATCGTGCGCGCAGCGTCTGAGGTGTCGAGCGCCGAGCGAGCCGAGGCACTCACCAAGGCGGCAGCCATCATCGTCAACCTCAGTTTCGCGAGAATCGGGTCCGTTCTCGAAACCCAGTTCCACACCGTGGACCCGCGGGGACCGAAGGGAAAGTGACTCTCCTTCAAGCACTGCGAACAGCCGTTATAGCGGTTCTAGTCGGTGGCCTGGCGGTGTTTCTCACGGCAAGTCTGAGCGCAGAACTCAAGAGTGGAATTTTAAGGCTGCGAGGAGGAATGCGCATTGTGAGGCGGAAAAGTCCGACGATGTACTGGCTAACCCTAGCCGTGCAGGTCCTCTTCCTGACAGCCTCTCTATACGTACTGAGTCGGCTCATTCCAGACGTGGTGAAGTGAAGGAATTGATGAGAGCCGCGATCAACGCGCGCACCTTCGCCTGGTGCTGTGTCCTAGCGGGCCTGGCGATCGGCTCGATCTCAGTCTCCTACGCGATCCACGAAACGACGACGCGCGAGGCGGTCTGGATCCAGCGGGAATTGTCGAGCGCGGACACCGCTCGTCTCCGTCAACTGATTCGTGACATCGATTTGGGGCATCGCCCAGCAGGCGTCAGCGTGAGCCCCTGGCCCGGCGGGCTCGCCGGCGCCGGCGTGATGTCCTTTGGGATCCTGCTGCTGGCGATCCGGCGGACGCAGGGCGAGGAGAGCGCATGAGACTCGAGCTGCAGCGATGCGGTTCTCAGCGTAGGACCGACACGCCACGCTGCTGGTAGCGGCGATGATGGTCGTGCCCGATTATCGCGGCTTCCGGATTGAAGTCAACGCCGTCGCCGTGCAGGACCGCTTCAACGCCGAGGCTCGTGTGCGCCGACTCTTTTCGCGAGAAAAACCTCAGGCGGAAATCGTGACGTGCCTGAGGCTGTGGGCCGAGGATGCGGAGCGCGCCGGCGCCTTCATCGCCGAAGAACTCGCCGCGATGGCGGAAGACCTCGACCGGCACCGGAGGAGCAGCCCGAGCGGGCCCTGCGCATCGTCGAGCGGGAGGGCGCGTGATGGCCGACAAACCCGATGACCGCGCGCCGGTCGTACCGCTCGTAATTAGTCCGTTTCAGCGCGTACCGCAAATTCTTGGCGAGATCGTGACCATCATCTATGAGGAGAGTGACGCCAGCGCGCCCGTTCCCGTCGGGACCGGTTTTTTTATCAACTATTCGAGTGCAGCAAAGCCCGGGCTGAACCACAGGTTCCTGGTTACGGCCCGGCACTTAATCTTCGACAAGGAGGGGAAAAGGCTTCGGACATTGGTGAGGGTAAACGTTCAGGGCTCAGGGACGACGCTCATTCCGCTCCATGAGGAAAAGGTGCTTCTGCCCAGTGACCCCACGATCGATCTTGCGGAGCTTCCCGGGATCGACCCGGATGTCCGGATCGCCGCGCAGTATCTCGCGGCTAACGATTTCATAGCGACCCGCGAAGATTTGAAGCTGCCCGGTTTTGGCGTAGGTGCGGAAGTCATGTATCTAGGTCTCTTCAATCCGCATGTTGGTGAATCTCGCAATCAGCCGGTAGCGCGATTTGGCAGGGTCGCGCTAGTCCCGGATGAGCCCGTTTTCTGGGAGGACTACCCAGTTCGCGTGATCCTCGCGGCGATTAACGCGTTCGGCGGCAGCAGCGGATCGCCGGTGTTTGTGTACCTCGGACATCGCGACCACAGGGGCCTGCCGTTACCCAAACTGCTCGGCGTTGTGAAAGGGAGTTTCACGGAGAAGCATCGAGGTGAACTCGTTGAAATCAAGGCGCCGGTTCTTGTGACGAACGTAGCGGGGATGGCTGGGATTATTCCAGCGTACTTGCTCGATGATCTGATTCGGCAGGACGTAATCCCCGCAGTGGATCAGAGCGAGATATCAGAGGGGACAAGTGGGGAGGTGGAGTGAACGGACGGGCGGACGCGCGTGCGGCGGTGGTGCTGTGACCGCCAACGGCGTGGGCGCCGCCGGCTGATATCGATCCTGAATGTCTATGGCCGGGGCAGCGCCATGCCTGTGCCGTGGTCGCGTCTGTCCTGGCGCAGCGCCTCGATGTGCGCGCCGCGTTCGTGCTTGGGCGTCGGTCGGAACAGGACGTAGCTCTCGCAGCCCCAGTGTCCATGATCGGCGGGCGCCTGGAGCGCCGGGTCTGCGTACGTCCCGTCAGCGAACGCAGGGCCGGGCTTGCGGAGCCAGAAGGGAACGAGCAGCAGCATGGCGACCACCGCAGCGATGAGTGCGTTCATGCCGCGAACGTCTCACGCGCGCGGCAATCGATTCAAGCGTTGACTTGCGCCGAGCGTTTCGGGCTTGGTGAGCAGTGAAACGCTGTGCTAACGTTCCTCGGTGAATAGACTAACGTTCGACCTACGCGATCTGTTTCCGCTCTACGCTGCCTGCGGTCTTCCTCTGTGGATCGGTTCCGACAAGGGCGTCGAATGCGACGCCGAGGGGCGTCCGCAGCACGCGGGCCGCTGGTGCCGAGGCCCTGGTCACGTGACGGGGGCTCACGGCCTCGAAGCCGCCTTCAGACCGGATCGACGGCCGGTGCCTTAGCGCGCCACGAGAACACGGTAAGAACTGGTTGCGTGTGGGTCGCGGATTCTGCCGCGAACCGCCGCATTTTGCCGAGCGTGCGAGCCGAATATCAGGGATTTAACGCACGAACGACAACCGCAGCAAGTTCAACGTCGCGCTCGGCGTCGAGTCGCAGGGGTTCTGCGTCCTCCCACCGCGATGGGAATGCCGCTTCAGCGCGGCGGTGGCGACGTCGGCGGCGCCGAGCTATTGTAACCAGACCGTCCGCCCGGCACCGGCACCTGGTGGCCTTTGGCGTACATGCACTGCATGTACGCCATGTCGTAGCGTTGTTGGGCCGGCACGTCGCCGCCGGACGTCTTCGCTATCTCTTGCGAAGCGAGCTGTCGGCACGTGCCGTCGTCCGTCTGAAACTGCTCGATAGTCTTGCCGCTACCGGCAAGGACCATGACGCTCGGGCCGGTTGGCGTGGAAGCGCAACCGGCGATCAGGACGGCCGCCGCGATCGCGATTGTGGCACGACGAAGTGTCTTCACGCTGGTGTCAGGACCGGCAACGCCGACTCAGCGATTGTGTACAGGAGATCGCGGACCGGCGCAACCACCAGCTCGAAGAGCCGGGCCCTCACGCCGCGATGTCGCCACTACTCGTACGTCACCCGCCGGGCGTGGCGCAGATCGGCGGCGAAGATTCCGTCGAATTGTCAGCCCCACGTCACGATCGTACACGATCACATTGAGCTCTTCGTTCATCGCAAAGGATCGATTGTCCAGATTCGTGCTGCCGACCGTGGCCCACATGCCGTCGATCACGATGGTTTTCGCATGCAGCAGCGCCGGGCGGTACTCGAAAGAACTTGACGCCAGCCTCGAGCAACGGCCCCCACGTCGCGCGACTCGCCTGCCGGACGAACTTGTGATCGATCGTCCCCGGCACGAGGACCTCGACGGTAACGCCGCGCCGTACGCGATCGATCACGACGTCTCGCATCGTGCCGTCGAGTAGAAAGTAGGGATTCGTGATGCGCAGCGATCGCCGCGCCGAACTGAAGGCGAGGAGGAGCGTGCTGTACATGGCAAAGCTGCCACCCGCCGGCGAGCTGCGCACGACCTGAGCGGCGACAGAACCCCGGGGCTGCGCGCGTGGAAAGTACGCGGCGCCGCCCATCGCCTCTTTCGTCGTTTCGAGCCAGTTCTCGAGTGGCTACAGGCTGCGTTCGTCGACGGCCGGGCCCTCGATCCGGATATCGGTGTCGCGCCAGTGCTCGGGCGTCGGAAAGATCGCGTCGCCGTTCAGCAAGATTCGGACGTCGTGCCGGCCACCCCGCGGCGTCATTGGTCCGACAAATGGGACGGGTTCGGGATGTCGGGAAGATTTACGAGACGTAATCCGCCGTGTTGGGTGACGTTTACGCCACTTGACAAACTCTATGAATAAATTTACATACTCCAGTTCCGATCGATGCAGTGACTCCGTGCCGCGATCCTCGGGCGCGTCGCGCGCGAGACACTTTCGCAAGGAGAAGGTATGGCTGACGAACGGACAGTACAGGCAGTACCGAGCACGGTCACGCAGCGAGCCGCCGCCGCGGCAACGCCGAGCGTCAAGTGGGACGACGCGAACATGCGGAGTTCGTACGCGAACGTGTGTAACGTCGCGAGCACCCGCGAGGAAGTCGTTCTGCTGTTCGGCATCAATCAGGCGTGGCACGCCGGACAGAAGGAAGTCACCGTGCAGCTCACCGACCGCATCATCTTGAGCCCGTTTGCGGCCAAGCGGCTTGCGCTGCTGCTGACGAATCTGCTGCGCGAGCACGAGAACCGATTCGGGACTCTGCCGATCGACGGCCGCGCCGGAGACGGCGCCGCGAGCTAGACGAGCGACCAGCCCAACGACGGACTTTATCCAGGCATCCGCCTGACATCACGCCAAGGCTGAGCGCCGCTCATCGACGTCAAATTTCGGGAGGACCCTAAGCAGCTGGACGACGGAAACCTCTGGCGCGCGTTCGCCGAGGCGGCGACGCCAGAGGCCTATTACCGCACCTGGCTGGCTCTGCAGTGTCGGATCATCCGTGGTGTCCGCAGCGGCGTCGTCATCGTCCGCTCGCTCTCCACCGGCTCATATGCTCCGGCCGCCTACTGGCCGGATGCACGCCGCAGCGTGAAACATCTCGCCGAGGTCGCCGAGCGCGCGCTCGCCGAGCGGCAAGGGTTGGTGATCAAGCGGGACCGCGAGCCCGGCGAGTCGGATCGCGAGCGCTACGACGTGGCGTATCCGATCCAGATCCAGGGACAGCCGCACGGCGTGGTCGCCATCGACATCACGGCCCGCGCCGAGTCCGAGCTGCAGGCGGTGACGCGACAGCTGCAGTGGGGCGCGGGATGGCTCGAGGTGCTGCTGCATCGTCTCAAGGCGTCGCGGCCGGACCCCGACAGCGCCGCCGCCACCAGCGAGCGCCTGAAAATCCTGCTGGAGCTCGTGACGAGCCCGCTGGCGCACGAGCGGTTCTACTCTGCGTCGACGGCCTTCGTGACCGCGCTGGCGACGCGATTCGATTGCGACCGCGTGAGCCTCGGGTTCGTGTCCGGCGGCCGTGTGCGTGTTCGCGCTGTGTCACACAGCGCGCAGTTCCGTAAACAGGCCAACCTGATGCAGGCGATCGCCGCGGCCATGGACGAGGCGAGCGACCAGCACGCGACCATCGTCGTTCCGCCGCCGGCCGGAAGCGTCGGCCGCGTCACACGCGCGCACGAGACGCTGGCGCGCCAGCAGGGCTCGGGCGCCATTTGCACCGTACCGCTGGCCGCGGGCACACGCGTCGTCGGCGCGTTGACGCTCGAGCGGCCCGCCGGTCAGGGATTCGATGCGACGACCGTCGAAGTCTGCGAAGCGATCGCCGCCGTGGCGGGGCCGGTGCTCGAGCTCCAGAGGCGTGACGATCGCTGGCTCGTCGGCAAGGCCGGCGAGACGGTCACGCGTCAGCTCGGTCATCTCGTGGGCCCGCGACACGTGCCGCTCAAGCTCGGCGCGCTCGCGGCGACCGCCGTCCTCGCCTTCTTCGTGTTCGCCAATGGTGAATTTCGCATCTCGGCGAAGACGGTGATGGAAGCCGGGATGCGGCAGGCCGCCGTCGCGCCGTTCAACGGCTATATAAAGGAAGCGCCCGCGCGGGCAGGGGACATCGTCCGCGCGGGGCAGCTCCTCTCCGTGCTCGACGATCGCGAGCTTCGCCTCGAGCGGCTGAAATGGCTCAGCCAGCAGGAGCAGTACGTCAAGCAGCACCAGCAGGCGCTCGCCAATCGCAATGCCGCGCAGGTGAACATCACTGCCGCCCAGATCGAGCAGGCGCGCGCGCAGATCGCGCTGCTCGACGATCAGCTGTCGAAGACGCGATTGCTGGCCGGCAGCGACGGCGTCGTGGTCACCGGCGATCTGAGCCAGTCGCTCGGGGCTCCGGTGGAGCGCGGCCAGGTCCTGTTCGAGATCGCTCCGCTGGACGCCTATCGCGTCGCGCTCGAGGTGGACGAGCGTGACGTGAGCGAGGTCGCGGTCGGGCAGCACGGCCGTCTTCTGCTGTCTGCTGCTCCGACCGACGCGCTGCCCTTCGCGGTGAAGAAGATCACGCCGGTGTCGACGGCACGCGAGGGCCGCAATTACTTCCGTGTGGAAGCGACGCTCGAGCGCACGCCGGCGAATCTGCGACCGGGCATGGAAGGCGTCGGAAAGATCGAGATCGGGCGGCGCCGTCTCATCTGGATCTGGACCCGGCAGGCCGTCAACTGGGTGCGGCTCCAGATCTGGACCTGGCTGCCGTGATCGGCTCATGAGCGGCCAGCTCTTCAGCAGCTCGTGGTATCGCGTGGCGGAGCTCCAGCCGCGTCTGCGGAGCCACGCGGAGATCTCCCGCCATCAGTACCGCGGCCAGACGTGGTACGTGCTCGCAGATCGGTCCAACGAGCGGTTCCATCGATTCTCGCCCGAGGCGTACAGCCTCATCGGGCTCATGGATGGTCGGCGCACGGTCGCCGCGATCTGGGAGACCGCGTGCTCGACGCTTGGCGACGACGCGCCGACGCAGGACGAAGTCATCGATCTCCTCGCGCGCCTCCACGCCGCCGACGTCTTGCAGTGCGACGCGCCGCCGGATGCCACGGAGCTGCTCGAGCGGCATCAGCGGTTCGAGCGCAACCGATGGCGCGCGCGACTGTTCAGCCTTTTCTCATGGCGCTTCCCGCTCGTCGATCCTGATGCGTTCCTGCGCGCCTCGCTGCCATTCGTGCGTCCGCTCATCGGCTCGGTCGGCGCGCTGTTGTGGCTGGCGGTCGTCGTGCCGGCGACCGTGCTGTTGGCCATGCACTGGACGGATTTCACGAAGAACTTCCTCGATCGTGTCGCTACGCCGCATAACTTCGTGCTGCTCTGGTTTCTGTTCCCGGCGGTCAAGACGCTGCACGAGCTTGGCCATGCGTACGTGACACGGGCCTACGGCGGCGAGGTGCACGAGATGGGCGTCATGCTGCTCGTACTGACGCCCGTTCCGTATGTCGACGCGTCGGCGACGTGGGCGTTTCCGGCCAAGTGGCGGCGCATCGTCGTCGGTGCGGCCGGCATGCTCGTGGAGCTGTTCCTAGCCGCGCTGGCGATGTTCGTCTGGGTCAGCGTCGAGCCCGGCACGCTACGCGTGCTGGCGTTCAACACCATCCTCATCGCCGGCATCTCCACGGTGCTGTTCAACGCCAACCCGCTGCTGCGGTACGACGGCTATTACATGCTCGCCGATCTGCTCGAGATCCCGAACCTGCGTCCGCGGGGCAACACGTATCTCGGCTACCTCTGCGAGCGCTACCTGTTCGCCCGTCGTGATGCGGAGCCTCCGATGGCCACGCGAGGCGAGCGCATCTGGTTCGTCGTCTATGGCGTGACGGCGTTCGTCTATCGGGTGTTCGTGGTCGTGGCGATCATCCTCTATCTCGGCGACCACTTCTTCATGCTGGCTGTCGCATTTGCCGCGATCGGCGCCATCGGCTGGATCGGCGTCCCGCTCGCCAAGGGGTTGGCCTTCCTCTTCAAGAATCCTCGCCTGCGATCCGTGCGCGCGCGCGCCATTGCCACCACGGCCGCGATCGTCGGCGTCGTCGGCTGCCTCATCGGTGTCGTGCCCGTCCCATTCCGCAGTCGCGCGGAGGGCGTCATCTGGATTCCGGAAGAATCGCTCGTACGGGCAAAGACCGAGGGCTTCGTGGAGCGGGTGGTAGCCATCCCGGGAACGCGCGTTCGTCGTGGGGACGTGCTCCTGCAGCTAGCCGATCCTCTATTGAGCGCAAAAGTGCGCGAGCTCAGCGCGCGGCGGGTCGAGCTGCAGGCACGCTATGAAGAGCAGCGGCCGATCGACCGGGTGAAGGCGGACATCATCAAGGAAGAGCTCGAGTACGTGACGCACAATCTCGTCGAGGCGCAGCGGCGCTTCGCCGACCTCACGATCAGGAGCGGTGCAGACGGTATATTCGTGGCCCCCGACGCGAACGACTTGCCGGGGCGGTTCGTGAAGCAGGGGAACCTGCTCGGGTATGCCGTCGAGCTGGGGACGGTGACGGTCCGCGCGGTGGTGCCCCAGGGCTACATCGATCTCGTCACGCAACGGACGCGGCGCATCGATGTGCGGCTCGCGGAACGTCTGGGCGACGTCGTTCCGGCTGCTGTGCTCCGCGTCGTACCGGGCGGCTCGGAGCGATTGCCCACCACGGCCCTCGGCAGCGAGGGCGGCGGGCAGATCGCCGTCGACCCGCGCGACCAGCATGGCGTGACCGCCGTCGCCAAAGTCTTTCAGGTCGATCTGGAGCTGCCCAGAGAGTCGCACGTCGTGAACGCTGGCGGGCGAGCCTACGTCCGCTTCGATCACGGGTGGTCTCCGCTCGCCGTGCAATGGTACGAGGAGGCGCGGCGCCTGTTCCTCTCACGCTTCAATGTCTAGCGCGCTCCCATACCACGCGGAGGTGCCGACCGGCGCCTACGCCGAGCGCCTCGACCGACGGCGCGGCCAGCTCGATCGACTCGCCGCCGTCGCAGCGGGCCCGATCCGCCGATGGTGGCAGCGCCGCGCGTGCCATCCGCGGCGGCTGCTCGAGGCCGCGGCCGAGCACGGCCGGCAGCTCGTCGGCGCGCGCGACACCGCGCTCGGGGTCGCCGCCGCTGAGCTGCGCACGGAACTAAGGGTGCACGGGTTCCGTGACGATCTCGTCGCGCGCGCGTTCGCGGTCGTCCGCGAGGCCGCCTCTCGCCGGCTCGGACAGCGGCCCTTCGACGTCCAGCTCGTCGGCGCCCGTGTCCTGCTTGGGGGCATGGTGGCCGAGATGGAAACGGGGGAAGGCAAGACTCTCACCGCCACGCTGCCCGCCTGCACGGCCGCGCTGGCCGGTGTGCCCGTGCACGTCGTCACCGTCAACGACTACCTCGCGCGTCGCGACGCGGAGTGGATGGGACCGATCTACGAGGCGCTGGGCCTCAGCGTTGGCGTGATCGTTCACGGCATGGAGCCCGAAGCTCGGCGCGAAGCGTACGGGTGCGACGTGACGTACTGCACCAACAAAGAACTGGCCTTCGACTATCTCAAAGACCGGATCGCGCTCAGGGATCAGCCCAGCCGTGTGCGCTTGCAGCTCGAGCGGTTGTACGGCGACGCCCGTCCGCGTCGCCTCCTGCTGCGTGGCCTTCACTACGCGATCGTCGACGAGGCGGACAGCGTCCTGGTGGACGAGGCCCGCACGCCGCTCATCATTTCCGGCGGCGGCGCCGATGCGGGGCTGCGTCGCGAGTACGAGCGGGCGCTGGCGCTCGCCGACGCGTTGACGGCCGAAGCCGACTTCATCGTCGAGCCCGGCCAGCGTGCCGTCCGCCTCACGGATGCTGGCCGCAGCCATCTCGCCGAGATCGCCGAGCCGCTCGGCGGCCTCTGGACGGGCCGGCTGCGGCGTGAGGAGATGGTGCGCCAGGCGCTCAGCGCGCGTCACCTCTTCCATCGCGACCGCGACTATCTCGTGACCGAGGACAAGGTGCAGATCATCGACGAGTACACTGGACGGCTCATGCCGGATCGATCGTGGGAGCACGGTCTGCATCAGCTCATCGAGGTGAAGGAAGGCTGCACGGTCACGGGACGCAACGACCCGTTGGCGCGCATCAGCTACCAACGATTTTTCCGGCGCTACGGTCGCCTCGCCGGCATGACCGGCACGGCGCGAGAAATCGCCGGGGAACTATGGTCGGTGTACGGCCTGGGCGTCGTATCCATCCCGACGAACGCTCCGCTGCGCCGCCGCTACCGTCCCGATCAGGTCTATTCCTCGGCGGAGGCGCGCTGGCAGGCGGTGGTCGCGCGCGTCCAGAGTGTGAACCGGCGTGGGCGACCGGTGCTGCTCGGCACGCGGTCTGTCGCCGCGTCCGAGCATCTGAGCCGGCTCCTCAGCGACGCCGGGCTGCCGCATCGCGTCCTCAACGCGCGTCAGGATCGCGAGGAGGCGGCCATCATCGCCGACGCCGGCACCGCGGGCCAGATCACCGTGGCGACGAACATGGCCGGCCGGGGAACCGATATCCGGCTGGGACTCGGCGTGGCGGATCGTGGAGGCCTTCACGTCATCGCCACCGAGCGTCACGAGGCGCGTCGCATCGATCGTCAGCTCTTCGGTCGCTGCGGGCGCCAGGGTGACCCCGGGAGCTACGAGGCGCTGACGTCCGTGGAGGACGAGCTCGTCATCACCTATGGCCGGCGCTGGGCGCGTGTGGCGCGTCTCCTCACGCGCGGCGATCGTGTGCCGGCGTGGATCGGCCGCGTGACGCTGCGCCGCGCTCAACGCGCCGCCGAGCTGACGCACGCACGCATGCGCGGCGATTTGCTGCGCATGGACGAGCATCTGGAATCAGCGCTCGCTTTTTCGGGCCGGCCAGAATGACGGCCGGAGGATTTTCAAATCGGGGGACGTGAACGATGGCGCGACGTGGCGGTTGGTGGATCGTGATGCTCGTCGGCGTTGTGGCGGGGCCGGCGATGGTGGGGGCCGCCGAGCTCGATTGCCTGATTCAGCCCTACGAGCAGGTGGCGGTCGCCTCACCCGCGCAGGGCGTGATTGCGAAGCTGCGCGTCGATCGGGGTGACCTCGTGCGCGAAGGGATGGTCATCGCCGAGCTCGAGTCGAGCGCCGAGCGTGCCGCGCTCGACATCGCGCAGTATCGGACCGAGGTCGAGTCCGCGATCAAGTCGAATCAGGTTCGTCTCGACTTCGGCGTTCGCCGCTTCGTGCGAACGGAGGAGATGTTCAAGAAGGATCTCGTTCCGCTCAAGGAGATGGACGAGGCCGAGACGGCCAAGATCCTCGCCGAGATCGGCGTGCTCGAGGCGCAGGAAAACCTGCGCCTGGCGAAGCTCGAGCTCGAGCGCGCCAAGACGGCGCTGGCGCTTCGTGTCATCCGCAGTCCCGTGACTGGCGTCGTGGTCGAACGAACGCTCGCCGTCGGCGAGTTCGTCGGCCAGAATCCGATCATGAAGCTCGCGCGCATCGACCCACTGCGCGTCGAGGTGTTCGTGCCCGTGTCGTTGCTCGGCAAGGTCACGCTCGGCACGCGCGCCCAAGTGATTCCCGAGCCGCCCGCGAACACGCCGCGGTCGGCGCACGTGACCGTCGTCGACAAGGTCGTCGACGCGGCGAGCGGCACGTTCGGCGTCCGCCTCGAGCTGCCGAATCCCGGCAATCAGCTGGCGGCCGGCCTCAAGTGCAAGGTGCGCCTCGGGGGTGACGTGGCGCGGTGAGGCGTGGTTCTGGCGCGATTTGACGAGCGGCACATCCTGCCGCTCGCGATGTTCTTCGGGTCCTTTTCCTGGTCCTTCGTGTACATCAGCCTGCCGTTTCACATCCAGCGCATCTCGACGTGGGACGCCGCCGCGACGCTGACCTGGACCGGCTGGATCATGGGCATCACGCCGCTCGCCACCGTCGTCACTGCGCCGGTGTGGGGACGCTGGGCCGAGCGCGGCAGTCCGCGCATGCTCTACGCGGTGGTGCTCCGCTCGCCGGTGTTCGGCGGAAAGGTCGAAAGCGCGAATCTCGACCTGATCAAGTCGCAG
>DAIQBJ010000014.1:0-22786 GCA_036781225.1 Gemmatimonadales bacterium | reverse complement strand
TCTTCCTTCCCCTTGCGCATCGCCTCCTGGACCTTGGGCTTGAGGTCGCGCCACGGCTGGATATGAATGTGGACGTCGGTGATGCGACTCAGTCGCTCCAGGTGTAGAACCCCTTTCCCGACTTCCTCCCCAATTCCCCCTTTTTGACCTTCTCGCGCAGGATCCTGGGCGGCTCGTACTGCGATCTCCCGAGCGTCGCGTGCAGGTAGTCGGCGATCGCCAGCCGCACATCGAGCCCGACGAGATCTGTGAGCTTGAGCGGCCCCATCGGATGGTTGTAGCCCAGCTCCATCGCCTTGTCGATATCCTCCGCACTCGCGACGCCCTGTTCCAGCATCCGCATCGCCTCGAGGCCCAGCACGACGCCCAACCGGCTCGACGCAAAGCCGGGCGAATCGCGTACCACGATGGGCTCTTTGCCGAGTTTTTTCGCGAGGTCCACCGCGCGCCCCGATTCAGCCAGGCTGTCCGGCCCGTGCGTCACGACTTCGACGAGCTTCATGGCGTGGACGGGGTTGAAGAAGTGCATGCCCACGAGCCGCGCCGGCTGTCTCATCACGGACGCGATCTGGCCGATCGAGAGCGACGACGTGTTGGACGCGAGCAGCGCACCTGCCGGAGCGGCGCGCTCGACTTCGACAAACAATTGCTGCTTGGCCGTGAGATCTTCGACGATCGCTTCGATGACGACGTCGGCGTCCCCGACTGCCTCGCCGAGCGCGGCAACGGTGCGGAGCCGGCCTCGCAGCGACGCGGCGTCCGCTTCCGTCAGCTTGCCTCGTTTCAGCCCACCCGCGAGCAGGCCGTCGATCTTCTCCATCGCCTGCGGCAAGGACTCCGGCCTCGCGTCGGTGAGTCGCACCTGGTAGCCGGCCAGCGCGGCGATGTACGCAATGCCGTGTCCCATCGTGCCCGCGCCGATGACCGCCACGCGTGTGGGAGAGACGGAGGCAGCGGGAGGAGCCGGGGCGCTCATCGGGCTACCGCGTCCACAACTGGGCGAGCCCGCTCGGGATGATTCGTGCAGATGCCGTCCACGCCCCAGCGCACCAAGCTCTCCATGTCGGCCGGATTGTCCACCGTCCAGGCGATGATGCTCGCGCCCCCCCCCAGCTCGTGGACCGTCTCCACCAGCGCCTCATCCAGCGTCGAACGCTCCTGCCACAGCGTCTGCGCCGCCGCGTCCCCGAGGGTCTGCCTGGGCGATTTCGTCTCGACCTCCGATAGGATACCGCGGGGCAGGCTGGGGCGTTTCTCGCCGAGCCGGCGCACGACATCAGCGGCAAAGCTGTGCACTGCGTACCCGGCGGGATTGGGTCCCGTGTCCAGCGTCTCGAGCAAGCGATCGTCCCACCGCGGGTCGAGCACTTTCACCTCGACGAACACCCTGAGCTTGGGGCCGATCACCGCGAGCGCCTGCTGCAACGTCGGAATCGGTTCGCCGTTCGCAAGGCGGAGCTCCGCGATGTCGCGGGCGCGTGCCTGCGCGATGGGGAGGCCGAGGATCGACGGATCGTGATGCACGACCAGCTCGCCATCCAGCGTCGCATGCACGTCGAGCTCGACGCCGTCGGCTCCCTGGCCGGCGGCAGCGCGAAACGCGGCCAGGGAGTTCTCCAACGCGATACTGGAAGCGCCCCGGTGGGCAATAACCAAAGGCTTCACTGCTGCAGGCTGTCTGCCTTCTTTGCCTCGATCCAGTCCGGCTCTTTTTCGATGTCGTGCACGATGCCGATGTCCTCCGGCCGGGGCAGCACCGATTCCAGATAGGCCGGATACTTCCCGGCGTCGAGCGCCTGGCCGTCGACCGTGAAATGCTGATGCGCGTACATGCCGATGCGCCGGTTGAACCTGAGGTCGGGGACCTTGAGCTGCCGCTCGCGCTCCGGAATGAACATGTTCAGCCGCTCGACGAGCTTGACGATCTCCTGGCGGTACAGCCCGCGCGCCAGCTCATTGAGCTTGCTCTTGTCGGGCTCCCCACCACCCGTGTTCTCGCGCTCGTCGTAGCGACCCTTCAACCCCCATACGTAGGCCCAGTGCGCCGATGAGGAGTTGTCCGTTCCGAAGAGGTCGAACGCCGTCGGAATCCACTTATAGAAGAAGCGCTGGATCACGTCCGGCGGCATTTTGCCGGCTTTCACGATGCGCAGCAACCCGTTGTTGCCGGTGCCGAGGTGGTACGACTCCTCCTTGAGCATCGGTCCCATGGAGCGCGACAGCGGATCGAACGCGGACACCGACAACATCTTGAGCTGGAACTTGCCGTCGCGGTCGATGAACTGCGTGTAGGTGAAGAAGTCGAGCCAGTTGTCGACGATCTCGTTGAAGGAGCCGAGCAGCCGCTCGCCTTCGTCGGCACGCCGCTCGAGCAGCTTCGCCGCTTCGCGCTTGCCCTCATCACCGAAGTGCGAGCAGAGCAGGTAGGACATCTGCCAGCCGTGGCGCATCTCTTCGGTCATGACGCGCTGCAGCGACAGCAGATCGTAATCCGACGGCGCGTGGTGCAGGAGGTTACGCTGCTGCTCGACCGACGCGAATTCGGTGTCGCCCTGATAGACGATCAGGTTGAGCAGCGCGTCGCGAATCCGCTGATCGGGGATGTGCATTACGGTCGGCCATTTGCGCTGGCCCTTGTAATGACCGAACTCGATGTGCCCCACATCGGGGTCGCCGAACTTCGCGTCGAACTTGAAGGTCCGGAGCGCGCCGGCCGGCAGGCCGATCGAGTCCTGCCAGTATTTGAAGTAGTCGATCCAGTCGTCGAAATTGTGGAGTTTGCGGACCATCAGCGATTCCTTATGAGTTGACGGGCTTCGGCGGTTGCGAAGAGGATTTGTTGATCGGCGATCTCGAGATCGAGCGCGTCTTCGAGTGAGCCACGCTCCGACTGATATAAGGCCCGCTTGGCGATGCCGACGGCACCCGGTGCCATCGCGGCCCACCGTTGCGCCAGTGCAGCCGCCTCGGCCGCGAGCGTGGCGTGCGGCACGACGCGATCGAACAGTCCGAGCGCAGCCGCTTCGGCCGCGGGAACCATGCGCGCGCTCCATACCAGCTCAAGCGCGTTCGAGATCCCGGTGAGCCGCGGGAGGAAATAGCTCCCTCCCCAGTCTGGTACGAGTCCCAGCTTGTGAAACACCTGCCCGATCGACGCCTGATCCGACGCGATCCGATAGTCGCACGCGAGTGCGAGATTCGCACCACCGCCCGCCGCCGGCCCGTTGACGGCCGCCAAGACGGGCTTCGGTGCCGTGCGAATCGCGAGAACGATGTCCTTTCCGGCCCGGACCAGCTGATGGCCCTGCGTGCCGAGCGCGCTGAGGTCGGCGCCGGCGGAAAAGCCTCGTCCGGCGCCCGTCAGCACGATCACGCGGACGCCCTCGGTCCCGGAGAGCATGCGAAGCGCCTCGAGTAGATCGTCGCACGCTTCCGGATCGAACGCGTTGAGTTTCTCGGGGCGGTTGAGCGTCACCGTTGCGACGTGGTCACTGATCTCGACGAGGACGCGCTCGTACGCAGCCATCAGACACGCTCCACGATCATGGCAATACCCTGGCCGACGCCGATACACATCGTTACTAAACCGTAGGAAGACTTCGTACGATGTAAGGCGTGAACCAGAGTCGTAAGAAGCTTCGCGCCGGTGCAGCCGAGTGGATGTCCGAGGGAGATGCCGCCGCCGTAGATGTTGACCTTGGCGGGATCGAGCTTGAGATCGCGGATGCAGGCGATCGCCTGGGCGGCGAACGCCTCGTTCAGCTCCACGAGATCGATCTGATCGATGGTGAGACCGGCACGTCTGAGCGCTTTCTTCGTGGCGGGAATCGGCCCGAGACCCATGCAGCTCGGATCCACCCCGGCGACAGCGGTTGCAACAATGCGCGCGAGTGCCGTACCGCCCGGCTTGTCCGTCACGAGCAGTGCCGCCGAGCCATCGTTGATCCCGCTCGAGCTCGCCGCGGTGACGGTGCCGTCCTTTCTGAACGCCGGCTTGAGCTTCGCCACGGCATCCAGCGTTGTTCCCGCGCGTGGATACTCGTCCTTCGAGAACAGCGAGCCGTCCGCCAACGGCACCGGAACCAGCTCATCAGTGAACACGCATTCCCGCAGCGCCTTCTCAGCGCGCCGCTGGCTCTCGACCGCAAACGCATCCTGCTCGGCGCGGCTGATGCTGTAGCGCTCCGCGACGACCTCAGCGGTTTCGCCGAGCGAGATCGTCCACTCCTGCTTCAGGCGCGGGTTCACGAACCGCCAGCCGACGGTCGTGTCCGCAGTCTCAGGCGCCCGGCGGCTCCACGGCTCACTCGATTTCAGCATGACGTACGGCGCGCGCGTCATGCTTTCGACACCGCCGGCGATGAACGTCTCTCCCTCGCCCGCCTTGATCGCCTGGGCAGCGCTCGCCACCGCCTGGAGGCCTGAGCCGCATAACCGATTCACCGTCTGCCCCGGCACCTCGACCGGCAGTCCCGCGAGGAGCAGCGCCATGCGAGCAACATTGCGGTTGTCTTCGCCGGCCTGGTTGGCGCAACCGAGGATGACGTCGTCGATCGTCGCGGGATCGATGCCCGAGCGCTCCACGACCGCCTTGATCGGCACGGCCGCCAGATCGTCAGGCCGAACGCTCGCGAGCGACCCCCCGTGCTTTCCGACGGGCGTGCGCACTGCGGTGGTGATGTACGCGTCGGTCACAGCCCCACCCAAACCGTTTTTGTCTCGAGGTAGCCATCCAACGCCTCACGTCCCAGGTCGCGGCCAAAGCCGGACGCTTTGAACCCACCGAAGGGCGCGCCCGAATCGTAGAAGTTGTAGGAGTTGATCCATACCGTGCCCGCGCGGATGGCCTTGGCGGCGCGGTGCGCCTTTTGGATGTCCCGGGTCCAGATACCGGCGGCCAACCCGTAGATCGTCTGATTGGCGAGCGTCACGCCATGATCGAATCCATCGAACGTGAGCACGGCGAGCACCGGTCCGAAGATTTCTTCGCGCGCGATCGTCATCTCGGGTGTGACGGCGTCGAAGACCGTGGCCTCCACGTAATAGCCCTTGCCGTTGGGCTTCGCCGCCTTGCCACCGGCGACGAGCTGCGCCCCCTCATCGACGCCCTTCTTGATGTAGGAAAGCACGAGCTCCTGCTGCTTCTTGGAGACGAGCGCGCCGAGCCGCGTGTTCTTATCGAGCGGGTCGCCCGGCATCAGTTTCTTCGCGCCTTCGGCGAGCTGCTCGACCACCTGCTGATGGACGGATGCCTCCACGAGCAGGCGAGAGCCCGCCGCACAAACCTCGCCTTTACCATAGAAGATGCCGGTTTGGGCACCGCGCACGGCGGCTTTCAGATCGGCGTCGGCAAAGATGATGTTCGGACTCTTCCCGCCGAGCTCGAGCGTCACGCGTTTGTTCGTCTCGGCCGCCATTTTCATGATCTGGCGGCCGACTTCGGTCGAGCCTGTGAACGAAATCTTGTCGACGTCGGGATGACGGACGAGGGCGGCGCCGGCGGTCGAGCCGCCCCCCGCCACGACGTTGAACGCGCCCGGCGGCAGGCCCGCCTCGAGCGCGATCTCGGCAAAGAGCAGGGCGGTGAGCGGCGTTTCGGAGGCCGGCTTGAGGACGATGGTGCACCCGGCGGCGAGCGCCGGCGCAAACTTCCAGCTCGCGATGTTGAGCGGAAAATTCCACGGCACGATCGCGCCGACGACGCCGATCGGCTCGCGCAACGTGTACGTGAAAAAGGGCCCTTCGACCGGGAGCGTGTCCCCGACGATCTTGTCTGCCCACCCCGCGTAATACCGCAGCGTGTTGATCGTCATCCCGATCTCGATCTTGGATTCGAACAGCGTCTTGCCGTTCTGGGCCGTTTCCAGCCGGGCGACTTCGTCGAGCCGGCCTTCGAGCAGATCAGCGGCCTTGAACAACATCCGTCCGCGCTTGCGGGCGGAGAGATCGCGCCAGGCGGCAGATTCGAAGCAGGCCCTGGCCGCGCGGACGGCATTGTCGATGTCGGGAGCGTCGCCCGCCGCGACCTCGGCTAACACCTCCTCCGTGGCGGGATTGCCGACGGGGAAGCGCTTCCCGGACGTCGCGGGGCGCCACTCGTTATTAATGAAGAGGTCGGTCTTCACTTCCCCTTGAACTCCGCCATCCGTTTTTCCTGATTGGCCGCGATGCCTTCTTTGGCGTCCTCGCTCTGGAACAGCTGCTGCTGCAGCTCGCGCTCGATCGCCAGCGCGCTCTCGAACGGCACCTCGGCGCCTGACTGGACCGACCGCTTGATCAGGCCAACCGCCTTGGATGCCTTATGCGGCGGGCAGAACTGCTTGGCGTAGAGCAGCACCTGCTCCCAGAACGTCTTGGCGTCGAAGATTTCGTTCACGACGCCGATCTCTTTGGCGCGATCGAACGAGAAGAGCTCGCCTTTCACCATGAGCTCGATCGCAAGCGACTTGCCGACGATGCGAGCGAGACGTTGCGTGCCGCCCGTTCCGGGCAGAACGCCAAGGTTCACCTCGGGCAGTCCAATCTTGCCGGCATTCTCCTTGGCGATCCGCAGGTCGCACGCCATGGCGATTTCGAGACCGCCGCCCACCGTGTGCCCATTCAGGGCGGCGATCGTGAGTTTCGGCGTCTGCTCGAGCCGGTTCAGGGTTTCGTTGGCGTGCAGACAGAAGAAGTACTTGAAGCGCGGCGTCACCGTATTGAGCATCCCGATGTTCGCGCCGGCCGAGAAGAACTTGTCGCCGTGGCCACGAATGACGATCACATGCACCGTGTCGTCGAAGCGCGCCTTGAGAATCGCATCGTCCAGCTGACGCATCATTTCGTATGTGTATGTATTCGCCGGGGGATCGTCGAGCTCGAGAATCGCGAGCCCATCCTCCGTGCGATACTGGACCAGAGTCCTCACCTGCGGTTCAGTCATGGTCGCCATGATTACTTAGCCTCCGAATGAGTCTCGACGAAGCCGCCGAGGAAGATGCTCGCCATCAGATCGGCCAGCCGATCGGGATCGATCTCGCCGGCGGGGTCGTACCAGTTGTAGATCCAATTCATCATCCCGAAGAGGATGTACGTCGCGGCGCTGCGATCGAGCGCGCTTTGATCGGGCGTCGCCTCTTTCAGAATCGCCTCCAACAGATCGACGTACCGCCGCTTGATGGCGCTGACGCTCTTCGGCGAGGCCTCATGCGACAGCACTTTCATCTCCGCCATGTGCTGCGTGAAAAAAGCGACATGATGCTTGATGAAGGCCTCGAGCCGCTCCTGCGGGTCCGCCGCCTTGGCGACCGCCTGCCGGGCGCCCTCGAGCACCCGCGTGAAACAGCGCTCCTGAATGAGCGCGAGCAGATCTTCCTTGCCGCGGACGTAGTAGTACATCCCGGCCAGCGACATCCCGCTGGCGGCGGCCAGATCCCGCATGGTCGTGGGGTGGTAGCCCTTGTCCGCAAACACCCGGGCGGCGCGGGCTAGCAGGTGGTCGAGACGCTCGTCGTAGGGTCGCATGGTTTTCGAACGATTGTTCGAATTGGAAGCTATTCCGTCGACTTCGGTGTGGCAAGGCAGGTGTACGTGACCCCTGACACCTGCCTTAATATTCCTGACTTTCCCACGTCCACTGACCAACGAAACATCAATGGCGCACCCTCAGCTGCGGACCGAGACGGCCAGCGATACCGGCCTCATCGCGGCATGGCAGGCAGGCGATGAGCAGGCGGCGACCGAGCTCGTCGGACGCCACGCCCGCGCGCTGGCTCGCTATCTGTCGGGTGCGGGCGCGCCTGATGCCGAGGTGGACGATCTCGTGCAGGAGACATTCATTCGCGCGTTTCGCGGCGTGGATCGGTTTCGCGGCCAGTGTCAATTCCGGACCTGGCTGTTGACGATCGGCGGCAACGTGCTGAAGGACTATGGGCGGCGGGCTGGGCGACGCAAAGTGCTGCCGCTCGACGAAGGCGTCCACGACGTGGCGGGTGATCCGCACGAGCACGCCGTGGCGTCCGAGGCGGAAGCGAGGCTGGCCGCGGGATTACAGGTGTTGCCCCGCCTGCAGCGCGAGGTCTTTCTGCTCCGCGCGCAGCAGGGGCTCGACTACGGGGAGATCGCCGCCGCATTGCGGACGACTCCGGGAGCGGCGCGGGTGCATTATCACCACGCTGTACGGCGATTGAAGGAGATGATGGAATGATCGACGACACGAAACTCGAGAACCTCGCCAAGCGCCTGGGCGCTGCGGCGGCCGAGCGGCTCGATGTCGGCGCCACGGCACGCAACGTCGTTGCGGAATTGCGCCGGCAGCCAGCGCAGCGCCGGACGTGGATCGAAGTCCACTGGATGCGGGTCGCCGCCGCGGTGGTCGTGCTGCTGGGCGGCGGACTGGTCGCGCGGCAGACGCTGACGGTTCCCGATGTCAGTGACCACCCCAATCACCTCGTTGCGGATGATTTGGGCGATCTCAGCACCGATCAGCTGAAGGACGTGCTCGACCGGTTCGATGAGATCGTGGGCAGTACCACGCCGCTGCTGGACAGCAGCACCGACCTGCGTGAACTCAACGACGAGCAGCTGCGGAACGTGCTGCGCTCTCTGGAGGGATGATAAATGAAGAACCTGTGCTTGCTCACTCTCGCCGTCCTGCTCGCCCCTGGGTTGGGCGCGCAGCAACGCGACAGCGGGCAGCAGCGCGGCGATACGGCGCAAGCGTCCCGGTTGCGCGCCGAGATCGAGAAGCGATTCAACGATCGCGTGCAGGACGAGCTGCAGCTAACGTCCGACCAGGGGACGAAGCTGCGCGCCACGCAGGAGAAGTTCGGCGCCCGCCGCCGGAGCATCATGGCACAGCAACTCGAGCGGCGGCACGCACTCGATGATCAAATGCACCCGGGGGTTGCCGCCAAGCCGGACAGCGTCAACAGGCTCCTGGCGGGGTTACGGGCCGGCCGCGCCGACATGTTCAAGCTCGAGCAGGATCAGGATGAAGAGATGTCGGGCTACCTGACGCCGGTGCAACGCGCTCAGTATCAACAACTGCGCGAGCGCTTCATTGCGCGCGTGAGCGAGATGCGCATGCAGCGGCGCGGCGACCGGGGCGACCGGGGCGCCTATGGGTATCAGCGTGGGCCTCGGCCCGGAGGGGGGGGCGGGGGCCGGCGACGGGGCATCTGACGACCATTACAAAAAACGGGGGCGCATCGGCGCCCCCGTTTCGTTCGGTATCAAACCCCAACTCACTTCACTCGAGCGTGAGCGTCCCCGATCCTGGTCGTGTGACGAGCAATGTGTCGAGCACCAATCGCCACCACCGGGACGTCGTCGAGGATGACACGCGCGGGACAACGGTCTTCCGTACCGAGTTCAGCGAACGAAATGTGACAGTCATAGACGTCCCTTCTGCTGCTCCGTTTCGAACCCTAGGCACTTGGCGGCGCGTATCTGTGGGACCTTGGGGAGTCTAGGACAATCCCCTAGACCGTTCCGACATGACCTCGTTCTGCGGCTATATTTCGCCGCGCAAAACTGCGCCCGAGTGGCGGAATGGCAGACGCAACGGACTCAAAATCCGTCGGGGGCAACCCCATGAGAGTTCGACTCTCTCCTCGGGCACTGCGTGTGCCGGTGGTCTCGCTGCAGTCCTTTCTTCTCCTGACGTACGGTCTCTCGTGGGCGCTGCTCGCCCCGTGGCTCTACCTCTACAAAGTCACATTCGCCGGCTCACCGCCCACCTGGCTCTGGATGCTCGCCCCACTCGCCTATATCGGAGGCTGCAGTCCGTCTGTCGCCGCGATCATCCTGGCGGCGCGGTCTCGAGACCCGCAGGCACTCCGCACGTTGGTGAGCCCCGTGCTGGCGTGGCGGGTGCCCGCTCGATGGTTCGCGGTCGCGTTGCTGGTGCCGCCGCTCGCCACGGCAGCGAGCGTCATGATCGCCGATCATGGAGTCGGCCCGTTCCGTCACTTCAATCTCGGGGCGGTGCTCATCGCCGCGCCGAGCATCTACGCGCTCGCCGTCCCGTTCGGACCGTTGGGAGAGGAGCTCGGCTGGCGCGGCGTCGCATTGCCCCACCTCCTCACTCGACTGCACGCATGGCAGGCGAGCCTGATCCTCGCCGTCCTGTGGACCCTCTGGCATGTCCCGCAGATGCTGCTCCTCCCGGGCGCGTCGATTCCGTCCTTCATGCCTTTGAGCGCCACGTCCGTTGCCCTGTATTTCGTGCAGATGTCGGGCATCACGGCACTGGTTACGCTGGTATTTCTCCGGACCAACGGCAGCCTGCTCCTCGCGATTCTCACCCACCTGGCATTCAACACCGCCGAGAACGTGGTATATGCAGGGCTCCCCGCGCTTGCTGTCAATCAGCAGCGCAGCGTGTACCTCGTAAACGTCTGGGTGCTCGCCGCGATCGGCTGGGTCAGTCTGATCTGGTTGACTCGGCGGCAGACCAACCCGCCCGGTGCCAGCGTAATACACGATCGCTGAGCGAATGTCAGTAACTGCCCTGTAGAATACCCCTCATGGCGGTGGTCACCCGGATATGCGCACTGCTGATCGGCGCGGCGGCGGCGGCGGCGATTGCACCGCCTGCGTCCGCTCAACAACCCGCGCTCCGCGGCACCGTCGTCAGCGCCGAAGCGGGACAGCCCCTCGGCTACAGCATCGTCGAGCTGCGACCCGGCCTCGGACAGCAATTCACGACTGCGTCCGGGACATTCGCGTTCTCCGCCCTCCAGCCCGGCACATATTTGCTGAGCGTCCGCCAAATCGCGTACACGCCAGTTGACACGCAAATCGTCGTTCCGGAGGACGGCGAAGTTGTCGTGCGCGTCGCGCTGCGTCATCTCGCGATCGAGCTTCCACCAGTCACTGTCGCGGCCGCACAATGCACAAAGCCCGGCCCGCCCGAACCGAGTGACACCGCGCTGCGCGCCGTCTTCGACCAGCTGCAAGAAAACGCTCGGCGCTACGAGCTGCTCGCCGACTCCTATCCGTTTCGCTACGTCCTCGAACTCTCCGAGCGAACCGTCAAACAGCGCGGCGACACGGGAAAACCGGAAGTGCGGAGGCTGCATTTCACCAGCAGCGACTATCACCCCTACAGAGAAGGCCGCGTGGTCGAGCCCGCGTGGGGACCGTGGGGGGATCCGGCGAACACACTCGTGATTCGTAGCGCCGAGCTGCAGGATCTCGGTAACCCGAGATTCATCGCGAATCACTGCTTCCGGCTGGCAGGATTGGATACGATCGGCGGAGACACGCTCGTGCGCGTGGACTTCGAGCCGGCCAAGCGGCTCGGCTCCCCGGACATGTCGGGTTCCGCCTACCTCCATCCCACGACCTACGAATTGCGCTACACAATGACGTCGCTCACTCGACCCGAGCGGTCAGAGTTGGCGAACGTCCGCGCCATGAGCTTCCGAACGCGGTTTCGTAACATCGCGCCCGGCGTGCCGCTTCAGGACTCGTCGACCGTGATCACGATCCCCCGCTACGGCGCTCGCGTTAAGATCGACACCCAGCGCACCTTAGACGTTCGGTTCGACCGCCATCCACCGCCGTAGTGCGCTAGCCCCTTGCGCGCGTAGAGGACACGGGGGGATATGGGGGCCTCTCAGGAGGCTACCCATGGCTCTGCCATTGCTGCTTGCTGTGCTTCAGGCCGCGTCCCCCGTCGCATCTTCCGCGCGTCCCGCAGTGCACCCAACCGTCGGATCCGTGCCGTCATGGACGCTGCATTTCACCGGCGATCTGCGCTGGCAACAAATCACGCCAGCCGGCGCGCTGCTCGTCTCGACGGACGCGGCGCTCGCGGGCGTCGACATCGAGCGCGGCCAAATCGCGTGGCAGAAACCCGAGCTCGGCGGGCTCCCCAGCGATAGCGTCCGGATGATCGAGGGCTCGCTGCTGATGGAAGCCGCCAAGCCCGGGCTTTCGCTGATCTTCGATCCCGTCACGGGCACAGTGCTCTTCGACTCTCGCAAGCTCAATCTCACGCAGGTCGTGACGCGCCGTGTCTTGCCGCAATCAGGCACCCTGCTCGTGCACGGCCGGCGCGCATCCGGACCACCGGTCGTGGCGCTGTACGATCTCAGCACCGGGGCGCAGCGCTGGGTCAGTGACTCACTGTTTCAGCAAACGGGTCCGAAGAAGGGTGGACTCGGTGGCCTGATGCAGGGATTGGTGCGCACCGCGGCAGGCGGCACGACCCTTGAAGTGCTGCAGGCTGGACCGGACGTGATCGTCGTCTACACGCTGCTGGGCCTGCGCGCGATGGACGCGAAGACCGGCGCCATTCGCTGGTCTGCGAGTCTGCCCATGAAGACGTCCGGCGCCATCCCGCACAAGGTGCACCTCTATCAGTCGATCGCGAAGAGCGATCGCGTCTACGTGAGCTATGACGAACGCTTGATGGCCTACAGCATCGCCGATGGGAAGGCGCTGTGGCAAAAACCGGCGACCGTGGACGGCTGGATTCGCGACATCGTGCAGCATCCCGCCGGGATCGTGATGCTGACCGAAGGACCGCCGCCCGATCAGGCGACGGGCAACGTGCGCATCTCCAATGGTGTGGTCCAGACCGGCCTCAACGTCGCGCGCTACGACGACGGTTCGACCATCGCGCCGAAGCCCCTGCGCATGCGTGGCGACGTGATCGACGCCATGATGTCAGGCGACGCCGTCGTGCTCGCCGTGGATGCCGACAACAAGACGTATGTGAACGTGCTGAACGTCGCGACGGCCACGCTGCGCTTGCAGAAGGACGTGAAGATCAAGGGCCTGCTCGATTACGTCGAGCTCACGCCCGCCGGACTGCTGTATATCTCGAAACCGGACGCGACAACGAACGCGGAGGTGAACGTCATCGACCTCGCGAGCGGCCAGCCCAAGTTCAAAGACGCGATCGAGAGCGGCAAGCCGCTGAGCTCGAGCGACTACAAGGCCGACCGGTATCGCTTGCACCATGTGATCGAAGGATCGACGCTCTACGTCTTCGCGAACCACGATCACCGCCTGTATGCGGTGAATCGCCAGGACGGCAGTTATCGCGCGCTGAGCCCCGAGATCAAGATGCAGGGCGATGAGGATCCGACGGGGATGGAGCTGCGGCCGTCCGGCATCATGCTGGTCGCGGCGCAGAACCTGGTCCTGCTCGGCCGCGACGGACAGATCAAGCAGCAGGTCTACAATCCGGCGCCCCAATTGCCCGGACTGTTGCGCGCCCTGTATCGCGTGCAGTCGATCCGCGCGGGACTCTATGGCGCGGCGGCATCGTCGTATGGCGATGCGTTTGCGCAGGCGTCGCGTACCGCGTCGGACACCGTGGCCCGACAGATCTACGGCCAACTGGCCACGGCATATACGCAGGGGGGGGCACAGCTCCAGGGCTACTCCAGCCAGGCGGCGGCGCTGGCCAGCAAGCGCTTCAAGGCGTCACTCACATCCTCGAGCTCCGTCTTCATGCTCACGCGCTCACCCGAAGGCAACGGCAACGTGCTCTTACAAATCGACAAGGATAGCGGGCAGCCTCGGTCGCGCGTGGATCTGGGCAAGGAGCGAGAACCCGTCTACGCGGTCGACGACATCGCGGGGATGCTGTTCCTGAGAACGACGACGGGAACCCTCGCGGGCTACCGGCTATAGAGTGACCAATGACCAATGCTCAGTGACCAATGATCGATGAATCCCATTCGATCATTGGTCATTGATTATTGATCATTCGCCGTCAGGGCGTCGTAATGGTCGTAATCTCGAAGGCCGAGCTGGTGGCGCTCGTCGCGCCGCTCGCGCTGGCCTGCAGTGTGTAGGTGCCCGGCTTGTCGATCGTCAGATTGCCGAACGTCGCGACGCCGCTCGCCGCCCGCACGGTGGTTGTCCCACTCAGTGCGGCGCCGGTGGGGTTTGCGCCGAGTGTGATCGTGATCCCGCCGGTGAACGTGGTGTCCAGACTGCTGACGGAATCGATCGCTCCGACTTCCACGGGCGCCATCACCTGGCCCGCCGTCGCGGAGCTGGGCTGACCGAAGAACGTCAGCACGTCGGCCGAACCGCCGGTCGTGCCGCCGCGACCACCGTTCGTGGCGATGCCGATGAGGCCGGAGCCGGGCCCGCCGCACCCGCCGATGACGAGCAGGATGAGCGTGCGGGCCAGGCCGGATCGGGTGTATCGCGTCAGTTGCATGAGTCCCTTACCCATACCACCTGCTCCAGTTCCGGGTCGTCACGTAGACGCAGATCATCGCCCCGCGTTAGCGGATTAGTGCGGCCCCCGCTTCGCTCGTTCCATTCTAGCATCCGAACGACCTCGTTTTGAGCGCCGGTCTCGTCATCGGCTCGTACGATTTCGGACGAATTGCAGCGAAACGGCTCGCCTGCAAAGGCGGACCTTTTTGTGGTAGAATGGGTGCCATGCCAACCCAGGTAGAGGGTCGCCGTGGTGGCGCCGTCGGCGCGAAAATCGACTTTCGGGACGGGCATTGGATCGTCCCCGACCATCCCATCATCCCATTCATCGAAGGCGACGGGACCGGACCGGACATCTGGCGCGCGGCCTCCAAGGTGTTCGATGCCGCCGTCACCAAGACGTCGGGCGCAAAGCGCAGCGTCGTCTGGCGCGAGGTCCTCGCGGGCGAGAAAGCATTCAATGACAGCGGCAGCTGGCTGCCCGAGGACACGCTCGACATCATCCGCGAGCATCGCGTCGCCATCAAAGGCCCGCTGACGACGCCGGTCGGCGGCGGCATTCGCTCGCTCAACGTCGCCCTGCGCCAGATCCTCGATCTCTACGCCTGCATCCGGCCAGTACGCTATTTCGCGGGTGTGCCCGCCCCGGTAAAGGAGCCGCGCAAGCTCGACGTCGTGATCTTTCGCGAGAACATCGAAGACGTGTACGCCGGCATCGAGTACAAAGCGGGCAGTGCCGAAGCCGACGAGGTGATCGAGTTCCTGTCGCACCGCTTCAGCGCCAAGATCCGCCCCGGCAGCGCCATCGGCATCAAGCCGATGTCCAAGTTCGGCTCGCAGCGCCTCGTCGTGAAAGCCATTCAGTACGCGCTCAAGCGGCACAAGCCGTCGGTCACGCTGGTGCACAAGGGCAACATCATGAAGTTCACCGAGGGCGGTTTTCGCGATTGGGGATACGAGGTCGCGAAGGAGCGCTTCAGTGAGCAGACCGTGACCGAGGCGGAAGGCGCCAAGCGCCAGGCAGACGTCGGCAAGCTCGTGATCAAAGACCGCATCGCGGATGCGATGTTTCAACAGCTGGTGCTCCGCCCCGACGAATACTCCGTCATCGCCGCGCCCAACCTGAACGGCGATTACCTCTCGGACGCCGCCGCAGCCCAGGTGGGAGGCTTGGGCCTCGCCCCGGGCGGGAACGTCGGCGACGGCTACGCGGTGTACGAGGCCACCCACGGCACCGCGCCGAAATACGCGGGGCAGGACAAGGTCAACCCGAGCAGCGTCATCCTCTCCGGCGTGATGATGTTCGAGGAGCTGGGCTGGGACGACGTCGCGCGCGCCATCGTGCGCGGCCTCGAGGGAGCCATCGCGGCGCAGCGGGTTACCTATGATCTCGCGCGCCAGCTGCCCGGCGCCACCGAAGTCTCCACCTCCGCTTTCGGCGACGCCATCATCGAGCACTTGTCATGAAGACTGTCATCTCGACCAAGCCGCTCCTGAATGTCGAGACGCCGCTCCTGGCCGTGATCGTCACCCAGGGAGCAGGCGTCTCGCCACTCAAGGATGCCAGTCTCGAACGGGCCGTCACGTCCGGCGATTACAAGGGAAAGAAGGACGAGACGCTCCTCGTGTACGGCCCCGGCAAGGCGGAAAGAATCCTGCTCGTCGGGGCGGGGAAGTCGACCGAGATCACACGCAGCGCGATCCGGCGCGCGAGCGCCATTGCCGCTCGGCGCGCCCGCAGCCTCGGGACCAAAACGTTTACCCTTGGCGTCGCCAAAGAAGCCCGCGGCAGCCTCGGCGCCGCCGAGCTGGCCCAGGTCCTCATCGAAGGCGTGGCGCAGGGAAGCTGGCAGTTCCTGGAGCTCAAAAAGCAGCCCGAGGATCCGAAGCCGGACGTCGAGTCGGTCGAGCTGATCTTCGAGGCATCGGATAAGGATGAAGCGGAGGCAGGACGCCGGATCGGCGACGCGATTGCGGCGGGCTACCTGTTCACGCGCAACCTGCAGATGCAGCCCGGCAACGTGTGCACGCCCACCTATCTGGCTGAGCAGGCCCGCAAGCTGGCGGCGACGCATGGGTTCGGCATCACCGTCTTGGACGCAGCGCAGATAAAGAAGGAAGGGATGGGCGCGTTGCTGGCGGTCGCCCAGGGAAGCGCGGAGGAACCCCGCTTCATCGTCCTGGAGTATCAAGGCGGAGCCGGGGGAAGTGCGCCCGTCGCGCTGATCGGGAAGGGCGTCACGTTCGACTCCGGCGGCATCTCGATCAAGCCGGCGCTGAACATGGAGGACATGAAGTTCGACAAGTCCGGCGCCACCGCGGTGCTCGGCACGTTCGAGGTGCTGGGACGTCTCAAGCCCAAGATCAACGTCGTGGGACTGATACCGGCCACGGAAAACCTGCCATCAGGCACCGCCGTCAAGCCCGGTGACGTGGTGAAAAGCCATTTGGGGAAGACCATCGAGATCATCAACACCGATGCCGAGGGACGCCTGATTCTGTGCGATGCGCTGTCCTACGCGCGGCGCTTCAAGCCCGCGGCGGCGATCGACGCGGCGACGTTGACCGGCGCCGTCGTGATCGCGCTCGGCCATCACGCAATCGGGATGCTGGGCAACGATGAGGCGCTGCTCGACGAAGTGCGCGATGCCGGCGAGCGCGCGGGCGAGCGGTGCTGGCCGCTGCCGCTGTGGGACGAGTACCGCGACCTGCTGAAATCGGATGTGGCCGACGTGAAGAACTCCGGCGGCCGGGCCGCCGGGACGATCGCCGGCGCCTGGTTCCTGCGCGAATTCGTCGACGGGTTCCCATGGGTCCATCTCGATATCGCGGGAACGGCCTACCTGGAGGGCGAAGCCGCAAGCCACGCGAAGGGTCCGACCGCGATTGGCGTGCGACTCTTCACGGAATTCCTGCTCAAACGCGCGGGCGCTTGATTCGCGCAGGCCTGCCGGCCTTCGCGCTCGCCGCCCTCGGCGCGTTCAGCGCGACACGGACCGCAGCCGCTCAGGCCGACACGACCCGCAGAGACACGACCGCAGCCGCAGCCACCGACACGACCAAGCGGGACACGCTTCCGGCCCTCCTGCCGGTCTTCACACCTGCCATCGCTCCCGGACCGCTGCCGCGCGGTATGCGGTACACGTTTACCGTCGATTCACTCCTCCTCACCAGCGCGCGCACCCTCAGCGACCTGTTGAGCCACATCCCCGGTGTGTACGTGGTCCGCGGCGGTGGGTATGGCCAGCCGGAGATCGTGCTCTACGCCGGTCGCGGGCCGGCCTCGCTCGAGGTGTACTGGGATGGCGTGCCGTACGTGCCGCTCGGCCGTGATTCGCTATACCTCGATCCTGCGCGCATTCCCCTCGCCCCGCTCGAGCGGATCGACGTCGTGCTGCTGCCGGCTGCGCTGCAGATCTACCTCGTGACGGCGCGCCAGCGCTCGACCGCGACCACGACCCACGTCGGCATCTTGACGGGCAACCAGGATATCGCCGAGTACCGGGCGGGATACTCGACGCGCACGCGCGGCGGCTTTGGAGCAGCGCTCGTCGCGGACTGGAATAGCATCGGCGCCGGTATCGCCGGGAGTTCGACGACCCCGTTCGGCTCGAGCGACATCTGGGTCAAGTTCGACTACATCCCGCCGGAAGGGCGGCTCGGGGCCTCGTTCCAGATCCTGAGCGCGAGCTGGCATCGCGCCGCCTCAAGCGACAGCAGCGTGCTGGGCCGGCGCCAGGATCGGTACGACCGGCAGCTGCGCTTCTTCATCGCCCAGCGCAAGGATGGTCTCGGGTTGCGACTGACGACCACGCTCGCGTCGAGCAGGATCAGCCACGACACGACGCTGGAATCCGACCGCACGGTCTCGAGCGCGACGATCGAAGCGAGCAACACGTGGCCCCACGCGAATCTTGTCGCGACCGCCAGAGTCGGTGCCGCGCACCTGCCCCAGCAGCTCGAGGCGCGGGGTGGGTGGACGCTCTTCTCGCGGTTCACCGTCGCCGGGGGCTTCCGGCAATCCTTCTATGACGGTGACCGCGCCGGCGTTCGTGGCTTCGCCGCTGCCGGGCTCGTCTTGCCACTCGGCTTCTCGGTGCGAGCCGAGGGGACGTGGCAACGCGACGTGCAGGCGCTGTTCATCCCTGCAGACTCGATACAGACGGCCGTCGATGTTGGCGCCTGGATCCGGTTCGAACATCGGCGAGTCATCATCGAGGTCGGGCAAGGCCGGCGTGATCCGTTTGCGCCGCTCGGCTTTGCCGGGGGGATCGGGCCGATCGATTCGCTGCAGCCGACGGAGGCGACGGAATTCGTCGCCGCTCACGGATCCGTCGAGCTGCTGCCCGGCCTGCGCGTGTCCGGCTGGTACTACAATCCAATCATCGGCGGCGGCGACTTCGAGCCGCCGCAACATTCGCGTCTCTCGGCGAGCTTCTACTCAAAATTCTGGCGCGTGTACAAGAGCGGCATTTTTGCCTTGCGGGCGGAAGCCGCGGTCGAGTCGTGGAGCCGTTCACCCCTCGGCGGGATCGACCGCACGGGTACGGGAACCGCCGTCACTCGTGCAATGACCGGCGCCAGCTTTGTCGATACCAACGTCGAGATACAGCTCGCCGGTGTGACCATCTTCTGGACCGTGCAGAACATCAACCGTATGCGGTCGAGCTATCTGGAGGGGCTGGGCTTCCCCAAGAGCGCGCAGCGCTACGGCGCCCGCTGGTTCTTCACGAACTAGGGCCACCGACTACATTTAAGGCCCTGTGCCGCGCAGTATGACAGGCTTCGGCGCCGCCGAAGATCGGGTGTTGAATGGACGTCTGCGGGTCGAGATCCGCACCGTCAACCACCGCTATTTCAACCCGCAGCTCAAGTTGCCGGCGGACCTGGCCGGCATCGAGATCGAGATGCGCGAGCGGCTCCGCCAGCTGCTCGAGCGGGGCCACGTCGCGGTCAGCGCCCGTTGGGTTGAGGCACCGGCCACCGAGACCCCGGGGGTCACGGTCGACCTGGCGCGGGCTAAGCAGGTGCTCGCGGCAGCCCAGACGCTGAAGAAGAAGCTGAAGCTCAAAGGGACCGTGGACCTGGCGTTTGTCGCCCGTCAACCGGACGTACTGACGGCCGCGAACGGTGTGGGGGGGGGAAGCGTCCAGGAGCCGGCGGTGCAGTGGTCGGACGTGAAGCCGATCGTGGAGCGGGCCGCCCGGGACGTGGTGGCGATGCGCGAGCGCGAGGGCGAAGCGCTCACCGCCGAGCTCAGGGGGCGGCTCGATGCGCTCGAGGCGGGCGCGCGCGTGATCGAGGAGCAAGCCCCCGCCCGGCTCACGGCGGAGCATGCACGGCTGAAGCAGGTGGTGGCCGAGCTGACGGCGGGTGCCAACGTGGATGAGCAGCGGCTCGCGCTCGAAATTGCGCTGCTGGCCGACCGTGTCGACATCACGGAGGAGCTGGTGCGGTTTCGGGCGCACATCGCGGCGGCCCGGACCGCGCTCGGGTCCGATCAGGCGGTCGGCAAGCAGCTCGGGTTTCTCGCCCAGGAGCTGCTGCGCGAAGTGAACACGATGGGCTCCAAGGCGAACGACGCGCGCATCACGCAGACCGTGATCGCGATGAAGGGAGAGCTGGAAAAGCTCCGGGAGCAGTTGGAGAACCTGGAGTGACGCCGACGCCGCGCATCGTCGTCCTGTCGGCCCCCTCGGGCGGCGGGAAGACGACGATCGCGAAAGCTCTGCGTGCACGCTATCCGGATGAGTTCGGGTTCTCGGTTTCGGCGACGACCCGAAAGCCGCGCGCAACGGAGCAAGACGGGGTCGATTACCGGTTCTGGAAGCCGAGTCAGTTTTTGGCAGGAGTCAACGACGGTCAGTTCCTCGAGCACGCGCGATATGGCGGCGAGTTATATGGGACGTTGCGCAGCGACGTGCAGAAGATCCTTGATTCGGGGCGCCATGTCTTGCTCGACATCGACGTCAATGGCGCCTCCCAGGTGAGAAAGCTGGACCCGGAAGCGTTAACGATCTTCATTCTTCCCAGCGATCCCAGGGTTCTGGTGCAGCGGTTGGTCGAAAGAGGCAGCGAATCGTCGGAGCAAATTCAGCGACGATTGGAACGAGCCATAGAAGAGATTAGTGACGCCCGCCTGTTCCACCGGTGGATCAGGAACGATGACCTGGATGACGCTGTGGAGTCTGTGAAGCGGGCAGCGGACGAGTATCCTGCTAGATTTGCGCGGGATCCGAAAGACATCCCGTGGCTGAAGAGTTACTTGGTCGATTTACAATCAGAGAGGCAACGGCCTCTTCGATGAACTGCATCCTCAGAAAGGTTAGCCAATGCGGATCGTGACACCGGCAGAAGTCGCAGGACAGACTCAGAACAAGTACCTCGGCGTGCTCGTCGCCGCCAAGTTCGCGCGCTACGTGAACGATTTCCCGCGCGATCGCTCGGTCGATTGGGAAGAAAAGCTGACCACACGCGCCTTCGACGAGCTCGTGCGCGGCGGACTCAAGTACCGCCTGGTCCGGCGGCGGCGGCAGCAGGAAGCCTGATGTCCTTAGCCGGCCCCCCCCGCCCCCGTCACGTCGTGCTCGGGGTGTCGGGCGGGATCGCCTGTTACAAGAGTTGTACGCTGGCACGCCGGCTCACCGAAGCCGGCGCGACGGTGGATGTCGTCCTGACGGCAGCGGCCGCCGAGTTCGTGCGCCCGCTGACCTTCGAAGCCCTCACCGGCCGCCCCGTCCTGACTTCGCTTTGGGAGCGGGGCCGAGCGCTCGCCCACATCCATCTCGCGAAGGACCCTGATCTCGTCATCGTCGCGCCCGCGACCGCGAACGTCCTGGCCCGCGCGGCGCTGGGAATGGCGGACGATGTGCTGACGGCGCTGCTGCTCGCCCGCGGCCATCGCCTCATTCTCGCCGCACCGGCGATGAACGACGACATGTACGCGAATCCCGCGACCACGGCCAACATCAAGACGCTCACAGACCGCGGCTGGCACTTTGTAGGACCCGACGTCGGCGCGCTGGCCGAAGGCCCGAGCGAGCGGCCGGGACGGATGAGCGAACCGGAGGCGATCCTCGCGGCCGCGGAGCGGCTGCTCGGCGGCGACAATCCGGAGGGGGGGCGGGGGGGCGCACGGTCCACGAACAGCAAATGGTCGGGCAAACGCGTCGTGGTCACGGCGGGGCCGACGCGCGAGCATCTCGACCCGGTGCGCGTGCTCACGAATCCGTCGAGCGGCCGCATGGGCTACGCGCTCGCGGAGGCCGCGCAGCACCGCGGCGCTCTGGTGGCGCTCGTCACCGGCCCGACGGAGCTCGCGCCGCCCAGCGGACTGTCCACGACCCACGTCGAAACGACCGAAGAGATGCAGCGCGCCGTGCAGGCGCTGGTGACGGATGCGGACGCGCTGATCATGAGCGCCGCGCCGGCCGACTATCGCCCCAAGACGCATGCCGACACGAAGCGCCCGCGCTCGGCCGGTCCCCTGACGATCGAGCTGGAAGCGACGCCCGACATACTCGGTTCGCTCAAGCGGCGCAAGGGGATGGTGGTGGTGGGCTTCGCCCTCGAGACGGGGAACGGATTGGCGAACGCGCGCACCAAGATGCAGAATAAGGCGCTCGACTTCGTGATCCTGAACGACGCCACTGAGCCCGGCGCAGGATTCGAGGTGACGACCAATCGCGTGACGATCCTGGGACCTCGCGGCAGGCAAGTCGACCTGCCGCTGCTGCCCAAGCGCGACGTGGCCGAACGAATCCTCGACGTTGTGGAAGAGGCGCTTTGACTGACGCCTGGGCTCTGGCAATCGAATACTTAAAACAGCAACGGCAGCTCGGTGGGAATTCGGTGATTCTCACTGACACCGCGGGTACCCCGGGTACCCCGGGCTTGCGCCCGGGGTTAGAAAACCTTGTAACCGACTCCCCCAGCGCACCCGCTGTTCTAACCCCGGGCTTCAGCCCGGGGACACCGCACACCGGCACCAACAATTCACCGTCGGACCTGCCACCCGCGGGCCTGACCTTCGATCCACCGTCGGCAGATCTCTTCGCCACCGACCCGATCCAGCGGGCAGCAAGTCTTCAGGACGTCGCGACCCTCATCGCGGCATGCCAGAAGTGCAAGCTGTGCAGCAGCCGCACCAACACCGTTCCGGGAGAGGGGCCCGCGACAGCGAAGCTCGTCGTGGTGGGTGAAGGTCCCGGCCGCACTGAAGACGAGACGGGACGCCCGTTTGTCGGCAGAGCGGGCGAGTTGCTCACGAAGATCCTGGACGCCATCCAGCTGCCGCGCGATCAGGTGTTCATCTGTAACGTCGTGAAGTGCCGGCCACCCGAGAATCGGCTGCCGCAATACGATGAGATCGCGGCCTGCATGCCGTTCCTCTATCGCCAGATCGAGCTCATCAAGCCGAAGGTGATTCTGGCGATGGGCGGGACGGCGGCGCAGTCGCTGCTCAATACCAAGCAATCGCTCGGCGCGCTGCGCAATCACGTTCACCGGTTCCGCGGGATTCCGCTGGTTGTGACGTACCACCCGGCGGCCCTGCTGCGAAACCCCAACTGGAAGAGACCAACCTGGGATGACGTCCGTATCGCCGCTCGCCTCC
>DAIQBJ010000013.1:10053-23060 GCA_036781225.1 Gemmatimonadales bacterium | reverse complement strand
GCAGCCGGGCGATGGTGGCGGAGTCGGCGCGCTCACCGACCATCTCGGAGACGGGGTCGCCCGGAACGACGTTGAGCAGCAGAAACGCGACGATCAGGACACCGAACAGCGTTGGGATCGTGGCAAGCAAACGCCGGCCGACGAGCTGGATCACTTCACCAGCCGGGCTGTGGTCCAGCGCTGCCCGTTAAAGATCACCGGCACATCCCACCCGTCGATTGACGGATGTTCGGCCCAGAGGTCGACGGGGAACCAGAGATACAGCCACGGGGCGGCCTCAAATACACGGGCGTCGATGCGGCGGTACAACGCCTCGCGTGCCTGCTGATCGACGGTGTGGCGGGCGACGAGAATCAGTGAATCGGTGATCCGATCACTATAGAAGGAATAGTTGCCGCCGGGTCCGACGCTCGCGCTGTGAAACAGGGGATACAGGAAGTTGTCGGCGTCGGGATAGTCGGCCCACCAGTCGAGAATGGCCATGTCCGTGTCGCCCTTCCGGACTGCGTCGCGCATGCTCGACGCGTCGCGCGACACGATCTCCACGCGGATGCCGATCGCGGCGAGCTGTGCCTGAATAGCCTGGGCGACGCGCCCCAGCTCGATGTTGGTTCCGGAGCGCCAGAGCTGCACGGCGAAACCGTCGCCGAAACCCGCCGCGCGCAGGAGTCTGCGGGCCTCCGTCGTGTCGTAGCTGTAGCGCGGGCGCGCCGGATCGCTCCCGCCCAACGCCGGGGGGATCGAGCCGGCCGCAGCCACGCCGCGGTTGTTCCATACGGTCCGGAGGATCTCGGGGACATTGACGGCGTGATTGATGGCGCGGCGCACGTTGGCGTCGTGCAGCGGGCCGCGCCGGTTGTTGAGCGCGACGTACACGGCGCGCAGCGCCGGCTTGCGGCGGAGCCAGTCCGGATGCTCCTGCTCCCATTTGGCGGTCTCGCCAAAGGGGATCTCGGCGACCGAAAGGCGACCCGCGAGGAACTCCGCCGCGCGGGTCAGCGGCTCCGGAATGATGCGCACGGTGAGCGTGTCGCCGAGGGGCGCGCCCCCCCAGTAGCCGGAATTCCTGGCGAACTCGAGATAATCGTCATGCTCCCATGCGACGAAGCGCCAGGGCCCGGTGCCGACCGGTCGTTGCCCGAGGTCCGCTCCCGCCTCAGACGGGACGACCGCGGCAACCGGCATCGCGAGGAACTTGGGGAACACCGCGAGCGGCTCGGTCAACGCAAAGGAGATCGCGGTATCCCCCAATACGGCTATGCCGCTCACATCTCGAACGCGACCCTCGGCGTAGTTTTGTGCTCCGGCGACCGGCAGCAGGGGCCAGACCCGGCCGCCGCGAGTCCCGGGGCTGAGGACCCGCAGCAACGACCGCTTGACGTCAGCCGCGACGAGCGGACGGCCATCGTGGAACGTGACGCCGGGGCGCAGATGAAACACGTAGCGCTGGCCGCTCTTGTCTGCGGTCCAGCGGTCCGAGAGGCCGGGCAACAACTGGCCGTCCGCATTGAACTGGGTGAGGCCGTCGAACAGCAGGGTGATCATCTCGCCGGTGGGGACGTCGGTCGAGAGTGCCGGATCGAGCGAGCGCGGATCGTAGGTCTCGTAGTAGACAAGACCGCGCGGTCCGCCGCCCGCGCCGGACCGACCGTGGCAACCGGCGAGAATGCAGAGGAACAGGGCGCTCTTGGCGGTGTCGAAAAGGTTGACAGTGCGGAGCAAGTGTCGCAACATAGCCGATTGCCAAATCTCGTCAATTGCGCGTCGCATGTCTTCTTTTGCTCGCCGCTCTTACGGCGTCAACCGATCTGCCCGCCCAGGAGCCGCAGGAGCGGGTAGTTCGGGAGCTGTCGTTCGTCGGTAACAAGGCGCTCGACGACCTCTCGCTCGAAAGCGCCATCGCCACGACCAAATCGAGCTGGTGGGCCCGCAGTCCCTTCGTGCGCTGGTTAGGCCTCGGGGAGAAGCGGTATTTCAACGAGCTCGAGTTCCGGCGTGATGTGGTGCGTCTGATTCTGCTGTACCGCCAGAGTGGTTACATGAGCGCCGTGGTCGACACCGTGGTGCAGCGGACACCGCGCGATGTCTACGTCGAATTCCGCATCCACGAAGGCGAGCCGGTTCGCGTGACTCGCCTCGAACTGAAGGGGATCGAGGGAATCTTCAACGTCGACAAGCTGAAGCGTGATCTGCCCCTCCAGGTCGGCGATCCGTTCAACCGGTTCCTGATGCAGGCGTCAGCGGACACGATCGTCCAACGCTTGCGGGACAATGGGTATTCATACGCCGAGGTGCTGCGGAACTTCGACTCCGACGCCGGCGAGCGGCGCGCCGAAGTCGAGCTGGACGCGCAGCCAGGACCGCGGATGCGCATTGGTGAAGTCGTGATACGCGGGTTACGCGACGTCGATACGGGGACGGTCAGGCGCGTCGTGTCGGTGCGACCGGGCGCGCGGTTCAACCAGAGCATGTTGTATCAGACGCAGCGGGACCTCTACGGCATGGGCGTGTTCAACTCGGTCAATGTCGTCCTGATCGACTCCATTCTGCCGCAGGAGACGACGCCGCGCGACTCGACGGTGCGGGTGCTCATTCAGGTGCAGGAAGGACCGCGCCACCAGACCCGGATCGGGTTCGGCTACGCCACGGTGGAGTGCTTCCGGCTCCAGACCGGCTGGACGGCGCGCAACTTCTTCGGCGGCGCCCGCTCGCTCGACCTATCGGCGCGCTTCACCAAGCTGGGTGGCGGCTTTCCCGCGGTGACGGATCCTGAAGGCGTGACGGGCATCAAGGCGGTCTGCAACCCGTTCGCGGGCAACTGGACCGTCGATACGATGAACTACCAGCTCAACGCCAGCTTGCGGAAGCCGGCATTCCTGTCGCGCACCAACGTCGCGACGTTGGGCCTGACCGCGGAGCGCAGCTCGCAGTTCGGCGTCTACACCCGCGAAGCCGTCGGCGGCGACGCAGCCATTACGTTCAACACACGCGGCGCGTGGCCGCTGACGGTCGGTTACTACTACTCGGTCGGGCGCACCTCGGCGTCCGACGCGTTCTTCTGCAGCGTCTTCCGCGTGTGTGACGAAGCGAGCCGCCATTTTCTCCGCGATCGCCGGCAATTCGGCGCCGTCTCGATCAGTATCACCCGTGACCGGGTCAACAACATCCTCGATCCATCGCGGGGCAGCCTCACCACGGTAACCCTGCTGAATGCATCGCACATCTTCGGCTCGCAGGTGCCGTACGAGTTCAATCGCGGAGAGTTCGAGATCGCGAAGTACTATCCGATCGGGCGGCGGACGGTGTTCGGATGGCGGGTGCATGCGGGAGTGATTCTTCCGCGCAACATCGATCTCTCGGGGCAACAGGTCGGTTACGTGCCGCCGGATCAGCGCTTTTACGGTGGTGGACCAACTTCGGTGCGGGGGTATGGACGCAATGAAATGGGCCCGCGGGTCTATGTCGTCAGCGACACGTCTGATACCTCCCTCGTCCGTCCGGTCACGGACCCGGCTGATAAGGTGTGGCGGGGCGTCGTCACGGCACCGACCGGCGGCAACACGCTGATCGTCCTGAACGCGGAGCTGCGTCTGCCGTCCCCGATCCTGTCGCAGCGCGTGCGGTTGGGGGTCTTCGTCGATGCCGGCCAAGTCTGGGAGCGGGGGTCTGAAGCCTTTCCGATCAGCAGCCTGCGGGTCACACCGGGGGCGGGCGTGCGGTTTGCGACGCCCCTCGGTCCGGTCCGAGTCGATGCCGCGTACAACGGCTACCCCGTCGAGCGCGGTCCGCTGTTGTATGTGCCGCCAATCAGTCAGCCGGCGCAGCCGATTGTGCAGATCCGGGACTCCTATCCGCCGGTCAGAGCCGAGAAGACGTTCTGGCAGAAGGTCGTCGTGCAATTCGCCATAGGACACGCCTTCTGATGATGCGCCGTTCGCTGAGCGTGGCGCTCTGGTCGCTGGTCGGCCTGCTGGCGTGTTTCCTTGGCGGGCTCAACGCGCTCGTGAGCACGCAGGCGGGCCGCACACTCCTCGCCCGTATCGCCGCCACGGCCGTCGAGCATGCCGTCGCGGGCACCATCACGGTGAGTGAGGTCCGCGGCTCGCTGCTCACGGGAGTCGTCCTCACCGATGTTCGCCTCATCGATCCCGATTCGACGCTCGTCGCGTTGCTGCCGCGCGCCGAGCTCAGCTACAACCTCATCGACTTTGCGGCCGGACGCATCGTGTTCCTGGAGGTGCGTCTCGATAAGCCGGTGATCAACATCGTACAGCACGCGAGTGGCACGACGAATTTCGCCGAGCTGCTGAAGCTGAACGTCAAGGACACGGTGAAGACCAGGCCGCTCGGGCCCGCGGGTCCGCGCTCCCTGATCCTGCTGCGCAACGTGCAGATCGACGACGGGTCGCTCACGCTGCGCTTGCAGAAGCATGGCCAGGTCACGAACACCAACGAGGAGATCGAGTACTCCGGCGAAGACGGGCGCTACCGGCTGCGCCGCTTCGAGCACCTGAACGCGCGGCTCGCGGCGCTGCGCATTCAGTCGCCACGAGAGAAGGGCATCCGCATCGACATCCTGCGACTCGCGACCGAGAGCAGCGACCCGCACATGTCGATTGCCGACGTCGTGGGACGTGTGACGATCGACGGCAGCACGCTCGACGCGGACCTCGCGCGCGTGCGGTTCCCCGCGTCGCAGTTCAGCGCGCGGGGCACCGTGCAGTGGCCGCGCGACACGCTGCTCTGGAACCTGACGGTGCATGCCGATTCGGCCACGCTGACCGACATCCACTTCATCGACCCGCGCTTTCCCGCCGGGGCCGTGCTCCATGGCGGCGTCACCGTGGCATCGCATGGCGGGCGGGTGCTCGAGATCCAGCTGCAGCCGCTCGATGTGACGTACGGCAGCGGCCGCGTGACGGGACACGTCACGGCATTCAGCGCGGCCGACTCCGGGATCGTCGCGCTGCGACAGGGCGACCTCCGCTCGCGCGATCTGTCGCTCGAGCTCGTGCGGCCATTCCTCGACACGCTGCCGTTTGCCGGTCGACTCACCGGGCAGACGGTCGTCGACGGTCCGATGCGCGCCTTGAAAATCGAAACGTCGTGGTCGTTCCGCGATTCCCTGGTGCCGGGTTGGCCGGAGTCGCAGATCCAGGGGAAAGGTGAGGTGAACCTCGCAGGCCACGATCTTGGGTTCCAGCCGTTTGCCCTTGAAACGGGCCGCATCGACATCGGGACGGTGCGAAACATGGTACCGGCGTTCGATCTGCAGGGTGAGCTCGATGCCGTCGGCACGCTCACCGGCACGCTGAAAAACACCACGTTCAGCGGCACGCTGCGCCACCACGACGGCGACAGACCCGTCAGCGTAATCCGCGGTGTCATCGGCCTCGACTCGCGCGGCGACATCCTGGGCGTGTTCGCCGATGTCAACGCCGATTCGCTGGCGCTCGCCGGACTCACGGGGCGAATCGCGGGCTTCCCGCTGCGCGGCTCGCTGCAAGGTACGATCCGGCTGAACGGCAATCTCGCCGCGCTCGACACGCACGCCGACCTCGCCATGCTCGGCGGTGGCGGCGCGGTTCGCGGCGACGGCACGCTCGTGCTCGGCGCGCCGCGCAGTCTGCCGGTCTACGGCGCGCGCAAGTTCACGCTGCACGCGCAGGATGTGAACCTGCAGCGCTGGATGGTTCGCAACGGCCCGCCGTCGCGCCTCACGGTGACGGCCACGGGCAGCGTCGAGGGCGACAGCGTATCGCCGCCGGTCGGGGCGTTTTCCGCGACGCTCGCTCCCTCGCTGTTCGCCGGGTCGATCATCGACAGCGGTGCCACCACCATGCATTTCGCCGATGGGCGGCTGTATGTGGATGCCTTGCGCGTGCAACAGCCGGGATTGGTCACTCACGGCAGCGGCTCGTTGGGATGGAGGCGGCCCGAGCGGGGGACGCTCGCCTTCAATTTCGACGCCGACAGCCTGAGCGTGCTCGATTCGCTCGTGACCTGGCTTGCCGGCGCGACCCTGAGCGCCCCGACGCCTGAAGACAAGCTCAGAGGCGCGGCGCTAGTACGCCTGACTATGGAGGGTGCCCTCGACTCGCTCTCGCTGGGCGCCGACGCGCAGGTGACCGCGCTCCGGTGGCGCCAGTGGCGCATTCCCAAAGGTCAGGGCAGCCTGACGTACCAGCCTGGCCCCGTGCCGGCATTCGACATCGAGGCGGACGTCGATTCGCTCGGATATGGCCGACTGGGATTCGGCGCCGCCGCCGCCCATGCGCGCGGCACACGCGACTCACTCACCTGGTTCGCCCGCTCGCGCGTCGGCGATCTCGGGGCGTTCCTCGCGGGCGGGCGATACCTGCGTCCCGGCGGCGCCGCAGCGGGGAAGGGGGGCACGCAGCACCTCGTAGTGGACTCACTCGCCGTGCTGCTGCCCAGCGGCGTCTGGTTCCTGGAGCGCCCCACGGGGCTCGCATTCGGCGACTCGGTCTTGCATGTCGACTCGACGGTCTTGAGCAATCCGCAGGGCGGTGGGCGGGTCGCGATCGCCGGTGACGTGCCGCCCAGCGGGCCCATTCGGGCGCTAGTGACGCTCGACAGCTTCCCGCTCGCCGGCATCTATGCGTTGCTGCAAGAGGACACGGCGGGTGTGGCCGGCGTGGCAACGGGCCTGCTTTCGGCGAGAGGCTCGCGGGCGAATCCCGTCTATACGGCCACGTTCGCGCTCGCGCACCCGTCGTTCGGCTCGTTTGCGGCGCCGTTTATGGACGGCAGCATCGACTATCGCGGCCGGCGGCTGAATGGCGACGTCCACCTCTGGCGCGAGGGTGAGAAGATTCTCAACGTCACGGCGCACTTGCCGCTGGACCTCGCGCTGGTCCCGGTCAAGCAACGCCAGCTGCCCGACACGCTCTCGGTGCAGGCGCGCGCCGACAGCGTCGATCTGGGCGTGCTCGCGGCGGTGACGACGACGGTGCGGAAGGTTCAAGGAATATTCAACGCGGACCTGGGGATCGGCGGCACGTGGGAGGCTCCGCAGCTGCGCGGCGGCCTCCAGATTGGCCACGCCGCCGTTACCCTGCCGGCGCTGAACGTCCGCTACACAGACGTCAACGGCAGCCTCTCTCTGCGCGGTGACACGATCCGGGTGGACAGCATCGGGGCGGTGAGCGAGCGCGGCCATGCGTCGGTCAGCGGGTACATGCGGTTGGAGCGCCTCACCAAGCCGCTCCTCGCGTTGAACATCAACACGGCGGAGTTCAAGGCGCTGGACCTCCGCGGCTACCTCACGGTGACCGCAAGCGGCCGGGTGACCCTCACGGGGCCGGTGTTCGGGGCGACGCTCAGCGGCCGCGGCACGGTGACCTCGGGCGTGCTGCATTTCGCCGACCTCGTCAACAAACGGGTCGTCAATCTGGACGAGCCGTGGGTGCAGGACCTGATCGACACGTCGCTCATTCGCGTGCAGCGACTCGGCCCGGAATTCCAGAGCCTCTTCTTCGATAGCCTGGAGGTGAAGAATCTGCAGCTCACGATGGGTGAGGATGTGTGGCTCCGCTCCAACGAAGCGAACATTCAGCTCAGGGGTTCGGTCACCGTCAACAAGGTGAACAACAACTACCTCCTCAGCGGCACGCTGCAGGCGCCGCGCGGCACCTACCGGTTGATTATTGGCCCGGTGACGCGCGAGTTCGTGGTGTCGTCAGGGACGGTTCGGTACTTTGGGACGCCCGACCTCGATGCCGAGCTCGACATTCAGGCCACGCATGAGGTCCATCCGCTACCCGGCCCGGGGCAGTTGGCGGAGATTCCCGTGCGCGCCCACATCACGGGAACCTTGCGACTGCCCAAGCTCACGCTCGAATCCGATATCGGGTACACCCAGACGGAGTTGCTCTCGTATCTGATCGCCGGTAAGCCCACGTTCGAGCTGGGAACCGACCAAGGCGCCTTTGTGCGCGGGACCGCGGCGTCCCTCGTCGCGGGCGAGTTGGAGCGCACGGTGGTGTCGGATCTGGGTGTTCCCCTCGACTATCTCGAGATTCGACCGGGCGACGTGACGAATCCGTTCTCCGGTGCCCAGGTCGCGGCGGGTTGGGCGATCGGAACCAAGACGTTCGTCGTCGTGAACGCCGGCTACTGCGCGAAGGTCCGCCAGACCCGCTGGACCAACACGCTGGGCGCCACGGTGCAGTATCGGCTCAGCCCGGAATGGCGCACCGAAGCCGGCTTCGAGCCGATGCGTACCTGCGCCGGTGAACTGGACCCGATCCAATCTGTCGCGCCGCGCCAGGTCGGCCTCGATCTCTTCTGGGAGCGGCGCTACTGACATGACGCGCGCCCTGGTCATCACGAACCCATTTGCTGCGCGGGCGCACGCGCACGCCGTCACGGAGATCGTCAAGATTCTGGGCCGGGGCGGCTGGAACGTGGACCTGCGCACCATCACGGGACCGGGCGACGCGCGGCGCATCGCCGAGGAATCGCTGGGCGAGGGGTTCGACGTGCTGGTGAGCCACGGCGGCGATGGCACCGCGATGCAGATCGCGGCAGGAATCGCGGGATCGGGGATCGCGCTGGGGGTGGTCCCCGGCGGGACGGGCAACGTGCTCGCGGGCAACCTGCAGCTCCCGCGCACCACCGCCGCCGCGGCGCGGGCGTTGCTGAAAGCCCGCGCGCTCGCCATCGATCTCGGGGTCGTGCAGCGGGCCGATGGCGCGCATTACTTCGCGGTCGTGGCTGGTACAGGATTCGACGCGGAGCTGATGGCGGCCACCGGGCGCGAGCAAAAACGGCGCTGGAAGTTCGGTGCCTACATCGCGCGGGCGGCGCTCAGGCTGTCGACGGTGCGCAGCGCCCCACATCGCGTCACCGTGGACGACACGACGACCGAGATGCGAGCCGCGATGCTGCTCGTGCTGAACTGCGGTAAGCTCCCTCCCGGATTCTTCAACCTGCGCGCCACGCTGGTCCCCGACGACGGGTGGCTCGACATCGTGGCACTCGATGCCGATGGCGCGTTCCAGGGTGTCCAGGCGGTGCTCGAGATGCTGTTTCGCAGCAGTGGGACCGCAAAGCTCAAACGCGTCTGGTGGGGCCGCGGGCGGACGGTGCGGGTCGAGCTGACGGATGGCCTGCCACGCCCGGTCCAGCTCGACGGCGAGGTGACCGGCACGACGCCGTTCGAGGCGCGGCTGTTGCCCGGCGCGCTCTCCGTGCTCGTCGGACCTGGATTCAAGTCGCACGATGGCTGACAAGCTCCTCGTCATCGACGGCGACGCGCCGTCGCTGCAAGCGCTCGGCGGCCACTTCGAGCGCACCGGCTACAAAGTGTGGCGGGACGGGACGGGTGAGCACGCCATGGAGACGTTCCGCCGCGAGCGCCCAGAGGTGGTGCTGCTCGGACTCCAGCTACCCGACGACAACGGGCTGGCGGTGCTGGAACGCCTGCGTCACGTGGGGGCGGCGGTGATTGTACTGGCCGGGCGGGACGACACGGAGATCGCAGTGCAGGCGATGCAGCTCGGCGCCGAGAACGTTCTCACCAAGCCGGTCGATATGACGCATCTCGCCGCGGCGATCGCGCGCGCAGCGGAGAAGGCGCGGCTGTCGCGCGAGAACTCGCGGCTGCGCGCGCTGCTGGAGCAGGTGCCCGAGCTGCGGCAGCGGGCGTCCACCGACCGGCGCCACCAGGCCCAGTCGCTCTCGGACGTTGAGCGGCAGCACATCGAGCGAACGCTCCGTCACCATGGCGGGAACCGGACGCGCGCCGCGCTGGAGCTCGGGATCTCGCGCGCGACGCTGATCAACAAGATCAAGGCGTACAGCCTGAACCTGTAGCCTCGCCTCTAGCCCATCAGGGTCGCGATCACCGTCAGGATCGCGATCACGCCGAATCCCACGCCCGCGCGCGGACCGAAGTACTTGAAGCCCAGCAGCGACGTCAACGCCATGCTGCCGCCAACGGCCCACGCGATCGGCAGCGTCGCGTGCCGTTGCAGCGCGTCGAGGCCGCCCAGTACCCAGAGGACGACAATCGGCACAAGCAAGGCGGCGCTCACGCACAGCCCGTTTCCCATCCAGAAAGCGAACCACGTCGTGTCGGCGCCCTGCCACTTGAACCGCACCGATTTCATCGTCGCGAACACCTGATCAGCCTCGGGTCCCGCTTGGGGCCCTCGTCGTGCCGTGCCCAGCATGCCGCCGAACGTGTGGCCGATCGTCGCGAGGAGCAGCAGGCCGGCGCAAATGCGATAGAGCATCGATTACTCCTTCACAGACGTGCTATCTTGAGGCATGGAAAAACCGCAACTGAAAGAGCACGACGGCATGACGTGCCGTTCCTGCGGAAACGAGGAGCGCGCGTCCGAGGGCTACCCCTGCTCGGATTGCGGGACGTTCATTTGTCTCATCTGCACGTTCCGCGGCGTCACGCGCTGCAAAACCTGCGAGGAGAAGGTGAAGTCCAAGCTGGCCTAACCGCGTCGCCGCTTCAGCTCCGCCGCCAGCTCCTCGCGCGGCGCGCCCAGTTCCTCCGCCAACTTGGTCAACGCCGCCTCTCTGCCGTCCCAGTCACGCGCCGCCGCCAGCGCATCCAGCGCGATCTGTTCGATCGCCGCCGTGCGCTCCTCGAGGTCGCGCGTCCGCACGGCCACCTCGCGCGCCAGCCATTGCTCCAGCTCGCGGCGGTCGACCTCAAGCTGCCGCTGCCGTAGTGCGTGTTGCAACGACAGCTCCAGCTCGTCCAGATCCACCGGCTTGATGAGGTAATCAAAGGCGCCGAGCTTGAGGCACTCGATAGCCGTGCGGGGCTCATCGATGGCGCTCAGCATCACGACCGCGAGGTCGGGGTCCAGCGCCAGCACCTTGGGGAGCAGCTCGATACCGCTCGTTCCGGGCATGCGGATGTCGCAGAGCATCACCTGGGGACGGCTCGAGGCGACCTGCTCGAGGGCCTCGGCCGCGTTCGCCGCCGCGCGGACCTGATAGCCGAGACGCGTCAGAAAACGGGTGAGCGCCTGGCGAATGCCTTCTTCATCGTCGACGACGAGAACGGGCGTGCCGGCGGGAGACGAGGAAGCGGGAGTAGTCATGGCCGTCAACGTTGTTGACGTTATCTTGGCGCGTCAATGAGCGCACGCATGAATCTCGCGTCGGTTTCCGGTATCACGGTCGGGCACACGACGATCGAAGCGCACGGCACCGGGTGCACCGTGATTCTCGCCCCCGACACCGGCCTGCGCGCGGCCGTCTGCGTGCGCGGCCGGGCGACCGGCACGCGCGAGTTGGACGTGATGGATCCGCGCCATCTCGTCGAGCGCATCGACGCCATCCTGTTCACGGGCGGGTCGGCGCTCGGGCTGGGCGCGGCCGACGGCGTGATGCGCTGGCTGCGCGAGCGGGGACGCGGTCTGCCGGTCGGCGACATGGGGACGATCCCGATCGTTCCGTCCGCGGTGATCTTCGACCTTGGCAATGCGGGCAAGCCGGTCGGCTGGCCGAGTCCCGACGATGCCTATCACGCCTGCGACAACGCGAGTGCCGAGTACAACGACGGATTGGTCGGCGCCGGCCGCGGCGCGACGTGCGGCAAGGCCGCCGGCCTGGAGAAGATGGTCCCCGCCGGGTTGGGATCGTGGGCGATGAACGCCGGTGACGTGATCGTCTCCGCGCTCGTGGTAGTCAATGCCATCGGAGACGTCAGAAACGCGCGCGGCGAGATCATTGCCGGATCGGTCGACAGCCTGCGGTATCTCGCGGATGGCGGCGCGCCGCTCGGCGACCCCAAGCGGCTCAACCGCAACACCACGCTCGCCGTCGTTGCCACCAATGCGGATTTGAGTCGCGTCGAGCTGCAGGCCCTCGCGTTCACGAGCAGCGACGCCATTGCGCGCCGCATTACGCCGTATGGCACCCTCTTCGACGGCGACGTGATTTTCGCGGTCAGTACCGCCGCCGTGAAGGCGAGGTCACCGCTGCAGGTCGACGCACTGGCGGCACTCGTGGTTCCCGAAGCGGTCGAGCGAGCGGTGCGCCGTGGATAAGCTCGAGCGCGCCGTCGACGATATTCGCCGCAAATGGGTGCCCGACGGCCGCCTTGGCGTATTCGACGTCATGCTGCTGCCGAAGATGATCGAAGTCACCACGACGAGTCCTGACGCGCGCGATGCCTTGCGTCGCCTGGCGGGAGAATCCGGCGTGCTCGAGAAGGTGGTGCTCCTCCCGCACGATGTCCCGGCGCCCGCGGCGATCGTGACCGCGGCACTCGCCCCGCTCCTGGGCGAGCCGGGCGTCTCCGCGCCGCGCGTGAGCGACGCGCTGCACGGCGAGCCGCTCGATGTACTGGAGCAGCGCGAGGGGTGGCTGCGCGTGCGCGCGTCCGACGGCTACATCGCGTGGATCAACGCGGGGTACGTGGCGACCGGGCCGACCGATTGGTCCGAGGATTGGCAGGCGCGCGCCACGGCCCGTTCACTCAGCGCCGACATCGTCACAGCGGATGGACGGCGCCGTCTGCCGACCGGGGCGCGCGTCGCCCTGCGCCGCGGCGTGGTGGAGCTCGCGGACGGCCAGCGGGGTGCCGTTGCCGCGGGCAGCGTCCGGCGCGAGCAGGAGCTGCGCGTCGAGGCGCGCCATCTCGCGCTCCCCGAGCTGGCGCAGAAGTGGTACGCCGGCGCGCCCTACCTCTGGGGCGGGCGCACCGAGTGGGGCATCGATTGCTCCGGCCTCGTACAGGCGCTGTTCGGCGCGCGCGGCATCGCGCTGCCGCGCGACAGCGATCAGCAGTTCGGCCAGGGCCGCGAGATTCCGATGGCTCCCGATGGAAAAGGCTACGAGGCGGGCGACCTGCTCTTCTTTGCCGAACGCGGCCGCGTGTCCCACGTCGCGCTCTGGGCAGGCGCGGGGCGGATCGTGCATGCGGCGTTGTCGCGGGGCGGGGTGGGGAGTGACCATCTCTTTGGTGATGAGCCTCGGATGGTGCGGATGCGCGAGGCGCTAGTCGGGGT
>DAIQBJ010000013.1:0-9953 GCA_036781225.1 Gemmatimonadales bacterium | reverse complement strand
CACCTGACACCTGACACCTGATATTCAGACCGGCACCCCACGCACCACGTACCACGCATCACGCACGTTATTTTGTAGGATGCGTCTGATCCTCTTCGACATCGACGGGACGCTGTTATGGACCGCCGGCGCGGGACGGCGAGCCATTCATCGCGCGATGCTCGACGAAACGGGCACCGCCGGCCCGATCGAGGGCTACCGCTTCGACGGCAAGACCGATCCGCAGATCGTGCGCGAGCTGTTGGAGCTGGCCGGCCATCCCGACGCCCGCTCCGACGATCGCGTGAGCGCCGTATGCCGCCGGTATGTCGAGCTGCTCACCGCCGAGCTCGAGAAGCCGACCCAGGCGACCAGGCTGTATCCCGGGATCAAGGCTCTGCTCGCCGCGCTCGAGCCCTACGAAATGGATGGGCGCGCGCTGGTCGGTTTGCTCACGGGCAACGTCCAGCATGGCGCGGCGCTCAAGCTGCGCTCCGCGGGCCTTGATTTCGCACGCTTCGCGGTTGGAGCCTTCGGCTCCGACTCCCACTATCGTCCCGATTTGCCCGCCGTGGCGGCGCAGCGCGCCGCGCAGCGCACCGGGAGACGCTTTTCCGGCGAGGATCTGGTGATCGTGGGCGACACGCCGGACGATGTGGCGTGCTGCAAACCCATGGGCGCACGTTCGGTCGGCGTCGCGACGGGGTTCTACGATGTCGCGGCGCTGCAGGCGGCGGGCGCGACGCACGTCTTCGCGGATCTCGCAGACACGGACGCGGTGCTCGCCGCCCTCTTTTCGTGACCGTCGTCCGCGACGAGCTCGAGCTCAAGGCGCGCATCGACGATCCCGAGGCGGTTCGCCGCACGCTGATCGCCGCCGGGGCGGAGTTGACCTACCGCGGCGCGATGCTCGATCGGCGATTCGATCGCAAGGAGCGGTTGCGCTCGCGTGACGAAGTCGTGCGGCTGCGCGTCTATCACCCCGCGGACCACGCGCGCGAGTGGGGCGTGCTCGGTTGGAAAGGGCCGGTCGGAAAAAAGGACGGTTACCGGCACCGCGAGGAATGGGAGACCCGGGTCGACGATCCCAGGGCCGCGCTCGTGGTGCTGCGCCGCCTCGGCTACAAGATCGTTTTGCGAATCGATCGCGCGGTGGAGCAGTACCGTCTGGGTGCAGCGACGCTGCGGCTGGAGTGGTATCCGGCGATGGACGTGCTGCTCGAGGTCGAGGGCGCACCCGACGAGATCGAGCGGGCGATCGCGGCCACGGGCTTGCCCCGCGAACTGTTTTTGCCGGAATCGCTCCCCTACTTCACCGACGAGTACGAAAAACGCACGGGGAAGGCCGCACGCCTGGCCCGATGAAGCTCCTCATGCCGCTGCGCGTGCCCGAGCTCGCCCCGTCGCTCGGGCGCATCATCGTTCCCCGCCGCCAGCAGCCTCCCTGGGTTCCACTCGATGACATTCGCGAAGATCTGGCGACGCGCGTACTGGAGCTCGGTGGCGAGGGGCGGGCGACCGAGGCGCGAGCGACCGTGCTCGAAACGACCGGCCGGCGGGCGTGGGCGGCAGCGTGGGACCACGCGGTTCGCCGCGCGGCGAATCGCGTCGCCGAGGCGCTCGACGCAGAGATTTCCCGCACCGCGCACAGCGTGCGGCTGCCCCGGCGCATGCTGCGCCGGCATCTCCTGACGAGCGCCGAGAAGCGGGCGATTGTTGCGCGGCTGGGAGCGGGCGGAGGGACGTTCGTCGCGGCGCTCGACGCGCTCGATGTCGCCGCGAGCCGAGTCACCGATGCATCGGTGCTCGAGAAGGACGCGCACGCCGCTTGGCAGGATGCCCTCCGCACCGTAGCACGACGACTCGAGGCTGCGTGGCTCGCGCTCGAGACCGAGGTTGAAGCGGAGCGGCACCGCTGGACGTCCGAGATCGAGGCCCTCGCGACGTGGCGGCCCCGTCTCTGGCCGGTTGTCGTGATCTGGATTCCCCTCGCCGGCATGTTGATCTGGCTCGGCCTCATCCTCGGTGGCTACGTGCCGGCACCTGCATGGCTCGCTGCGCGTCTGGGCTTCTAGGGCTGCTCCTGTGCTGCGCCGCGGCCCAAGACGGCGCGGCGCAGCTGCGCGTTGTCGAGGTTCCGCTCGCCAGGAGATCGAGCCTCGATTCTCTGGCGCGCCTGGGCTTCGAGGTAGCCGGCATGCGGCGCATCGCCGGTGAGCTGCATGCGGTCATCGTCGTGTCACCGGAAACAGAGGCGCGGCTGGCGAGACAGGGCTACAGAACCACACTTCCAAGCCTGGCACTCGCCCCGACTCGGGTGGCGGAAGACACGTTTCGGACGTTCCACTCATTCGACAATCCGGTGAGCGGCATACGCGCCACGCTCAACGCGTGGACGAGCGCCGACACGCTGATTCACGTCGACTCTGTCGGGGCGTCCCTCGAGGGGCGGCCGATCCTGGTCGTCAAGATCGGACCGGCCGCGGATGATCCGGCCCGGCCCAACGTGCTGTTCATCGCGACGCACCACGCGCGCGAATGGATCTCGACCGCGGTCGCGATGAAGCTGATTCGCTGGCTCGCCGACTCCGGGGGAGCGGCGATCGTCACGCACGACGTCTGGGTAATGCCGGTCGAGAATCCGGACGGCTACCAGTACACGTTCACGAACGAGCGCTACTGGAGGAAAAACCGCCGGCTCAACTCCGGTGGCAGTTACGGCGTCGATCCCAATCGCAACTATCCCACGTTCTGGGGCGTGGACGAGCTCGGCTCGAGCTCATGGGAGTACGCGGAGACTTACCGCGGCACGGCGCCGGCCTCAGAGCCGGAGACCCGGGCGGTCATGGCATTTCACGCGGCTCATCCTCCCGTCGTTGCGCTTTCGTATCACAGCTACGGGGGGCTGGTGCTGTATCCCTGGGGATTTCGCGCGGGTGAATTGCCGCCCGATCTGTCTCGCTACCAGGCGCTGGCGGGCACAGAGCTCGCGCCCGCCGTGACCGACAGCGTGCCCGGATCGCCCCACGACCACTACCACCCCGGTCCCGGCTGGAATCTCTATGCGACGAACGGCGAGTACACCGACTGGGCCTACCGTACGTACGGCACGATCGCCTTCACGACGGAGCTGACCAGCGGCTGTTGCCTGCAGGGCCTGTACTATGGTTTCGAGTTCCCCGATGACAGCGCGCTGGTCGAGCGCGTGTTCCGCGACAACCTGCCGTTCGCGCGCTCCCTGATCGATGCATCCGGCGACCTGGCGCGCGCGCCCGGTGCGTCGGGACTCGTACCGGGCGTGCCGCGGTTCACCTCCCTCTGGCCCGACTCCTGGCTGAGTCTCGACGCGAGCGCTCCCCGCCCGCTGTCGCTCACCCTGCGGACGGGAACCGGTGCACTCGTCGATCGCAGCGTGCAGACAGACTCCCTGCGCCGCGGCGTGATGCGTACGGAGTGGCGCACCGATCTCCATCTGGACGCGGTGCGGGCGGTGCGCGCCGAAGGAACGACCGTTTCAGCGGAACTCGTGTCGCTGGGTGGCGCGGAAACGCTCGACAAGGGGTGGCGTGGCTGGTGGCGCGACAGCGTGAGCGCGCCCGGGGCCGGTAAATACTCGTGGTACGCGGCCGGAGGCTTCGATACGTTGACTTCGCCGCCCATCGATCTGCGCGGCCGCACGGCGGTGTGGCTGCAGTTCTGGACCAAACACAACGGCTCGACATTCACACCCGAACAGAACGGCGTGATTCAGTTCTCGGGCGATTCGGGACGCACGTGGAGCAACGTCGCGCTGATCGTCGGCGACGGGCCCAGCTGGTATCCGATGCGCGTCGATCTTCCGCTGGCCGGCGGGCGGCGGGGCGCGCAGCTTCGGTTCATCTCGCAGCAGTTCACCTGGTGGCTCGATGCCGTCGGCTTCGCGTCTGATGCGACGACGGCGTTTGCCCAGCTGGCGACCGCGGCTGGCGCCGAAGTGTCCGAGAACCCGGTGCGCAGCGATCAGGTCGTGATCTCATGGCCGACATCAGTCGGCAGCGCCCGCATCGCCGTGTTCACGTTCACCGGTGAGCGCCTGTATGAAGCGACCGTCGCCGCACCGACCAACGAATATGTTTGGGATCTGACCGTGGACGGGGGAACGCGGCGCGTGGTCAATGGTGGGTACATCATCGTCGTGGAAGTGGACGGGAATCGCTACCGGCGGCGCCTCTTTGTCGCCCGACCGTCGCCATGAGCGCCGTCGGAGTCGGTGTCGATCTCGTCGAAGTGGCGCGCGCGCGCGCGATGATCGCCGATAAAGGCGCGCATGTGTTCGACCGGCTCCTCACACCGGCGGAGGCGGACTACTGTCGTTCCCGACCGGATCCGGCCGAACACGTGGCCGTTCGGCTGGCCGCGAAGGAAGCAGTTTACAAAGCGCTCCAGGGCAGTGAAGCGGCCCGCGGGATCGGCTGGCGCGACATCGAGGTGACGCGCTCGCCCGACGGCCGGCCGGACGTCGAATTGAGCGGACTGGCGGCGAGCCGGGCGAAGGAGCTGCGTGTCAAAAAGGTCCTGCTGTCGCTGTCGCACACGCACGAGGCCGCGATCGCAATTGCAGTGCTATCAACAGATTGAATTCCCGACAAAATTACTCTACTATTCTGGCCGTGCGGTTTCTGACGACATCTCTGGTGGTCGCCGCCTGCCTTGCGCAGACACTCGCAGGGCAGGCGGCTGACTCTTTGACCCCCGCGCGACGGGTGGTCGCGGCGGCGTCGCTGGCGGCCAAGGAGTACGCCCTGGGTGTGACGCCGGCGGGGCGGGAAATCACGCAGCCCAACGAAGTCGACGAAGCCAAGCTCTTCATTCAGCAGGCGCAATTCGACGTGGCGGGCCTGCCCAGCGCCGCCCGCGCCGGCGCCCAACGGTCCCTCGATCACATCACGCAGCTGCTCGAGCAGCTCGCACCACCCGATTCGATCAGACGCGTGACCGACAGCCTGGTCGCGCAGATCACCCTCGCAGCCGGCGGCCCTGACGTGCTCGAGCCGTTGCCGGCCAATCCGCCCTCGCTGGCCCGCGGCGCGGTCGTATTCCACGAGCGTTGCACCCAATGCCATGGGGAGAGCGGCAAGGGCGACGGTCCGAAAGCCAAGACCCTCGAGGGCCCACCGCCCGCGAATCTGGCCGATCCCGCGGTCATGGGCGGCAAGTCGCTCCTCGACATCTACCGCCGCATCGCCGTCGGCACGCCGAGAACCGCGATGCCGGAATTTGCCGGCGACCTCTCGGCCGAGGATCGCTGGGCCGTGGCATCGTATGTCGCGGCCTTGCAGTACGGCGGATCGGCGACTGCCGCCACATTCGCTGGCGTGCGCCGCCAGATCGACTCCGCGCTGGCGATGCGGTCGGAACAGATCGCGGTCGATGCGTACATGACGTTCGAGCAGGTCGAAACGTCGGTGCGGGCCAAGAATCCGGGACTCGCGAGCGAGCTGGAAGCTGCCTTCGCGTGGCTGCGCACCCGCGCGGTCAAAGCCGATCAGGCCGAGCGAAACACGATCCGCCAGCGGTTACTCGAGGGGCTCGAGCGGGCCGAGCGCGTCGTCGCGGACCGGCCGTCGCCCATGAGCCTCTTCGTGGCGTCCTTCTTCCTGCTGCTGCGGGAAGGCTTCGAGGCGATTCTGATCGTGGCGGCGTTGATGACGTTCCTCGTCAAAGCTGGCGCGCCGGTGCGGCGGCGCCGCGACGTGGCCCGTGGTGCCTGGCTCGCGGTGGGCGCGAGCTTGCTGACGTGGGTGCTCGTGGAGCTGCTGTTCCAGGTCACCCCGGGACAGCGGGAGACGGTCGAAGGCGCCACGATGTTGCTCGCCGCGGCCGTGCTGTTCTACGTGAGCTACTGGCTGCTCTCCAAGGTTGAAGCCGCCAAGTGGACGGCATTTGTGCGCGGCAAGATGGAAACCGCGCTGTCGTCCGGCTCCGGCGTGGCGCTCACCGCGGTCGCATTCCTCGCTGTGTATCGCGAAGGCTTCGAGACGATTCTCTTCTACAAGGCGCTGTTCGGCTCGGCAGGTCCGAGCGGCGGGAGCGTTTCGGTCGTCGCTGGCATCGGGGCTGGATCGGTCGGACTGGTGCTCGTCTACTATGTGATCAATCAGCTGGGTCTCCGCGTCGCGATGAAGCCTTTCTTCACCGTGACGGGCATCATGCTGTACTACATGGCGTTCGTCTTTGCGGGGAAGGGGATCGCGGAGCTGCAAAGTGCGCAGGTGATTTCCTTGACCGTCATCGAAAACGCGCCCCGCCTGCCCGTCTTCGGGATCTACCCGACGCTCGAGTCCCTGGCCCTACAGGGCGTGCTGCTGGTGCTCGCCATCGTCGCGGTGATTTGGGGGGCGGCCATGCGACCCAAGCCCTCACGCGCGCAGAGCGATCTCCTTCGGTCGTAGCGAGTCGGGCAGCGTCTGGGGGCTGGTCGGCGTCCGCCAGAGGTACATCAGCACACCTCCCACAATGATGAGCAGGATGCTGGTCCCCTGCGCCAGCGTGAACGCGCCCAGGATGCGGTCATCTTTGGACCGGACGAACTCCACGAGAAAACGCTCCGCACCCGCAAAGGCCAGATAGCAGGCGAACAACCAGCCCACCGCGTGGCCATGCTCGCGGCGCTTCCACAGCCACAGGAACACGAGAAACATGATGGCCGTCTCGTACAACTGAGTCGGGTGGACGGCCACGATCCGCATCGGATCGGTGCCCAGCGGGAAATGGACGTGCATCGCCTGCAGATTCGCGACAGTCGTCGGCGGGAGCCCCTGCGGGAATTTCATCGCCCAGGGCAGGTTCGAAGGAATGCCGTAGTCATCGTTGACCAGGAAGCAGCCGACGCGACCCAGCGAATATCCCAGCGCGAGGGGCGCCGCGCAGATCTCCGCGGTGAAGCGCGGCGGCACGCGTCGCCGCCAGCCGTTCAGGAGAATCGCGACCACGGCGCCGAGGAAGCCGCCATACCACACGAAGCCGCCGCGGCGAAACAGCGCGTCGGCATCCGCCGTGAGCAGGACGTACCACAGCTTCGCTCCCACCAGCCCGCCGATCACGCCCGCGATGATGATGTCGGCGGCGTAATCCTCGTCGAGGCCGCGCTGCCGGAGATCGAGCTGAATCGCCCATCCGGCCATGAGGAAAGCGACCATCATCATCAAGCCGTAGCCGGTGAGCTCGAGCGGCCCGAGGTGCAGAACGAACGGATAGACGGTCATCGTGAGTCCGTGGTGCGTGGTGCGTGGTGCGTGGGTTCGCCGACTTCGAGTCCCGGCAGCGGAAGATCGGCGCGGGCGTCGAGCGTCCAGTCGCTGCGCTCGCCCAGGCGCAGCCGGTGCCAGCCGGCGCGCGCGATCATCGCGGCATTGTCGGCATTGAGGCGGGGACTGGCGACTGCGACGCGCGCCTTCCCCGCCAGGCGCTCGGCAGCGCGCGCTGACAGCGCGCGACTGCAGGCCACGCCCCCGCCCAGCACGGCGGTGGAATAGCCCGTCGTGTCGACGGCGCGCGCGAGCTTGGTGACCAGCACATCGAGCACCGCGTCCTGAAAGCCCCGCGCGATGTGCGGCCGGTCGCGGTCGAGGTCGTCCGACGCGCGCACCGCGTGCAGCACGGCCGTCTTGAGACCGGAGAACGAGAACTCGAAGCCCTCGTTGAGCATCGGCCGCGGAAAGGGAAAGCGGCTGGGATCTCCCTCCTGCGCCAACCGCTCGAGCGGCGGGCCACCGGGATACCCGAGACCGAGCAGCGTCGCGACCTTGTCGAACGCCTCGCCCGCGGCATCGTCGCGCGTTTCGCCCAGCAGCCGATAGCGGCCCCACGCAGGCACGTCGAGCAGCAGGGTGTGGCCGCCCGACACGAGGAGGGCGACAAACGGGGGCGCGAGGTCGCGGTCCTCCAGTGTCGGCGCGAACAGATGGCCTTCCATGTGATGGACGCCGATCAGCGTCCGGTCGCCCGCGTAGGCGAGCGACTTGGCATACACGACGCCGACCAGCAACGCGCCCGCGAGGCCGGGGCCCGCAGTGACCGCGACGGCGTCTACCGCCGCCAGCGCGACGCCCGCTTCCGCGATGGCGCGATCCACGACCGCGGGTAGCGCGGCGAGGTGCGCGCGGCTCGCCAGCTCCGGCACGACGCCGCCGAACACCTTGTGCACGTCCTGCGACAGGATGATCAGGCTTGAGAGCTCGCCATTGACGAGAACCGCGGCCGACGTCTCGTCGCAGGACGTCTCGATGCCGAGGACGACGTCAGCCACGGCGAGTCGGGGTGCGAGTCGGGGTGCGAGTCGGGGTGCGACGGCGCAGCGTAACCGAATCAGGAATGGCGCGCGCGCTGATCCCGCGCGGGCCGATGACGGTGATCTTGGCGACGCCGCCGCCAGCCTCCGCGCTCGATGCCGTGAGGTGCGCAACCACACGCACCGAGTCACGCGTCAACGCCTGCACCCGGTCCTCCGGCCCGCGCACCGAGACCGACACCTTTGCCGGCGTGACGATGTAGTTCGTGATTGCCCCGGCGCCCGTCTCGACCGGAATCCCGGCAAACGAGCGCTCGGTGATGACACCCATCTCCCCGGTCACGGTCACCTGCTTCGGCGCGATGCGGACGAAGCCGAGCGGCATCGTGTCGATCGGCACATTGCGGCTGAAGGTGCCGGAGACGTTGCTGATCTCCATCGGCACCGTCGTCACCGAATCGATCGCGGCCAGGTTCTTCCCGGGGCCGACGAGGCGCGCGGTCGTGGGCGTCATCGAGAGACCGCCGCGCAGCACCTGCGCGGAGTCAGGCGTCACCTTGACGAGCGACACGATGCGCACGTCTTTGCGCGCCACACTGTCGAGCGCCAGCGTGATCTCGTTGGGACGGATTTCCATGACGCGCACATCGGCGCCCTTGGGCAGCGCCAGCTCGACCTCGGTGGGATCGAGATGCAGCACCCAGGTGGTGGTCGTCAGGGTGTCCGGCACGCGCCGCGTGATGTCGCCGGCGAGCGAGCGCAGCTTGAGGATCTGGGTTCCTTTGCCGGAGATTTGCGCGCGCACCTTGGGGAGCTTCTGCATGAGCGCGCGTCCCGGGGGCAGCTGCACGTTGAGCGTGACGTCGAAACTCGTTGTGACCGGCTGTTGCAGCTGCACGGCGACGTAGAGCATCAGCGCGAGAAACAGTGCCGCGCCTTTGATCGGCCAGTTGCGCGTGATGAACTGGAAGGGGCTAGCGCGCATCCAGCAGGCGGCGGATCAGGTTTTCGTTCACGGGCGCGTCCCAGTCGGCCGCGCCGATCACCTTCTTGACGATCACGCCGTCGCGATCGATGACGAAGCTCTCGGGCACGCCCGTCGTCTGATAGATCTGCCGGATCGAGCCGTCCTGGTCGTGCAGCACCGGGAACGTCAGCCCGTACTCGTGTACGAACTTGTTGACCACACTGGAATCCTCTTCATCCACGCTGACGGCGACGAGCTGGAAGTCGGTCCCCGCGAGCTTCTGGTGCAGCCGCTCCATCGAGGGCATCTCGACTTTGCACGGCGGGCACCAGGTCGCCCAGATGTTGAGCAGCACGACCTTGCCGCGATAGTTCTCGATCGTGGCTGGCCGGCCGCCGGGAAGCTCGACGGCCGTGAAGTCGGGCGCGGTCGATCCGACTTCGAGGAGATTGAGCTGGGGCCGCAGCTTGATGGCCAAGGCCACGCCAAACAACGCCGTCATCACGACCCCGGCAACCAGGGTCCACTGCTGCCGATTCGTCATACCGTCACCATGCAGCGCCGCCGCAGCTCCTGCACCTCGCGCGCGGGATCCGCGCTCGCGAACACCGCATTTCCGGCGACGAACGTGTCCGCCCCGGCTTGATGCGCCGCCGCGATGGTTTGCCTGGAAATGCCGCCATCGACTTCCAGGAAAAACTGTGCGTTGTGCGTGGTGCGTAGTGCGTGGGCGCGCTG
>DAIQBJ010000012.1:0-23313 GCA_036781225.1 Gemmatimonadales bacterium | reverse complement strand
ACGAAAATCTCGCGGTACACCACTACCTCCCCGAGTGACGCCGCTCGAGCGGGCCGTGGACCTTAGATGTCGGTGTGGATGCCGTCAGAGTTAAGGGATATGCAGACGCGTGCCAACGCTGTCAAGGAACTTGTTCACAAGCCGCGGGGACAATCTGGGCGCCTGTTTCGTTCCAGACCGTAATAGCATCGACCGGGCACGCGTCGCACGCGCGCAACAATCGCTCGCGCTCGACGGCGTTCGGATTCACGAATATCGCGGTGCCGGTCTCATCGAGGACGAAGGCCTCAGGCGCTTCGGTGATGCAGTCGCCGAAGCCGACGCACAACGTGCGGTCGATCCGGACGCGGAGCTCCCCGACACTGCGTTCTTCGAAGTCGCTCACATCCCTTCGAGCCCCAGCTCGGCGCGCGCGGTGTCCATGACGGCGGGTGTGATCTCCGTAATGCCCCGCTCCTTGGCGTAGTCACCGTAAATCTTTTTCACCATGCCCCGAACAAAGGTGGGAACCCGGCTCAGGCGCTCCTCCGCATCGGCAGACCACGCCGGTCCCGTCGTTTTGACCATCGCGCTCACTATCTCGAACCGCTCGGCCGGCACTGTACGTCCGCCGATCTCGACGCCCAGAGACGAGACGAGCTGAGTTTCCATCGGGTTGGTGAGCATCGCGACCACGCGGCCACATTTGGGACACTTGAAAGTTGCCGCCAGTGTCCCGTCGCCCGGCAATTGTCGCTCGGCAAACGCCATCTGCTGGTCACACTCAACGCAGAGGAACTTCATGGTGCCGGGTGCGGGGTGCGGGGTGCCGGGGTCAACGGCAATGCCAGCGTGTCCCACACCTCGCGCGCGGGGTGCCACGGGATCCGCGCCACCAGCGGAACTCCAAATTCCGCCGCCAGCTCGTCTCCGGCAGATCCTCTCAACTCGCCGCCAACCATGTTTTCGATGATCCCGAGCAGCTCAGACCCGCGCTCGAGAGCGGCGCGCATGGCACGGCGGACGGCGTCGCGCGATTCCGGTGTCGGAATAGTCACCGTGAGGACGGCAGGCGGAGCCCCCAGGATGTCGCACAGCTCCAGGTAGCGCTGGATGCCCGGGGGCAGGTCCAGCAGCAAGATGTCGAGGTCGCCCCACGCGACGTCGCCGAGCAGCTCGCGGAGCGCCGAGGCTTCCATGGCGCCGCGCCAGACAAAGCTCTCGGCGCTGGGACCGTGGAATTCCAGCGGGGTGCCCTCAGCGAGAAAGTGGCCCATGGAAACGCATTTCACGCCATCGAGGCCAATCGCGGGGGGGGCCGCCGCAGCCCGGGCTTGAAGGAGCGCCGGAATCGTGGGTCCGTTTAGGTCGGCATCGAGCACACCGACAGCGCGCCCCTCCCCCCCCTCGCCCCCCTCCTTCCCCGCTCCGCCCCCGCGACGGGCCAGGGAGCGCGCAAGATGGGCCGTGACAAAGCTCTTCCCCACGCCACCCTTGCCGCTCATCACCGCCACGATCCGCTTCACTCCAGCCAGCTGCCCGGCCACACGCCTGCGCTGGGCTTCGATCTGGTCGGCCAGGCCGGAGCGATCAGGATCGGTGAGTTGGTGATAGGTGCGCATTGGGCCCTAAAACTAGCCGGTTGGGCGGTTAGGCGGTTAGTATCCAATCAGCATGATTCTCTCTAGCCGGCTAACCGTCTCACCGCCAAACCGCCCATGATCGAAGCACTGAAACAGAAACTGCAGACAGAAGTCGAACGCCTGAATCACGAGATCTCTTTCGTGCTGCCGAAGGAGATCGAGAAAGCCCGCGCGCACGGCGATCTGCGCGAGAACTCCGAATACAAGGCCGCCCTGGAGCGCCAGCAGTTCGCGCAGGCACGGGTACACCACCTGCGGTTGCGGCTCTCCAAACTGTCCGATGTGCGCGAGGCGGATATCCCGCGCGACCGGGTCGGCTTTGGCTCTCGCGTCACCGTTGAGGACATCGACACCAAGCGGAAGGAGACCTATGCCCTCACACTCGGCGAGTTCATCGAGGGCGAGGACGGTGGTGAGGAAATGCCGGTGTCGATGGCATCGCCGCTCGGAAAGGCGTTGCTCGGAGGAAAAGTCGGGCAGAAGGTCGACATCACCCTGCCGGTGGGGAAGCGCAAGCTCAAGATCGTGAGCCTGGATACGGTGCACGATCTGGCGGAGCGCCAGTCGTAAGCCAGTCGCGCCCTTGACTAAAACGTTTTCCGAGTGTCACTTAGACCTTCACGAATGATCAGAGCCTTGGGAGAAGCCCGATGTCCATGCGTTCGCTGACCGCTGCGGCGGTCTTCTTGCTTTTCATGCCCGTGGGACGGCTCGTCGCACAAGCCGATCCCGACCATCCGGTAGCGGGTGGCGGCGCGATCCCGGCGGGGTGGCACGTCCGCACGGAGCCGAACCGCCAGACCGGGCAGCCCGCCTCGCTCGAGAACGTGAAGTTCGCGAGCATGGGTGACGGCCTGCACACCACGGTCGGACCCGCGGCAATCTACTGGCGCGACCGCGATACGATCTCCGGCAACTATCACGTGGTCGCCAAGATGACCCAGATGAAGAACCCCGCCCATCCCGAAGCCTTCGGAATCTTCATCGGCGGCAAGAGCCTCGCTGACTCCAGTCAGACCTACACGTACTTCCTCGTTCGTCCCATCGACGGCATGTACTCGATTCGCCGCCGCGCGAGCTACACGACCAGACCGACCGCGCTCGTCGAGTGGACGGCGAGCGACGCGGTGACGAAGGCCGACACGAGCGGCAAGGCAACGAATGAGCTGAGCGTTCAGGTGCAGGGCGGGAAGGCCAAGTTCATGGTCAACGGCAAAGAAGTGTACACCGGCGACGCCGCGAATCTCGACGTCACTGGAGTCGTGGGGTATCGCGTGAACCACAATCTCGACGTCCACCTGGGCCCACTCGGGATCCACAAGCTGTGACCGCCCTGAGTCCTGCGGCCGAAGACGACCGCTTCTCGTTCACGCCGTTCACCCGGCATCCCTTCTTCACGCACGTCAATCGCTGGATTCTGGAGCGAGTGATTTGCCCCGGGCGTCAGGTGATCGTGGACCTTGGCTGCGGCCCGGGCGCCGTCACGGAGCTCATTCTGGAGCGCGTGCGTGGCCAGCAGCCGCCGCCACGCGTCATCGGAGTCGATCCCTCTCCCACCGCGCTCGAAAAGGCGCGCGCCGCCATTTCATCGAAGCTCGCCGAGTTCATGCAAGGCAGCGCCGAGTGGCTCTCCAGGCTCGTCAAGTCGGCCGACACCGTGGTGTTTCTCAACGCGATTCATTTGATGCGCGACAAGCCGGGCGTGCTGCGGGAGATTCGCCGCGTGCTGAAGCCCGGTGGCTTGCTGGCATTCAACAGCACGTTCTTCAACGGCGCCTACGTCGAGGGCACGAGTGGATTCTGGCGCCGCTGGATCGTGCGCTCCGTGCAGGCGCTACGAGAGAAGGGGATCGCCGTCCAGCATACCGGCCATGCCGCGGCGATGGAGTGGTTTTCGGCCGAGCAGTACGGCGAAGCGTGCAAGGCAGCCGGCCTGCAGCCGACCACGATCGAGCTGTTGCGCATCAACATGACGGCGCAGAGTCTCGCCGATATCGGCCGCTTCTCGTTGTTCATCGAGGGTGCGCTGCCCGGTGTGCCGCTGGAGGAGGGCTCTGAGGCGCTGCAGATCGGGCTCGCTCGCACGCTCGACGAGCTCAAGATGAACGAGGTCCCTCGTTATTGGCTCGAGGTCGTGGCTGAGGCAGTGTAGCAGCCCAGATCGTCAGACCAAGCACCAGCAGCGCCCCCACCGTTATCACATTCAGCGATTCGAGCACTGACCGCATCCGGGCGCCCACGAGCGCGGGTGCGCTCAGTGTGATGCATACGAACGACGCCCACCACAGGATCCACACCGGTCGCGACTTGCCGGGGATGAGGCGCCAGATCAGCCAGTAGCCCACCAGCAGCGTCACGAAGTGCGGCTTCCACGCGAGCGGCGAAATGAGCGGCATGAGAACAAGGATGATCGCCAGCTCCCCGACGGTCCGCGGACTCGCGAGATCAGGCGGATTGCGCAGAAACAGGAGTGCCAGCGCCACGGCGGCGAGCGCGATCAACCCGTAGAGCAGATGCACGACGCGCTGCGTGGGCCAGCCGGCGAGTGCCGTGTGTACGGGATCACGCGCGCTGCCTTCACTGGTGAGCAGTCGCTTGAGTGCCGCAAGCAGCGACTGATTCGAATAACCGGGCGTGGGATCCGCTGTTTCTGCCGTGGCGATCGCGCGCCACGAATGCCACCGTTCCAGCGCCTGCTTGGGTCCAAAGGCGGCCACCGGAAGGAAGCAGTTGAGCACGAGGAGAAACCCGGTGGTCCAGGCGGCCGCGCGCCATGCTCGCTTGTAGAGCAGATAGGGCAGGAAAAGTATTGGAACGGCGCGCAGGCTCGCCGCCGCCGCCAGCGCCAGCCCGCCCAGTCCGTGGTGCCGCTGCTGGAAGAGATGGAACGCCAGCAGCATCAGGAACAGGACATAGAGATTCACTTGCGTGTGTTGCAGGTGCTCCTGCAGCAGCCGGGCGGTCATGAGCACCGGTACGAGCACGGCGGTCGACGTGAGCAGCGCCGGTTCTTCCCCTGCCAGGCGGGGCATCAGGCGCAGCGTTCCCCACAGCGCAGCCACGCTGCCGAGCTGCCACAGCAGTAACGCGCCGGCGAGTGAAATGCGCGCGAGCAGCGCCAGGCCCGCGGCGATGAAGAGGAAGAAGGGTGGCCACGTATTGATGCGGAGCCCGTAGGGATCCCCGCCCTGCAGGACGACTTCGCCGACCTGTGTGTAGCCCGTGAAAATGACGCCGTCGAGCCGGCCGAGGCTGCGAACGACCTCCGCGGCGGCCCAGAGGATCAACAGGGCGGCGACCGCCTGCCGCCACCTCATTCGAGCACGAACGTCAGTCGCCGGTGTGCTTCACGCAGCGCGGTCTCGACCACATCCGGCGTCTCGCCACGCGCAAAAATGAAGCCGGGATAACGGGAGCCCTCGGGAAACGGAATGAGCCGCTCTCCGGGGTGTGCCGTGATCTGGACGTCCTCGACCAGCGGCACGCTCTTCGCCTCGGCGACGCCACGCACTTCCGTCAGTGTTCCCGCGCCGGGAATCGGAATCATCATGACGCCGGCAGCGAGCCGTTCGCGCTGCAGCGAGGGAATCGGCATGCCGAGCGCGTGCCGCAGGATGAGTTCCTCGAGCGAGACGCCATGGTCGCCGAAGCGGAGGACGGCAGAGCAGCGGCCGCCGATGGGCCGCGCGGCGAGCTCGATGAGCCAGGGACCGCGCTCGTTGTAGCGCAGCTCGGCGTGAACGGGACCGTCCGTGATCCCCACCGCGCGCACGGCACGATCGGCGCAGTCCTTGATGGCCGCCTGCAAACCAGCGGGCACCCTCGACGGCGTCACATAGATCGTCTCTTCAAAGAATGGCCCGTCGAGCGGGTCGGGCTTGTCAAACAACGTCAGGACCTGCAGCCGGCGATCGACGACGAGCCCTTCGAGCGCGACTTCGAAGCCTGGCACGAACTCCTCGACCAGATACTGGCGCGCCCTGTCGCCGCATGCCGCCGCGGTTTCCGGATCGGCGAGGATAGCGCGCAGCCGCTCATGAGCCGTCACGAACGATTGCGGACTGTCGGCGCGCATGACTCCCCGCGACGCGGACAGACGCACCGGTTTCAGGACACAGGGATAGGTGGTGGATGTTGCGACGGCGGTGGAATCTTCGTCGAGACCTCGCAACACGAAGCGCGGAATCGGCACGGCCGCCCTGGCCAGCAGCTCTCGCTGCAGGTGCTTATCGCTCGCGGCGATCGCCGCATGAACGGGATTGCCCTTCAGCTCCAGCCGGGTGGCGACAGCAGCAGCGACCACCGCCGTTGTATCGTCGACCCCCACGACCCCGTTGATCGGGTACTGCTCGGAGAACACCTGCACGGCGTCTGCTGCTCGCTCGGGTTGCTCGAAGTCGAGCGTGAGGAGGCCGGCCGGGTTCACGGCCTCGAGCGTGCTCGACTGCTCGGACGCGACTGTCAGGTCGACGCCGATCTGCCGCGCGGCCTCCACGAACGCCGCCGTGCGGTAGGTCGTGGTCGGCAGCAGCAGCAGAAGTCGCGGGGCTATTTCTTGGAGGCCTCGAAGTAGGGGTTCGCGCCCGAGGTGTGGTCGGTGATGTCGACGATGCCGCGGACCTCCGGAACGAGCTGGGCCAGCATTCCCTCGATGCCCTGCCGCAGCGTGACATCCGCCATGCCGCAGCCCTGGCAGCCGCCGCCCATGCGGAGCATCACGACCGCGTCCTGCACGTCGATGAGCTCGACGTGCCCGCCGTGGCGCGCCACCATCGGGTTCACCTGCTCGTCGAACACCCTCGCGACTTGCTCGTAGAGGGCATCGTCGTTGACCGCCGAAGCGTCACCGGTTCTCGGCCTTGCGGCCGGTGCGACCGCCGGCACGTCCGCCGTCAAGGCGGATCGTATAGCGGAACCAACCACCCGACCGACTGCTTGCCAGGGCGTCGGACTCTGCTTTACGACCGTTACGATATTGCCCGAGACGATCAGCTCGCTGACGCCCACGCCCGTAATGGCGAAGATCGCTTCCGCCAACGGAGAGCCCTTCGCCTCACCGGCGCCGGTAAAGCGGCGCACGCCCTCCGCCAGCACCGGCACGTTCACCACGAACTTGCAGCGCTGGTTGTCGATCGGCTCGGCGGTGATCCGGATCTCAGCGGCTTCCATTGCGCATCTCTTTCGCCGCCGCGACCATGTTCTTGAGCGCGGCCAACGTCTCTTCCCAGCCCCGAGTCTTCAGCCCGCAGTCGGGATTCACCCAGATCTGCGCGTCGTCCAGCACGCGGCGCATGCTCTTGAGCGCGGTGGTGATCTCGCCGGTCGCCGGAACGCGCGGCGAATGGATGTCGTAGACCCCGGGTCCGATCTCGTTCGGATACTTGTACTCCTCGAACCCCTGCAGCAGCTCGGAGCCCGAACGCGCGTTCTCGATCGAGATGACATCGGCGTCCATCCGCTCGATGACCTGCAGCACGTCATTGAACTCGCTGTAGCACATGTGCGTGTGGATCTGCGTGCCGTTGCGCACGCCGGCGGTCGCGAGGCGGAACACGTCGACCGCCCATTGCAGATAGCCTGACCACTCGGCCCGGCGCAGCGGCAGGCCCTCGCGCAGCGCCGGCTCGTCGATCTGAATCACGCGGATACCGGCGGCCTCGAGATCGAGCACCTCGTCGCGAATCGCAAGCGCGAGCTGCTTGGCCGTTTCGGCGCGCGGCTGGTCATCGCGCACAAACGACCATTGCAGGATCGTCACCGGCCCGGTGAGCATCCCCTTCACCGGCTGTTTGGTGAGTGACTGCGCGTAGCGGCTCCACCGCACGGTCATCGCGCTCGGCCGCGAAACGTCGCCGAAGATGATGGGCGGCTTCACGTAGCGCGTGCCGTACGACTGGACCCAGCCGTGCTCGGTGAACGTGAACCCCGCGAGTTGCTCCCCGAAGTACTCGACCATGTCGTTGCGCTCGAACTCGCCGTGTACCAGCACGTCGAGCCCGATCTCTTCCTGCAGACGGATCGTCTTCCCGATTTGCGCCTCGATGAAGCGCTCGTAGTCCTCGGCGGTCAGCTGCTTGTCGTTCAGCTTGCGTCGCGCTGCCCGGACCTCGGTCGTCTGCGGGAACGACCCAATGGTCGTCGTAGGATAGCGCGGCAGATCGACTTGAGCTTTCCGGCGCGCGGCGAACGGCGCACTGCGCACGCGGTCCTTCTCCGTGACCGCGGCCGCCCGGCGCTGCACCGCGGCGTTGTTGATCCGCTGTGACGCGCGGCGCGATTTCGCCGCATTGCTGCTCTCCTGGACGGCGCGGTCATCGCCCTTCGCCAACGCGACGACTTCCTGCAGCTTCTGCTTGGCGAACGCCAGCCAGGTCTTCAGCTCGGGATCGAGCTTCGTCTCGAGATCGAGATCGAGCGGCGTATGCAGCAGCGAGCACGAGGGAGCGACCCACAAATGCTCCCTTCCCACTTTCGCGGCTGCCCTGTCCAGCAGCTCGCGCTGCTTCGCGAGGTCGGCGCGCCAGACGTTGCGCCCATCGATCACGCCCGCCGAGAGCACCCGCCCCTGGGGCCAGGCCGCGAGCAGCTTGTCGAGCTGCTGGGGAGCGCGCACCAGATCGACATGCAGGCCTTGCACCGGCAGCGCGAGCGCCGTGGATACGGTGTCCTCGAGCCCCGCGAAATACGTCGCCACGAGAAGCCGCGCCTTCCCGGCGCGTTTGGACAACTGGCTGTACGCGCGCAGGAACGCGGCACGTTCGGCCTCGTTGCGGTCGAGGGCGAGCGTCGGCTCGTCGAGTTGGATCCAGGTTGCGCCGGCCCGCGCCAGCTCGCTCAGTATCTCGGCGTACACCGGAAGCAGCGCGTCGAGCAGCGAGAGGCGATCGAATGCGTCGCCCTTCGCCTTGGCGAGCAGCAGGAATGAGACCGGACCGATGAGTACGGGCGTCGCGCTGATGCCGAGGGCCTTCGCTTCCTGAAACTCCACGACCGGCTTGTGCGACGAGAGCTGGAACGACTGACCCCGCTCGAGCTCCGGGACGATGTAGTGGTAGTTCGTGTCGAACCACTTCGTCATTTCCATCGCGGTGACATCGCGGCCTTTGCGCTGGCTACCGCGCGCCATCGCGAAGTACGTATCGAGGTCGACTTCTTTGCCGCTCCAGCCGTAGCGCGGCGGCACCGCGCCAACCAGCGCGCAGGTGTCGAGCATGCGGTCGTAAAAGGAGAAGTCGTTGACGGGGATGCGGTCGATGCCGACGTCGCGCTGCAGCGTCCAGTGGCGGCGTCGCAATTCGGCGCCCGTCTCCAGTAACTGATCGAGAGCGACCTTGCCGCTCCAGTAGCCTTCGGTCGCGCGCTTCAGTTCACGCGCAGCACCGAGCGGGGGGAAGCCCAAATTCGAGGCGATAGTCATATGAGGAGGGGGAATCTAACTGCCTCTCCAACCGATACATACTCGTTCCTTCGATCGGTAATTGGCCGCTTCCCGCGAATCCGCCCGCAGGGACCGCGTGAATCTCACAACTCGCAGGATCTGGCCTGGGTTGGACTTGTCGTCAGCTCATTGCGGCGGGGCGGAGGCGACGGCGCTGCTCGCGGGTCTTCGTAAACGGTTGCTGTATCAGCACGTTACTAAGCCACTCCAGCGCGGCTCCGCTGGTGATCAGGGATGCGGAGGGGCCGGCGGGTGGGGCGGGTGCGGCGGCGGTCCACGATCGGGCGGCGGGCCGTGACGCGCCTGCGCGGCTGCGGCACGCGCCAGGCCCGCGGCCGCCTGCGCCGGCGTCGCACCCCGCGCCATCTCGGACTGCACACGACCTGGTAGCGCCAGCAAGTCGCCTGGAGCCTGCCCCGCGCGGAGTGACGCACTCACGAGTGTGACGGCATCTGCCGGGGGCACACCCAGCGCGGCGAGTGTCCCGGCCACGCGCAATCCCACTGTGACGTCGGCGGCCGGCCTGCCCGTGCGCGCCAGCTCCGCGATGTCGCGGCCCCGCAGGCCCGCCGTGATGGCGAATCCACCCGCGGCGATTTCCACGCTGTCGGGCGGAGTATTTGGGCCGGCGCTCCGGAGCGCGGCGGCGGCCGTATCGAGCTGAGCGTAGACAAGGCGTACCGCTGTCGCGACTCGCTCTGACGGCACACCCTTGGCGTTTCCTTCAATCGCTTTTTGGATCAGCGGATCGATCGGCAAACCCCGGCTCGCCGCCGAGCTGCCGAGCTCTTGCACCAGAGCCACGATTTCCGGGGAGGCGCGCCCTGACAGCCGCGCGGCGATCGACTGCTGCGCATCGAGCGCGGTCGCTGCGACCGCGAGTCCAAGCACCAACAGAGCAACGCGTCTCATAGCGTGAGCACGCTATTCCGACGGCCGAAGCCGTCGTCGATCGCGGGCGCGGTCGGGTCAGGTACCCAGCGCACGCCGTCCACGACGAAAGCGTACTGGTGTTGACCGGGAGGCAGGGAAAGCGTGGCGACCCACATGTCGGCGCTGCCGGAGCGAACCAGCGGCGTGGCCGCCGGATCCCAGCGATTGAACGTCCCTGCGACGCTGACCTGATGCGCGCCGGGAGCGACGAGCACGAACCGCACGGTGACCATCGCGCTCGAAGCGACTGCCGGCGGATTCGCCGGCCGGCCGAGCCACAGCGCGAGGGCGGCCGCGGCGGCGAGCGCCGGCGCGAGCAGCCAGGTCAACCGTCGCTGCCGTCTCCGCTCGAGCGTGGCCATGACGCGCCAGGTCACCGCGGGAAGCGATACCGGCTCGCGATCGACCGCAGCGAGCAGCCGCAGCGCCTCTTCGCCTTCCTGGCGCAGCTCGGCCGGCAGGTCGGCGAGCGTCAGCTCGCCGTCCAACAGCTGCTTCACCTGCGGATCAAACTCGCGCTTCGTCATGCGTGATCTCTCAGTTGTTCGCGGAGCCTATCGTACGCCCGGTGCATCCGCATCTTGAGCGATGGGACCGACGTATTCAAGCGTTCCGCAATCTGTAGGTACGACAATCCTTCCACGTGCTTCAGGACGAACACTTCGCGCTGCTCGGCCGTCAGCCCCATCAGCGCCTCTTGCAACGCGCGCCGCTTTTCTGCCGTCTCGGTCCCGACATCCGACCGATCCGCCGTGGGCACCGAGCTCGCCGCTTCCAGGGACACGTGCGACCGGCTCTTGCGCTGTTCGGCGAAACAGCGGTTGCGCAGGATGAGAAAGAACCACCCGACGAACTTGTTCGGGTCCTGGCACTGAGCCAGCTGGTCGTACGCCCTCACGAACGCGTCCTGCACTGCGTCCTCGGCTGCGTCGGTCGACCCCAGCATGCGTGCCGCGTACCGCGCGTAGCGGTCGCGATAGCGCTCCACGAGGACGGCATAGCGCTCGCGGTCGCCCGCAAGCACCGCTCGCACGACTTCGCCGTCGGAGGGGCCCCCAGCCCCGCGGGGGTCACCCGTCTCAGCGTGCAACCGTTTACCTCCGGTAAAGAGTGTCAGCGCCGACAGATAGTAACGTTACCTCCCCACCCCGCCGGCAATCTTTAGCACGACTATGTCCGCTATGCCAGAGCAGGAATCACCGGTTCTGCCGGATGCGCTACTGCTGGAGCGCCTAGTCCAGCGCGACTCCACGGCATTGATCGAGTTGGAACGCCGCCATCACGGCTCCCTGTACGCGCAAGTCTATGGGATGGTGGTGGACGCCTCACTGGCGGAGCGGGTCGTGCGCGAGGCGTTCGCGCACCTCTGGTATGCAGCCGCACGGTTTGTTGGAACGCGCAGCGCATCCAGCTGGCTGCGGGATACCGCGCGGGAGCTCGCGCGGGCCGAGTTGGCGCTGCGCGATCGGATTGGTACCACGTCAGATTGGAGGAAATATGAAGAGGATTCTGGTGTTCGTTCCGGCAATGCTGCTGCCGGCGCTACTCGCCGCGCAGACGCCCGCGCCCAACGATCACGCGTCGGATATGGCGAAAGCGAAAGTAGCGGCAGCGAGGGCCCGCCACGCGACCCATGTGCGTGGTGAGCCGGTGGGCTTGGACAACCGGCCCGTCACACCGGCGACTCCGGCGACCCCCGCCACACGCGCCACGCCGGCAGTGCCCAATCCCGATGGTGGCCCCGCGACGCGCGCTATTCCGGCGCATCCGGCGACACCGGCAACACCGGCTTCGCCTTCACACCGGCCCGATCACGCCGGCGGAGGCAATCCACACCGGCCGTAAGTAACGGCTTTCTTTAGCCTGTATCTTACCGGTCCCATGAACCTGGGACCGGTTTTCATTTTCCCGGCACTCACGATGGTCCCGCTCGCACTCTGCGCGCAGAATCAGGCGTCGCTCGGCGTGGGTGCCGGGGTCGTCCGTTATGCCGGTGGCTCGAGCTTCAGCCCCTTCACGCTTTCTCCAGCCGGGCAGCTGCTCTCCCCTGCTTTTTTCCTGGGAGCCGCCGCCGGCGTGTCGCTGCTCGAGACCGGCGCTCGGGCCGCGCAGGGGCGGGCCGATCTTTGGGCCGCATTCCCGCATCGCACCAGCGGGTTTCGGGGAGCCGCGAGCGCCACAATCGCCGGCAGCACCCGATCCGATGGCGTCGGTTCGGCGTCCGGGACGGCCGTGCTCGAGGCGTTGTGGAATGCCGCTCCCGCGGGACAGCACGGCGCCGGTGGCGTGGCGCTCGGCGCCGGGTGGGTCAGCGGCGTCATTGAAGGATATTCGGGTGTGGGCGCGCTGCGCCTACGCGCGCGCAGCTGGTGGCAGCCGGACCAGTCACCTAGTCAGTTCACGTTCAATGTAGAAAGCACGCGCTTCGACAGCGCGTGGTATACCGACTTCGTGGGCGGCTGGACGCTCGATCAGCCGCGGCTCACGGCATCGCTCTGGGCGAGTGCGCGCGTGAGTAGCGTCTACCAGTCGAGCGCAGCGGCCAGCGCGGCCGTCCAGTATTTCATTAAGCCCGCGATCGCCGTCGAAGCGTCAGGCGGCAACTACCTGGCCGACCCGTTTCAGGGATTGCCCCGCGCCAGCTTCGTCTCCGGCGGGGTTCGGGTTTATACGGGACGACATCCCACGACCACAAGCGGGGTGTCACAGGCGACGCCCGCACTCCAGCCGCTGATCGCGCAACACCGCGGCGATACGGTCGTGGTGCGGTTTCGCATGCCGGGCGCCACCGCCGTCGCGATCGCGGGCAGTTGGAACGAGTGGACACCGGTCGCACTGCGGGGGCTCGGGGGGGGGACCGACATCTGGGAGGCGGCTCTGCTCCTTCAACCGGGAACGTACTATTTCAACCTTGTAGTCGATGGAAAAGAATGGGTCGTGCCAAGCGGAGTCGCCGTCGTACCCGATGGCATGGGTGGCATGATGGCCGTCTTGACCGTGCTGTGACTTGCGGATTCCCGGGCGGTTCCATACGATGGCGGCGGCGTTTCCACGCTGTCTTCTCTCTCGAGGAGGAGCCGATGGGGAAGATCAACATGCAGAAAATGTTGATCGGTGGGTTGATCGCCGGTGTTGTGCTGAACGTGGTTGACGGTGTCTTGTTCGGAGTTGTTCTCAAGGCTCAGATGGCCGCGGCGATGCAGGCGCTCGGAAAGCCTCCGATGACCGGCGCCCAAGCGCCGTGGTTCATATTCCTCGATTTTGTTGCCGGGATAGGCCTCGTTTGGCTCTACGCAGCGATGCGACCCCGCTATGGGGCGGGCCCGGGGACAGCAGCCAAGGCCGGCGTCGCCGGTTGGTTCTTCGCGGTGCTGCTTCCGACGCTGTTCATGTGGCCGATGCACCTGATGCCCGATAACATGACGATTCTTACGACGCTCGTCGCGCTGGTGGAGTGGCCGATCGCGTGTGTCGTCGGCGCCAAGTTCTATCTGGAAGGCGCGGGAGCGGGAATGGGTGCCGGAGCGGGCATGGGCGCCAGGATGTAGCTCGAAGAATCGACATAGACAAAACCGCCGGGAGGCATCAGCCGCCCGGCGGTTTGCTGTTTCTGTGCTCCTAGTACTAGTAATTGAAGCGCAGCGTAACCCCGATCGTCCTCGGCTGGTTGGTGAGGTAACCGACACGCGCGCGCCGGCCACGCTCACGGTCGAGCGCCAGTAAGGCGCGTTCATCGGTCAGGTTGTTTCCGAAAACCGCAACCTCCCACGAATTCTTCGTCAGACCGAGCCGCAGGTTGAAGAGACTGTAGGCCGGCAGCAGCGGATCGAACGTAAAGAACTGCTGCGTCAGTGGACCGCCAATCGTGTTCGCGCCGAAAGAGGTCATATCGAGCGTGCCATAGCCCGGCGCCTCATCGTCGATCAGCGTGTAGCGCGAACCGACGTACTGGTAACTGCCACTCACAAATGCCCGCCCGCCGCTGGCGACCGGCCACCCATAGGTCAGGGCCGCAGTGCCCTGTACCTTGGGCACGCCAGGCAACCGATTGCCCGACACGATGCCCGGCAGCACAGCGCCGGTGCCGTCGTGCAGGGTCGACTGCAGCTTGCCGTCGGCATAGCTCGCCGAGACCGAGACGTCCCAGTGATTGTCCGGGCTGGCGTTAAACTCCGCTTCGAAGCCCTGGCTTCTCGACTTGGGCGCGTTCAGGATGAGCCGCGATGAGCACGACCCTGCAGTAATGGTCAACTGCAGATCTTTGATATCCATATAGAACGCGGACAGGTTGAATGAGCCCTTGCCGCCGAGCACGCGCGCTTTCGCACCCACCTCGTAGTTCCACGCCTTCTCATCCGTCCAGGAATTGTGGCCGCTGAACGTGATGGAGTCCTGCGTCGTGCACGCCGGATAGTTCAGCGGATCGTTGATCCCGCCCAGCCGGAACCCCTGCGCGGCCTGTGCGTTCAGCGTAAGGTTTTCGGACGCTCGGTAGCTGACGATCGCCCGTGGCGCTACGCCGTTCGCCTTGGTGCTGCCCGGCTGGGTAACGAGCGACGTGCCGGTGTTGTCGTTCCCGAAAATGCCGTCGAAGATCTGATCGCGGTTCTCGTCGAAATTGTAATACCGGAGGCCACCTGTCAGGTCGAATTGACCACCCGTGACCGTCACCTCTCCGAACGCCGCGACCTGCTTCAGCTTGTAGTGCAGATCGGACCAGAAGAGGTGATCCTTCGGAGCTTTGAGTCCGGTGGTTGGGATGCTTACGCCGACGGACTCCGCCGCCGCCTCGAAACCCACGACCGCAAGGTCCTGGCCATAGTGCCGCTTGTTGTTGCTATAGAAGCCGCCGACGACCCATTTGAACTGGTCCTGCCCGCCAGCCAGGCGAACTTCCTGCGTCCAGACCTTCGACTTTGTGGCGTCGTTGAGCGGCGAAGACAGCGAGTACACGCTCTCCGGCAGGCCGATGCTGCCGCCCGTGATGCTCGATGTGAGTGCGGTGGCGTCACGGACGACCAGGATATAGCGATTCGTCCACGACGTCACGGACGTGAGGCTCACCCCGCTACTCATCGTGTAGTGCAGGTTGAGATCGGCGAGGGAGAACTCGTCGGTGAAGGGCTCCTGTTCTTGCGTGAACAGCTGACGCTCACCGAGCGTGACGGGCGGGCGCGAGGTGGTATACTGGTTCGCCAGGATGTTGAACGCATCGATGCGGTTCCAGCCATCCATCTGCACCTTCTGGTACACGAGCCGCGGCGTAATCGTGAAGCGCGCACTCGGCTCGAACCGCCACGCGACGCGCGCACCCGTCCGGTTGCCGCCGTTGACATTTTGATCGGCGATGTGGGTGGGTTGCACCGCGTCCATCCAGCCCCCCAGGTCGTTGCTGTAGCCCACGATCCGGATCGCGGACTTGTCGCCGACCGGCGCGTTGAAACCGAGCTTCGCGTTGTTCCCCGCCGAACCCCCGCGAATCTGACTCACGCCGACCTCGCCGAACGTCGCCGTCTGCCCTAACTGCGGCTGCGTGCTGATGTACCGCACGTTGCCGCCCAATGAACCCGAGCCGAACAGCGTCCCCTGAGGCCCGCGCAGCACTTCCACGCGCGAAACGTCGAAGAGATCAAGATCCGGGGTGAACAGCGAGAGTGATACCGGGACCTCGTCCAGATACGCGCCCACTTCTTCCTTCACGCCAGGCTGGTCGCGCGCGACCTGCCCGGACGACGCGCCGCGCATCGCGACCGTGCTCTGTCCCGGCCCGAGGTTCTGCACGCTGAACCCCGCCACGTTCTGCGCGATCCCCTCGATGTTTTCGGCACCGCGCAGGCGCAACGTTTGCTCCGTCGGCGCGGCGATGGAGAACGGCACCTTGGCCAGCTCCTGCTCGCGCAACATCGCCGTGACGGTGACCGCTTCGAGGGTCACCGGTTGGAGCACGAGGTCGAGTGAGACCGACTGATCGGCGCCCACCGCCACGTTCTGCGACACCGTGCGCAGCCCAGGCATCGACGCGGAGACGGTGTACATCCCCGCCGCCAGGCCGGAGATGGTGAAGCTGCCGTCATTCCCGGTCGTCGTGCGACTCGCGGCGCTGGTCCGTTGATTCGTCGCGCGCACGCCGACGCCGGACAGCGCGGTGCCACTGGCATCCTTCACGCTGCCGGTGATGCGACCGTTCTGCGCGTACGCCGGCACGGCGCACAGGATGAGGGCGAGTACTGCAATGCTCAGCAATCGGCTCGCGGCAACCATAGACTCTCCCATTGAAAACGTGAGCTGATCAATCCACTACTGCAGTAACCGCATCTCCGCGCGGGCGTACAGATACCGGCCGTTGTATCCGAACGGCGACGCGGCGGCCCAGGGGAATGTGTTGTCGTTGTTGTTGAACTCGGCCTTGGGCTTGTCCGGATAGACGTCGAACAGATTGCGCGCCCCGATGGACAAATTCACGGCGCTAAACTGATATCCCAGTTCCGCGTCCACCAGGGTCTTGGCACCGTAGGTCTCGCGGTCCGTGAAGCTGGGCTGCGCCGACGCGAATCCGCCGAAGTACGACACCCGGCCCAGGGCGTGCCAGCGGCTGACGGTGTACAGCGCCGCGAACGTGCCGCGCCAATCGGGACGCTCCTCCTCGATCCCCACCTTCGTCACCAGGTCGAGAATGCTGGTCAACTCGGTCGCGGTGCCACGGAGAATCTCGGGCAGCGAATCGACGTGGGTGATTTTGTTTTTCGCGTAGTTCATCCCCAGGTTGAGATCGAGCGTTCCCGCGCCCGCCGGCACGCGCAGGTCGCCGGTGATATCCACGCCGTTCGTCTTGGTATTCAAACCATTCGTGAAGAATTGCACCGCGCCGATGTTCGTGAACCCCGAGTCCCTGAGAATCCGCTGCGACACCGAGTCACCGAACGTCGCTCCCAAAAGAATCCGATTGTCGATCGTGATGTTGAAGAAATCGACCGTGAACGTCAGGTTGTCGCGCGGCGTCACCGCGAAGCCGCCGCTCAGATTGACCGACGTTTCCTCCTTGAGGGGCTTGGCACCGAAGATCTGCGACGCACGATTGTCTACCGGGAAGTTGCCGACTTCGACGAATTGCCCCCCGATCACGTTCGTGGTGGTGTGGCTGAAGTAGCTCTGCGCGAGCCCCGGCGCGCGGAACCCCGTGCTCGCGGCACCGCGCACGATGAAGCGTGGTGTCAGCTGATAGCGCAGCGCTAGCTTGCCGCTCACCCGTGAGCCGAAGTCGCTGTAGTTCTCGTAGCGGCCCGCGACGTTGGCGAGGAACTGCGGCGTGAGCTGGCCCTCCAGGTCGAGGTACGCGCCGACATTGCTGCGGCCATGGTCGCTCGCGTCAGTCGGCGCAAATCCCGGAAACACCGACGAACCGGCCGGCGCGGGGCCGCTGCTGTCCTGCGCGAGATGGTTGCCGTTGATCCACGAGGCCTTTTCGCCGGCGGTGATCTTGAAGTCCTCCTTCCGGTACGCAGCGCCCAACGCCACGTTGACGGGCGCCCGCAGCCCCATGTTCACTTTCTTCGCCAGATTGACCGCCACGATACCTTCGGTCCGCTCGAGGCGGCCGGCGAAGAAATGGAGCTGGTTCGGAATGCCGGGATCGTCGGGCGTGCCGAGCACGCTGTCGGGACCGGGTGCGCAGGCCGTCTCGAGACACGGTCCGAGTGACGGGTTGTTGGTGTGGTCGAGATCGTAGTCGAACCGGTTCTTCCCGAACGAGCCGCCGAAATCGAGCGACCAGCCGCTGACGTTCGCGCGGAAGCCGGCGACACCCGAGAAGTCGTTCACGCTCGGATGAAATTGCGGCAGGAAGCCCTGTGGATAGAGCTGTGGCCAGTTCCTGTCGCTGTCGGCATACCGCCAAAAGCCGTTCCCCGTCCCTTCGCGGTGGCTGTAGCCGCCAAACGCGTACAGTTCGCTCGTGCCGGCCGGATTGAGCGGCATCCGGAAGTTGGCGAACGTCATCGCATCCTTCTCGAGCCCGTCGCCCCAGTGATAATTGGGCTGCGTGAGCGAATTGCGCTTCTTGAGGATGCGACCCGTGTTCGGATCGATCGAGTCTGCGACGCCGTTCGCGTCCACCAGGAATGAGTCCGGCCACGCGCGATTGGTGGGGTCGCGATGGAGGTACTCGCCGAATACCGCGAGCGATCCGCGGCCTAAGTCGACTCCGAATCCACCGTTCACATCGGCCGTGGTGCCGTCGGTTATGTAGCGGTCGGTGGCGTTGGTGGAGTACTGGCCCACGTCGGCATTCACGAACGGCGCAAAGCCGCCTTCCTTCAGGACGACGTTGACCACCCCGGCGATCGCGTCGGACCCGTACTGGGCCGCCGCGCCGTCACGCAGCACCTCGATGCGATCGATGGCACTGCCGGGCAGCGCGTTGAGGTCCACGCCGCTCGATCCAGCCCCCATGCCGTACGCGAAGGTGTTGAGGACCGCCATCTGATGCCGGCGCCAGCCGTTCAGGAGAACCAGCGTATGGTCCGGGCTCAAGCCGCGCATCGTGAACGGCCGCACGATGTCGTTCGCGTCCGTGACGCTCTGCCGCGGGAAATTGACCGAGGGCGCGAGGTTCTGGAGGATCTGACTCGTCTCGTTAGTGCCCTGCTGCGCAATCTCCTCGGAGGTGAAGACGTCCACCGGGACCGCAAGCTCCTCCCCGGCGGTGTGCCGCGCGCGCGAACCGACCACGACATCGACCGGAGACAGGCTGATGGGCTGCACGGCGAGCGTGAAATCGCGGACCACGGGCGCCTGGCCGACGGTCACCTTCACCGACTGGGGCACGTATCCCAGGAGCCGTACGCGCAGGGTGTACGTGCCCGCGGATACGCCGCGGATCTCGTAGCGCCCCTGGTCGTTGCTCGTTGCGCTCAGGCCACTGCCCTCGGCCGAGACCATCGCCCGCGCGAGTGGCACTCCCGCCGCATCCGACACCCGCCCGCTGATCGAGCCCTGTGCCAAGGCGACTGCCGGAAGGAACGCGACCATCAGACCCAGTAGACTCTCGACTCGCCGCATATTCATTCTCCTCGACGGAGTGTGTCGGACGCCCTACTGGTACCGCGCATTGCGAAGACCGTCAAGCGGCCCTAGTGGTGATGGGCGTCGTGCGTGTCACCGTGCGCTGCCCATGCGTCGCCGCCGGAAAACGCCATCACGTGCACCATCCAGCCGAACAGCCTGGGTCGAAACCGCCCCCCGACTGCCTCGCACGCTTCCGCCGTTGCAATCGGCGACTTGGGGCCGAACACCGGCTGGCCGTTTTTCGTCTCGCCCCAGCGCCGCCGCGCGTCCGCCAGCGGCGGAAGACACCAGTTGATATGCTGATGCCAGCGCGCCATGCTGAGCGGCAAGCGCGCGTTGAGCTCGTCGTCAGGCGTTTGCGGGGGCGCTGTGAACATCGCGCCTACGAGCTCGAGATTGCCGTCGGCCGTGCGCTGATAGAGCAGCGAAGTCGGGCGTGCCGGATCGAGTCCGCTCCGCGCCTGAAGCGCCCAGCGGATCTTGGTGAAATGCTGCACGGGTGCGGCGGCCGCGGGGATGAAATTGCGGAAGCCCTCCTCCTGCGCGACGCGCACATCGCGATACTTGCTGAGCTCGCGCCGCATGATCGCCAGCACCTCCGCCGCGCGGGCCGAATCGCCGGGGGCGACGGGCCGCAACGGCGTGAGCCGCAAATGGAGATCCTCGCTCGAGACCACCCCCGCCATTGCATGCTCCGCGGCCATGGCGGCATGTTCATCGGGATGCTGCTCCGGCGTCGCCAGGTCCTGATCGTCGCTGGCCGCGCCGCGGTGGCAGCCGCCGAGCAGCACAACAAGGAACAGGGAGATGTGTCGCATCAGCGACGACCAATAGAAGGCGTCACGGCACTGTCAGCTAGAGCGGGGGTAATCCCTCGAGACCGTTTCAGGGAGGATCTATGCGTAGGATCGCGTTGCTGTTCGTCCCGCTGTTCACCGTTCCTCTCGCCGCCGCCATTGCCCAGCAGCACACGGCGGCACCCCCAGCCCCACCGGCGGCGGCTCCCGCAGTTCCGCATGACAGCGTGCGCGGCGCGATTCGCTCGATCGACGTACGGTCGCGCACCGTCGAAGTCACCGCCGGCGTGGGATACGCGCTGCGCGTCGTGGCGCTGCAAATACCGGCGAGCGTGTCGATCACAAATCGGCAAGGCTCCCAACCCGATGTCATTGCGCTCGGACAGCTGAAGCTCGGCGATGTGGTCCGCGCGCAATTTGGCGGCAAGGCGGCTCCCTTCGTGGTCTACACGATCGAGCGCCTGGGCCGCATGACGACCGGCGTGGACTCGACGCCATGACTCGTCACACACTCATCATCGCGCTGGCGCTCGCCGCCGCTGCGGCATGCAAGCGGCCCCCCCCCAAGCCCCAGCCCGGTGATCCGTTGCCAGGCCTGACCGCCGCTCAGCGCGCCCAATTCGACAGCGGTCGCGCGGTGTTCGAGAGCACCTTCACGGCGCCGACCGGGCTCGGCCCGCTCTTCAACGCCAGTGGGTGCGCCGAGTGCCATGAGAGCCCAGTCGCCGGCGGGGTCGGGGATGAAGTCGAGCGACATGCCGCGGTGTTCCATCCGGATCGTCCCGGGTTCGTGTGCGACCAGCTCGCCACTGTGGGCGGCCCGGTCTTTCAGGATAGCGTGACTGCCGCGCTCCATGCGGCGCTCGGCATCGACCGCGAAGCGCTGCCGCCGGGCGTCACCACCGTCGCGGCCCGGACCACACCGGATATCTTCGGCTTCGGTTTGCTCGATGCCGTCCCCGATTCCGTCATTCTGTCCTACGCTGATCCAGACGATAAGAATGGCGACGGCATCATGGGCCGTCCCAATCGCTTCGTGGACGGGCGGATCGGCCGCTTTGGGCGCAAAGCGTTCGTCCCCACGCTGCGCGAGTTCAACGATGGCGCCTTTCAGGTCGAGGTCGGTATCACCAATCCATCGGTGCCGGAGGAGGGCACGGTCACCGGACGCCCGTTGCCTCCCGGTACGGATCCGGCCCCTGACCCTGAGTTGAATGCTCACAGTCTCCAGCTCGCGGACGCCTTTGTCCGCTTCCTCGCGCCCCCGCCACCGCTCAAGCAGTCGCGCGAAGCGACGCACGGGCGGGACGTGTTCATGAAGGTCGGATGCGCCGGATGTCATGTCCCTGTGTTGCGGACGGGCGATAACGCGATCGCGGCGCTGAGTCACCAGGAGGTCGCGGCGTATACGGATCTGCTGCTGCACGACATGGGCGAGGGGCTCGCCGACATCTGCTTTGGCCTCGCGACGCCGAGTGAGTTCCGCACGGAGCCGCTGATGGGTCTCCGCCTCTCGACCCATTTCCTGCATGACGGGCGGGCCGCAACTCCTGAGCAGGCGATCGACTTGCACGGCGGCGAGGCGACCCGGTCGCGCGATCTGTTCCGCTCGCTGCCGGCGGCCGATCGAGCCGCGCTGCTGCTGTTTCTGAAGACGCTGTAACCGTCAGCCGTGCAGTTGCTCGAAGTGCGGCTTCTCGACGAGGCGATAGAACATGATGATCGCCACCTGGGCAAAGCCGGCGGCGATCATTCCGGGCAGCGAGCGGGTGATTAGCGCGAAGCCGAACGTCTGGAGATAGCCGATCGTATACATCGGATTCGAGACGTACCGGTACGGACCGGTCGCGACGGGTCCGCGCGCGTGTGCGGGATCAAAGAAGTTGTGCCAGTAGTACGCGTCGCTGCCGAGCGTGCGAGCGGCCCAAAGCTTTGTGCCGAGGCCCACGATGACGAGCGCGGCACCGGTGATGACGGAGGCTGTGGTGGAGATGGGCAGCGCGAGTGTGTTTCGAGTGAGCAGGCACAGGAGGATGAACGCGACGGCGTCGTTGTTCATCACGACCGCTGCGACGCGCCGGAAGCTGCGAAACTCGCTCGCCTCGCGCTTTTCGCGCTTGAGCGTAATCCCTACGAAGAGCACGTAGGCCAGCCGGCTGAGAATGGCGTACGCGAAGGCTGCTATCTGGATGAGCACGGGCGGCAAAATATACCCGTAATGGCGTCAGGCAATGGCGTCGAGCAATGGCGCGTCATCGTTTCGACACCGAGTTGATACTTACGAACGCAGTGGGCTCGACGCCTCTTTTCCACGGTTTATCGAAGTGAATGGCCAGGGGCAGAATCGAACTGCCGACACGCGGATTTTCAGTTGCCAACGTAGGCGGCACCGACGTCGCGTACATGCGTGAACAGGCACAACAAGGCCGACTTACGATCTTCTTTGCTGCCGCATGCGACCTGGACGAGCCGGCGTTCACGATCACGGCGACGCACCGGAACAACAAGCGACTACGGATGGGCGACGGGCGCGGGTCGCGCTTCTTCACGACGGGGGAGATCGCGCGGCTCCAGGCGTTCCCCGACGACTGGCGGTTCGTCGGCTCCGAGGAAGAGAAGATGCGCCAGATCGGCAACGCGGTCCCGCCGCCGATGGCCGCGGCCCTGATGGCCGCAGTCGCGCGGGCGCTGGCCTAAGTATCTCATCATTCACGGAGGCGCGTCATGCAATCCAGGTATCCGCGGTGAGCCGGCTCGTCGTCGGCGTGGTGCTCGGCCTGTACTTCGTCGGCTGGACGTTCTTCTTCCTTCTCGCCCTCAGCGGCGGCCTCGAGGGCACGTGGCTCGCGTTTCTCATCTACATCGTGATGGGCGCCGTCGGCGCCTTGGTGCTGGTCGGCGTGATGCGCGCCATCGTGTGGCTCGCCCGATGGATTACCCGGCCATGACCTTGGCCGCGGTCCGCGACGCGCTCGCGTGAGCCACGATCTATGACATCCCCTGCCAAGATCGAATCGGTCTCCGATCTCTTGTCCGCGTCGTGGACGATGCTCAGCCGCTTTCCAGGTCAACCGTGGTGGCGCGGCCATGCGGTCGCGTCCTGGCGGCTCGTGCCCTCGGTGCTTCGAGAGGATCGCGGTCCGATCTACGAAGCCACCATCGCCAACAAGTTTGCCGCGCGTGCGCCATCACGGTATCCGAATACTCCCGCGAAAGGCGATTTGGCCAGTTGGCTGTTCCTGATGCAGCACTACGGCCTTCCGACCCGATTATTGGACTGGACGGAGTCGCCGCTGATGGCGGCGTATTTCGCCGTTTCGGTGGAGCAGAACGTGGCCGAGGGGTACGCAACTGAGGACGGTGCGCTGTGGGCGCTCGACCCCTTCACGATGAACGGTAGAACGGGAGGTCAGGAGGGGCTCCTCCAACCGGGCCACGCATACGCCAAGAATCTTGTCGA
>DAIQBJ010000011.1:0-23788 GCA_036781225.1 Gemmatimonadales bacterium | reverse complement strand
GCTCTACACCGTGCGCGATCAGATGAAAGCCGACTTTGAGGGCACGCTCGCGCACGTGGCGCAGATCGGCTACAAGGAAGTCGAGTTCGCCGGCTACTTCGATCACTCCCCCGCCGACGTCCGGGCCATCCTCGCCAAGAACGGCCTCTCCGCACCGTCGACGCACATGGCCCTGCCCGACATCGATGGCTGGAAGAAGGCGCTCGATACGGCCAAAGCCGTCGGTCACGAATACGTCGTGGTGCCGTGGATCCCAGAAGAAAAACGCAAGACCCTCGACGATTGGAAGAAGGTGGCCGCCGTGTTCAATCAGGCTGCGCAGATGGCGAAGGACGCCGGCCTCCAGTTTGCCTATCACAACCACGACTTCGAATTCCCCAAGGTGGAGGGGCAGGTCCCCTACGACGTGCTGCTGCAAACCACCGATCCCAGGCTCGTCCAGCTGGAGATTGATCTCTACTGGATCACCAAGGGTGGGCAGGATCCGCTCAGTTACTTCTCCCGCTGGCCCGGCCGCGTCCCATTGGTCCACGTCAAGGACTCCGCGGGAGCTCCCGAGCACAAGATGGCCGATGTGGGGCAGGGGCAGATCGACTGGAAGCGTATCTTCGCGAAGCGCGAGCAGGCCGGCATCAAGCATTTCTTCGTCGAGCACGATCAGCCGCCGCAGCCCTTCGACGACATCGCGGTGAGCTACAAGTATCTGAGCCAGCTGGAATTCTAGCTGTGCCTGATCGCCGCGATTTTCTCCAAGCGTCGGGTGCGATGCTATCGGGTCTCGCATTGGCGACACGACGCTCTAACCCCGGGCGCAAGCCCGGGGTGCCGAGCCCACCCGGCCTCAAGCAGTCCGCCAGCCGCTGGTGCTATCGCAACATCGCCCTGCCGGATCTCTGCAAGGCGGGGAAGGCGATGGGCCTGGCCGGAATCGATCTGCTGGGGCCGGACGACTGGCCAATCGTGCGCCAAAGCGGACTCGTCTGCTCGATGGGCTATGCCGCCATCCGCGACGACTTCATCCCGCGGGGCTTCAATGATCCCGCAAACCACGATCTGCTGGTCGGTGAGCTGGAGCGCGCCCTCCCGCTCGCGGCGCAGCATGGGGTCCCGAACCTCATCGCCATGTTCGGGAACCGGCAGGGCAGGAGCGACGAGCAGGCCATTCAGGCGTGCGTCACCGGCCTCAAGCGCATCGCGCCCGCCGCGGAGCGACAGGGCGTGACGATTTGTGTGGAGCTCCTGAACAGCAAGGTCGATCATAAGGACTACCAGGGCGACCGCACGGCGTTCGGGGCGGCCGTCATCGAAGGCGTCGGTTCCCCGCGCGTGAAGCTGCTGTACGACATCTACCACATGCAGATAATGGAAGGCGACGTCATCCGCACCATCCGCCAGCACGCCGGCCACATCGGGCATTTCCATACGGGCGGCGTGCCGGGGCGGCACGAGTTGGACGACACCCAGGAGCTGAACTACAAGGCGATCGCGCACGCCATCGCCGATACCGGTTTTACCGGCTTCGTGGCGCACGAGTTTGTGCCTACCCGCGACCCGCTGACCTCCCTGAAGCAAGCCGTGGAGGTGTGCACCGTCTAGGCGTTGACGTTTGGGACGCCTGGAGGGTCTTGAGGGAGCATATGCTCCCCCCCAATGCCCGCCCCCTTGCCAGGCTCGTCCTGATGAGCCTGCTCATTGCATTCATCGTGTCGCGCGTTCTCAGCATCCTCATCATGCTCCACAGGATGCCGGACGTGTACCTGCACGTCCGCGGCACGCACGTCCACCACTTGAACTACGGCATCTTCCTGCTGGCAGGTGTCGGGGCCTGGCTCCTGTTCACGCCGGGTCCCGCGGCGCCGACCGCCGCCGTGATCTACGGCATCGGCCTCGGCCTCACCTTCGACGAATTCGGTATGTGGCTGCATCTAAACGGCGACTACTGGCAGCGGGCCAGCTTCGACGCGGTCATCGTGCTGGCCGTCGCGCTGGGGCTCGCCGGCTTTGCGCCGCCGGTCAGCCGCTGGCGGCCGCGACAGTTTGCCACCGCGCTGGTCCTCCTACTCTTGCTCGTCGGGACGATTCGTCTGGCGGCGAAAGTGCAGCCTCGGATTCAGCGCTGGGGCGCCGGCGTGGGTGGCTCTGGGAGCGTGGAAGAATCAGGGGGCCCTCGAGAGGCTGACCAAATCAGTCCCTGAAGTTGCTCGCAGACTATACTGTGCTTCAATGTCGTTTCCCGTCCCGCTCCGCACCGAGCGCCTGACGCTGCACAGCCCCGATCCCGCCGCAGCCGAAACGGTCAATGCGGCGATCCGCGATTCCTTCGCGGAGCTTTCTCAGTGGCTGCCGTGGGCGGACCACGTGCCGTCCGTAGAGGAAACTCGCGACCATCTGAGCAATGCGCTCGCCACATTCCGCTCCGGCGACGACTGCGGATTGCTCATGTGGAATCGGAAGAGTGATGAGTTTATCGGGGCGATCGGGCTGCATCCCCGGCTGGCGGATACCACACGTCGCGAGATTGGCTACTGGATTCGAACGGCGGCGGCCGGCCGCGGTTACGCGACCGAGGCGGTCCGTGCCGTTGCGCGTGCCGCCCTCGATCATCTGGCGCTCTCGGGGCTCGAGATTCACGTTCATGCGGGCAACGTTCCCAGCCAGCGCGTCGCACGCAGCGCGGGCTTCGTGCAGACCGGTGAGGTCGCCGGCCGGCCCGATCCGGATGGTCGTCCCTCGAGGATGCTGGTCTACGTGCTCGAAGCTCCCGCTCGGAGGTGAGCGTGGCATCCAGTCGGGTAGAGCTGGTGCTGGGGATCGTGATCGGCCTGTTCGTGGCCTGGCTGTACTTCCTGATCTGGAAGCTTCGCTATACTCGGGCGATTCGGGAGGATGCGGTGCAGCGCAGCCTCGCCGTCACCGCCGGTAAGGTGCACGAGCAGCTCGTCCCGTATCTCCCGGAGTTCGGCTTCAATCCGAAAGACGCGCGCTTTCTGGGAAGCCCGGTCGATCTCGTCGTGTTCGACGGCCTCTCGGCCGGCGAAGTCCAACGCGTGGTGTTTCTCGAAGTCAAAACCGGCGGGGCCCTGCTGACGGAGCGGGAGAAGCAGGTGCGCGCGGTGATCGAGGCGCGCCAGGTCGCGTGGGTGGAGCTGCGTCTCGCGCGGCGCGGCACAGACGGTTAGAGCGCCCCGGCATTAGTTGTTTGCGCCGTTGGAGTTAGAAGACTCGCTAGATTGGTAGCTCCTCGAACCAGGAAGCGCACATGCGGAGCATCTTCTGGGGCGCGGTCATCATCGCCATCGGGTTGCTGCGTGGCGATTCGGTATTTCACGGTGATTTCAGCGTTCTCACCGTCGCGTTTGACGCGCTGGGCGCGTTCTTCATTGTCAAAGGGCTGTTGTCGCTCAAACGCGGCGCAGCAGCGGCTTCCACGGCTCCAGCAGCACCCTCCCGGCCCCCAGCGCGCTCGTCGTAGATGCAGTGATGGGTGGTCTCGGCCTGATCGCCAGCGGGTTTCCCCAACCTGCCTGGCGATCAGCGCTTTTTGTTCCTCTATTCGTAGGACGAACGACACTGAGGCCTTTTAGGGCACGGACAAATGGCTACCGAAGGATTACTTTCATCATCATGACCCGGCGCCGCCAGACGTACGAAGCCGACGAGATCACGGTCACGTTCGACCCCGACCTGTGCATTCATTCCGGTATCTGTCTCATGGGTTTACCGGATGTGTTCGACGTCAAGCGGAAGCGGTGGATTCGTCCCGAGCTGCAGCCGCCCGATGCCGTCGCCACCCAGGTCATGCGCTGTCCGTCCGGGGCGCTCCAGTTCGTCCGCAAGACGAAGTGATCGTCCATGCCAACATATGAATACAAATGCCCCAAGGGGCACGTATTCGAGCGGTCGTTCTCCCGGATTACCAGCCAGCGCCGCGCGAAATGCCCCGTCTGCGGCAAGCGCGCGGAGCGACAGATCTCCGGAGGCGCCGGCATAGTCTTTAAGGGCTCGGGCTTCTACCACACCGACTACAAACGGGCCGGGGAGAAGCCGGAACAAGGGGACACGGCGGAGAAGGCCGAGAAGCCCGACAAGCCGGACAAGCCGGCCGCGGCGAAGAAGAAAGACTCCAGCTCCGACAAGTGAAGGCTCCCCCCCCTCCCGAGGCGATCCGCGCGGCGCTGGCTCAGGCGGCGTCACGACTCGGCGCGTCCGATGTGGACGTCGCCGTCGAGCGCCCGCGGGATCCCACGCACGGCGACCTGGCCACCAACCTCGCGTTGACGCTCGCGAAGGCGCTCGGGGAGAAACCACGCGCCATTGCCGAGCGCCTGGTGGCCAACATCGAGCTGCCGTCGGGCCTCGTCCGCAAGATGGAAATCGCCGGTCCCGGATTCATCAACTTCTTCCTGGCGGAAGCGCAGGTCGTCGGTGCGCTGCCGGTCATTCTTGCGGCGGGATCGACGTACGGGCGGAGCGACGTGGGGCAGGGTCGTCCCGTCAACGTCGAGTTCGTTTCGGCGAATCCCACCGGCCCACTCCACGTCGGTCACGGCCGTCAGGCCGCCCTCGGCGACGCCATCGCGGCGCTGCTCGAATGGACGGGGTGGCGGGTGACGCGCGAGTTCTACTACAACGATGGCGGCGGCCAGATCGCGAACCTCGCGCGCAGCGTGCAGGCGCGGATCGCCCAGCTGCGCGGTCGCAGCGTGGAAATCCCCGAAGGGGGTTATCACGGTGAGTACATACGCGAGATCGCCGAGCACTACCTCGCGGCCCATCCCAACGACGCAGGCGGAGCGGACCTCGACGCGATTCGCCGCTTTGCGGTCGAGGCGCTCCGCGCAGAGCAGGATCGCGATCTCCAGGCGTTTGGCGTCCGGTTCGATGTGTACTCGCTCGAGTCCGCCCTCTACACCGATGGCAAGGTCGATGAGACCGAACGGCGTCTCGTTGCCGCGGGACACACGTATGAGAAGGACGGCGCCCGCTGGCTGCGGACGACCGATTTCGGCGACGACAAGGACCGCGTGATGCGCAAGAGCGAGGCCAAAGGCGGCGACTACACGTACTTCGTGCCCGACGTCGCGTATCACGTCACCAAATGGGAACGCGGCTTCACGCGCGCGATCAACGTGCAGGGCGCCGATCACCACGGCACCGTACTGCGCGTGCGCGTGGGATTGCAGGCGCTCGAGATGGGGATCCCCGACGGCTATCCCGAATACGTGCTGCACCAGATGGTGACGGTGATGCGAGGCGGCGAGGAGGTCAAGATCTCCAAGCGCGCCGGCAGCTACCTGACGATTCGCGATCTGGTGGACGAAGTCGGGCGGGACGCGGTCCGCTACTTCTTTCTCATGCGGAAGAGCGACACGCACTTCGTGTTCGATGTCGATCTCGCCAAGAGCCAGACGGAAGAGAACCCGGTGTTCTACGTGCAAATGGCGCACGCCCGCATGAGCGGCATCTTTCGCGTAGCCGCGCGCGACCCCGAGTCGGTGCAGGCGATCGGCGCCGATCTGTCGGCGCTCGCCCAGCCCGAGGAGATCGAGCTGATCAAGACGCTCGCGGAGTTTCCGGAGACGGTGCAGCGCGCGGCGGCCGCGCTGGAGCCCAATCGGCTCACGACCTATCTCGAGGGACTGGCCCGGGTCGCGCACGCGTGGTATCACAAGTACCGCGTACTCGGCGAGCCGGAGGAGGCGGCGCGGCTCGTGCTTGCGCGCGCCGTGCGCCAGGTGCTGGCGAACGGTCTTACTCTCTTGGGGATTCGCGCCCCGGAACGGATGTAACGTGGGTCTGCTCGTCGTCGGCTCGATTGCCCTCGATTCGGTGGTCACCCCGTTCGGCGAAACCGCCGACACGCTCGGCGGCGCGGCAGTGTTCTTCGCCATGGCCGGCGCGGTCCTCCACCCGGTGCAGGTCGTGGGCGTCGTGGGCAGCGACTTCCCGGAATCCCACCTCACGGCGCTCGCGAAGCGCGGCGTCGATCTGGCCGGGGTGGAGCGGCAAAAAGGCGAGTCGTTTCGCTGGAAAGCGCGCTATTCCTACGATCTCAACAGCCGCGAGACACTCGAGACCCGGCTCGGCGTCTTCGCCGACTTCCGGCCGCGCATTCCCGAGAAGTTCCGCAGCGCCAAGTACGTCTTCCTCGGCAACATCGATCCCGAGCTGCAGCTCGGTGTGCTCGACCAGGTCAAGGATCCGACGCTCGTCGCCTGCGACACGATGAACTACTGGATCCAGGGGAAACGCGATCTGTTGCTCGAGCTGCTGCGCCATATCGACATCCTGATGGTGAACGATTCGGAAGCGCGCGAGCTCTCCGGCGATTGGAACATCTATCGCGCGGCGCATTGGATTCTGGGCCGGGGGCCCAAGATGGTCGTGATCAAGCAGGGCGATCAAGGCGCGTTGCTCGTCGATCCCGACACCATCTTCAAAGTGCCCGCGTACCCGCTGCTGGAGGTGTTCGATCCGACGGGCGCCGGCGACGCGTTCGCGGGCGGCTTCATGGCGCACGTCGCTCGAACCGGCGATCTCGCGTTCGCCAACCTGCGCCGCGCCATGGTGTACGGCTCGGCGATGGGGTCGCTCGCGGTCGAGGCGTTCGGCGTGCAGCGACTCGAGCAGGTGACGCTGCAGGAGGTGCGCGGGCGCGTGAAGGCGTTCCGTGACCTCGTCCACTTCTCCCTGGACGGTGAAGAGGCGTGAGCGCGCCGCCACCTGACCGCTACGCCGCGGCCGGGGTCAATCTCGCTACGGCCGACGAGGCCAAGCGCCGCATCGCCGACCTCGTCCGCAACGCGCGGACGTCGCTCGCGCGCGGCAAGGTCGGCAGCTTCGGCGGGATGGTCCGCCTTCCGGACGGCTATAAGGAGCCGCTGCTCGTGATGTCGACCGACGGCGTGGGCACCAAGGTGCTCGTCGCCGCGGCCGCTAACGTGCACGACACCGTCGGCGAGGATCTCGTGAACCACTCGGTGAACGACATTCTCGTGCACGGTGCGACGCCGCTCGCGTTTCTCGACTATATCGCGACCGGCCAGCTCGTCCCGGAGATCGCGGCGCAAATCGTGGGGGGCGTCGCGCGCGGCTGCCGCGCGCACGACATGACGCTCGCCGGGGGCGAAACGGCGCAGCTCCCCGATCTCTACGCGCCGGGTCACTACGATCTGGCGGGCTCGATTGTCGGGGTGGTGGAAGAGGACGAGGCGATTCACGGCGATCGCGTCGCCCCGGGCGATCAGTTGATCGGCTACGCGTCGACCGGGCTGCACACGAACGGGTACACCCTCGCCCGCAAGATCGTGTTCGACTGGATGAAACTGCGCATCGATGACCCGTTTCCCGAAACCAGCCAGACCGTGGCGCAGGCGCTGCTCGCGGTGCATCGCAGTTATGCGACGACGCTCAAGCCCATCCTGCCGCGCGTGCATGCGCTTGCCCACATCACCGGCGGCGGTATTCCGGGGAACCTGAACCGCGTCCTGCCACCCGGCACCGAGGCGGTGGTCAATGCGGGCAGCTGGCCCTGGCCGCCGCTGTTTCGCGTGTTGATGCGCGGCGGTCAGGTCGGTCGCGACGAGATGCGGCGCGTCTTCAACCTCGGGATCGGGATGATCGCGGTTGTGGCGCGCGACGACGTCGAGGCTGCAATGCGCGCGGCGGAGCGCACCAATGTCGCGGCGTGGCTCATCGGCGAAATCCGCGCGGCCAGCCGCAAGCCACACGCATCCGCGGTACGCTTTGAAGAGAGATAGCGAGCGCGAAGCGGTCGCGATGCGCCGCGCGCTCGAGCTGGCGTGGCGCGGGTGGGGGCATGTGTCCCCCAATCCCCTGGTCGGTGCGGTGCTGCTCCGCGGCGACGACGTCGTCGGCGAAGGCTGGCACGCCGAGTTCGGCGGGCCGCATGCGGAGGTCAACGCCATCAGGGCAGCGGGCGACAAGGCGCGCGGCGCGACCCTCGTCGTCACGCTCGAGCCGTGCGCGCACCACGGCAAGACCCCGCCGTGCGTCGACGCGATCCGCGCCGCCGGCATCCGCCGGGTCGTCGCCGCCGTGCGCGATCCCGATCCCGAAGCGCGCGGCGGGATCGAAATCCTGAAACGCGCAGGGATCGAGACCGAGATCGGCGTGCACGCCGAAGCGGCCGCCGCGCAGAACGCCGCGTTCCTGTCGACCCGGCTGCAAACCGACCGGCCCTTCGTCGCCCTCAAGCTCGCGACCTCGATCGACGGCCGCATCGCCGACGCGGGCGGCAGCTCACAGTGGATTTCCGGGCCCGAGGCGCGCGAGCACGTGCACTGGCTCCGCGCCGGGTTCGACGCCATCGCCGTCGGCGGCACGACCGCCCTCACCGACAACCCGCAGCTCACCGCACGCGGCGACGTCACGCCTCGCCGGCCGCCGGTCCGCATCGTGTTCGACCGGCGCGCGATGCTCAATCTCGGCGTGTCACTCGTGCAGACGGCGCGCGAAGTGCCGACGTGGATCGTCGCCTCGCCGCAGGCACCGGCGGCGAACGTCTCGGTGCTGGAGGCGAACGGCGTGCGCGTTTTCCGGCCCGACACCGTGGCGCAAGGCTTCGCGCAGCTGCGGTTGGCCGGGATCCAGTCGTTGTTATGTGAGGGTGGAGGGGCGCTCGGGGCCAAACTGCTCGCCGAGGGGCTCATCGATCGGCTGTACTGGATCCAGGCCCCGGTGTGGCTGGGCGAAGGCGCGGTGCCTGCGTTTCCCGGCGTTCCGGCCTTTGCGCTCGCCGACGCACCGCGCTGGGTCGTCGTGGAGCGGCGCGCACTCGGCTCTGATACATTATTGGTCTTGGATCGACGGCTATGTTTACCGGAATCGTAGACTCGATTGGCCGCATCGACGCGGTATCGCTGAACAACGGCGCCGCACTGCGGATCAAGGCGCGGTATCGGGGCGTAAAGAAGGGCGAGAGCATCGCTGTCAACGGCGCCTGCCTGACGGTCGAGCGGGTCGTCAAGGGCGGGTTCACCGTCCATGCCGTCGCCACCACGCTCGGTCGGACGTTGATTGGTGAGTGGCGCAGAGGCCGGGCGGTCAATCTGGAACGCGCGTTGCGGGCGGGCGATCGGCTGGGCGGGCACTTCGTCCAGGGACATGTGGACGGCGTCGGGACGGTCGAGCGGGTTGCAGCAGCGGACGACGCGTTGTTGATCGACATTCGCGTGCCGCGTGAAGTCACAGAGACCACCGTGTTGCATGGCGCGATCACGGTGGACGGCGTGAGTCTGACGGTGAACGCCCTGCCCAGGGGGGGCGGGGGGGCAGGTGTTGTCCAGGTGTCGTTGGTGCCGTTTACCCGCGAGCACACAACCCTGGGCGGGTTGGCGAGCGGCGATCGGGTGCATGTCGAAGCGGACGTTCTCGGAAAGTACGTGAGGCAGCTATGTCGTTCGGCGCAGTAGAACAGGCGATCGCGGACATTCGCGCGGGCAAGCTCGTCATCGTGGCCGATGACGAGCGGCGCGAGAACGAAGGGGATCTGGTGGGCGCGGCCGAGAAGGTCAGCGCCGACATGATCAACTTCATGGCGACGCACGCCCGCGGGCTGATCTGCATGCCGCTCACCCCGGCACGTTGCGACGCGCTCGGCCTGCCGCAGATGACCGAACACAACAACGAGTCCCACGAGACGGCGTTCACGATCAGCATCGACGCTGCTGCGCGCTTCGGTGTGACCACGGGGATCTCCGCGGCGGACCGCGCGGCCACGATTCGCGTGGCCATCGATCCCTCCGCCGTGCCGAGCGATCTGCGCCGGCCGGGACACGTCTTCCCGCTGCGCGCGCGCCCCGGCGGCGTGCTGCAGCGGGTCGGTCAGACCGAGGCGAGCATCGATCTCGCGCGGCTCGCCGGCCTCTATCCGGCGGGCGTCATTTGCGAGATCCTCAACACCGACGGCTCCATGGCGCGCCGGGCCGATCTCGAGCGGTTCGCCACACAGCACAGCCTGACGTTCATCACTGTCGCGCAGCTCGTCGCCTACCGGCTCAAGCACGAGCGGCTCGTGCATCGCGTCGCGCAGGCACGCCTGCCGACTCCGTTCGGGGAATTCCGGATCATCGGTTACAAGAATGACGTGGACGAGGCGGAGCACATCGCGCTGGTCTACGGCGATGTCGCAGGCAAGCAGCGCATCTTGGTCCGTATGCACTCCAAGTGCCTGACGGGCGACGTCTTCGGCTCAGCCCGCTGCGACTGCGGCTGGCAATTGCACAGCGCGATGCGCATGATCGCCGAGCAGGGCGCCGGCGTCGTCGTATATCTCGATCAGGAAGGCAGGGGCATCGGGCTGCTGAACAAGCTCAAGGCCTATGAGCTCCAGGACGAGGGGCACGACACCGTCGAGGCGAACGAGAAGCTCGGCTTCAAGCCGGACCTCCGGAACTACGGGATCGGCGCGCAAATCCTGCTCGACCTCGGGTTGTCGTCGATCCGGGTGCTGACGAACAATCCGATGAAGCTGGTCGGCCTGGAGGGCTACGGTCTGGAGATCGTCGAGCGGCTGCCGATCGTGCCGGCGCCGTCGGACGACAATCGCGCCTATCTCGACGTGAAGCGGGACAAGCTCGGCCACTTCCTCACCCACTGATCGTGCCTCACAAACCACCCCCGGCCGCGCGCACGTCCAACCGCCAGCGGCGCGTGGCAATCGTCGTCAGCCGGTTTCACGAAACGATCACCAGCAAGCTGCTCGAGGGCGCGCGTGAGGCGCTCCGGCGCGGGGGAATTGCCGACGCCAACGTCGAAGTCATTTCGGTTCCCGGCGCGTTCGAGCTTCCCGTGGTCGCGGAAGCGGCCGCCGCGAGCGAGCGCTACGATGCGATCATCGCGCTGGGCTGCGTGATCCGCGGTGAGACGCCGCACTTCGAGTACGTCGCCGGAGAGGCCGCGCGGGGACTCGGCAACGTCGCGCTGGCGCATCGCATTGCCGTCGGATTCGGCGTGTTGACCACGGAGACCGAGGCTCAGGCGCTGGCGCGAGTCGACAAAGGTGCCGAGGCGGTGCAGGCGGCGCTCGAGACCGCCGCCGCGCTCGAGAGGCTCGGTGCAGCGCCCCGAGACTAAGGCGCGCGCCCGCGCCCTTCAGCTGCTCTACGCATGGGAGCTCTCCGGTGAACCCTCCATCGAGGCGGTCGTCGCGCGCGTCGCGGTGATCTACGGCAGCCAGCCGGAGGGTTACGATCGCGGGGCGGACCTGGCCGCGAAAGCCATCGCGGGCCGGCCGGAGTTCGACCGGCGTATCAAGGACGCGGCGGAGCATTGGCGGCTGGAGCGCGTGGGTGTGGTGGAGCGCAACATCCTGCGGCTCGCCCTCGCCGAGCTGGACGAAGCCTCGACGCCGTCCCGCGTGGTCATCGACGAAGCGGTGAAGCTCGCCCACTGGTTTGCCGGCGCCCGCGCGCCCGCCTTCATCAACGGCGTACTCGATGCCGTCGCGCGCGAGACCGGCGCGTTGTGAGGATCCTGCTCGTCAACTGGAACGACCGTCAAAACCCGCAGGCCGGCGGCGCGGAGATCCACCTGCACGAGCTGTTCGGCCGCATCGCCCGCTGGGGCGGGGGGGGGCAAGGGCGGGATGGCGACACGGTCGATCTCATCGCCAGCGGGTGGCCGGGCTGCGCGCCACGAGCCAGTGTGGACGGGATCAACGTCACGCGGATCGGGGGGAGACACAGTTTCGCGCTGCGCGGCCGGGGCGCCGTGCGGCGTGCCCTGCGCACCGCGGCGTACGACATCGTCGTTGAAGACATCAACAAGGTGCCGTTCTACTTGCCCTCGCTGACCCGCCTGCCGCTTGTCGCGATCGTGCCACATCTGTTCGGGACGACGGCGTTCAGCGAAGCCAGTGTGCCCCTGGCGACAGTCGTCTGGGCATCCGAGCTGCCGATTCCCTGGATTTACCGGCGGGCCGGCTTCCACGCGATTTCCGAAAGCACGCGGGACGACCTGGTGCGGCGCGGCGTGCCACGAGACAAGGTCGTTGTCATCCATCCCGGCGTGGATTCCCAACGCTATCGGCCCGACCCGGCAACGCCGCGCGCGCCACGCCCCACGTTCTTGTACCTTGGCCGATTGAAGCGTTATAAAGGAGTGGAGTACGCTCTGCGGGCGGTCGCCGCCGCGCGTCTGGCGCGTCCCGACCTGATGCTCGATATCTGCGGCCAGGGTGATGATCGGCCGCGGCTCGAGCGCATCGTCGCGGCATTGGGGCTGGGGGATGCCGTGCGATTCCTCGGCTTCGTGCCGGAAGACGAGAAGCGAACCTTGCTGCGTCGCGCGTGGGCGGTGGTGTTTCCGAGTCCCAAAGAAGGGTGGGGGATCACCAACGTCGAAGCGGCCGCGTGCGGTACGCCGGCGCTGGCGTCGGACAGTCCGGGACTGCGTGAGTCGGTGCGACCGGGAGTCACGGGGTATCTCGTTCCACATGGAGACTGGCGGGCGCTCGCGGATCGCATGGTGGCGCTGGCGTCGGATCGTGACCTGGTCGAGCGGCTGGGACGCGCGGCCCGCAGTTTTGCGGAAGGGCTCTCGTGGGACGCGGCGGCGCATGCGACCTTCGAGCATCTCCAGCGGAGTATTGCCGAACGCAAAGGGGAGGACTGAGTCATGCGTGTGACCATTACCGCCCGTCATACCGAGCTCGACGATGACATGCGCGCCCACGCGCGGGAGCTGGTCGAGAAGGTGGCCAAGCTCGCGCGCCGCCCCCACCACGCGCAGGTACTGTTCACGGAGGACCATGGCGAGGCGGCAGTGGAGATCGAAGTGCACACACCCCGCGGCCGTGTCCACGTGGCCAAGGCGTCGGCTGCCGATCTGCGCTCGGCGCTGGATCTCGCGATCGCGCGTGTGAAGCGGCAGTTGCTCGACGAGAAGGACACGCCGCGCGCCCGCCGCACCGCGCGCCGCTCCAAAGCTCCCGAGGTCTCGTGATCAAGGTCGGCGATCTCCTCGCAAAGGGCGATCCGTTGCAGCTCGAGCTGCTGACGGGGGAGGTCGGATTACAGCGCGAGGTGAAATCGGCCGAAGCCTCGAGCCCGGGGCTCGTGCTCGCGGGCTACACCGCGCGGTTCATCGGCACCGACCGGATCCATATTCTCGGTGAGACGGAGATCACCTATCTCGCCGCGCTGGACGACAAGGGGCGGCGCAAGGCGCTCGACACGTTCCTGTCCTACGAGCTGCCCTGCATCATCATCACGAAGGGGCAGGAGCCGCCGGGCGATCTGGTGCAGCTGGCGCGCGACCGCGGCATCCCCGTCATCCGCACCAAGCTCAAGACCGCCGAGTTCTATCGGCGCCTCAAGCCATTTCTGGACGACGCGTTTGCGCCCCGCACCACGGTCCACGGGTCGCTCGCCGACGTCTTCGGTGTGGGCCTGCTGTTTCGCGGCCGTTCCGGCATCGGCAAGAGCGAATGCGTTCTCGATCTGGTCGAGCGCGGTCACCGCCTGGTCGCCGATGACGTCGTCCACATCACGCGGCGGGGCCACGACGTCCTCATCGGCCGCGGCCATGAGGTCTCACGCCATTACATGGAGATTCGCGGCGTGGGGCTGATCGACATCAACGCGTTGTTCGGCATCCGCTCGGTCCGTCAGCAAAAGCGCATCGAGGTCGTCGTGCAGCTCGAGGATTGGGACAATACGCGCGAGTACGATCGCACCGGCCTGGACTTGCAGCAGACCGAGTTGCTCGATGTGCCGCTCCCGCTCGTGACGGTGCCGCTCAATCCGGGCAAGAATTTGACGGTGATTTGCGAGGTCGTGGCGATGAACCACCTGCTGCGCTACAGCGGCGTGGATTCGGCGAATGCGTTCAATGAGCGCCTCATTCGCCGCATGCGCGAGAAGGGGGAGCTGCAGCGGTATCTGGAGGATGACTATGAGTGACCTCCATGGGGTCATCGTGTCCCATGCCGCCGTGGCGCAGGCGCTCGTCTCCGCCGTCACCGTCATCACGGGCATCGAGGGTGCGCTGACGCCCGTGTCCAACGAAGGCTGCGGAACCGAGGCGCTCGCCGAGCGGCTGAGCGCGGCGGTGGGTGCCGGGCCGGCGGTGTTGTTCGTGGATCTACCGGGCGGGTCGTGCCTCAACACCTCACTGCGTTTCGCCAAGCGTCACGCCGACATCGCCATCGTCACCGGCGTAAATCTGGCCATGCTGCTCGATTTCGTGTTCCACCGCGCTGTCACGCCTGAGGAAGCCGCGCGCCGAGCCGTCGACGCCGGCAGCAAAGCGATTCGAGTTACCGCGGCATGACGCTCGCGCTGTATCGCATCGACGACCGCCTGATCCACGGACAGGTGGTGGTGGGCTGGGGACAGCCGCTCAACGTGTCGTTCATCGTGCTCGTCGATGATGAAGTGCGGAGCAGCGACTGGGAGCAGGACCTCTACCGCATGGGTGTGCCCCCCTCGATAGAAGTCCGCTTCGCCTCGGTCGAAGAAGCCGCGCAGGAACTATCCGCCTGGGAAGCGGATCCCCGGGTGGGCATCCTGCTGGTCGGCGACATCGACACGGCCGTCGCGCTCGCGGAGCGCGCGCCCCAGGTTCGCCGCTTGAACATCGGCGGCGTCCATCACCGCGCCGGTCGCACCGAGCGGCTCCGGTTCGTCTACCTGACCGACGACGAGGCCCGGAAGCTGCGCGCGCTCGCGGCGCGCGGCGTCGACGTCACGGCCCAGGACGTCCCCACCGCGCGTCCGGTCCCGGTCGGGGAATTCACGTGAATCTTCCCGTCGAAGTCCTGATCGCGCTTCTGGTGTGGGGCACGCTCGTCGGCGTGGATCTGGTGAGCCTGCCCCAGATGATGATCGCCCGACCGATCGTCGCGGGTACGGTCGCGGGCGCGATCCTCGGCGACATTCCGACCGGCCTGAGGCTCGGCATCGTTTTCGAGCTGATGCAGTACGACATCCTGCCGGTCGGCGCCGTACGCTATCCCGAGTACGGTCCCGCCACGGTTGCCGCCGTGGCCACGGCGCATTCTTCGGCTGGCGTGCTGGGACTCGGACTCGGCGCCCTCGTCGGTTTCGCCACGGGGTTGGCCGGCGGGCTCACGATCAACGTGCTGCGCCGCGTGAACTCGCGCGTCGTGCACAACGCGGCCGCCGCGCTCGAGTCTGGGAACCCGCGCGCGCTGCTCCGCGTCCATGCGGGCGGATTGCTGCGCGACGCCGTGCGCGCGGCGCTCGTGACCGCGCTCGGCCTCGTGCTCGCCTGGCTCGCACGGCCGCTCCTCGCGGGCGCGTTGACCGTCCGCGGTGCCGTGCTGTTAGCGGTCGCGACGGTCGCCGCCGCGATTGCCGCGGGTGCCGGGGGCACGCTGCGCCTCGTGGGCAAAGGACGCAATCTCGTGTGGTTCGCCGCCGGTCTGGGCGGGGGGCTGCTGGTGGTGGCAGGGGTGGCATGGCTGCGCTGAAAGTCTCGCTCGCGCGCGCGCTCTTGCGCCTTTTCGCAGTGCAGGGCTCGTACAACTACGAGCGCTTGCTCGGCGTGGGTGTCGGCGTCGCCGAGGAGCCGCTGCTGCGCGACTTGGCGGACGGGAAGTACGGTCCGGCCGTCGCGCGCGGGGCGCATTTCTTCAACGCGCATCCCTATCTCATTGGTCTCGCGGTCGGGGCTGCCGCGCGTGCCGAGCACGACGGCGCCTCGCCCGACCAAGTCGAGCGATTGCGCGAAGCGCTCTGCGGCCCGCTCGGGTCCGTTGGCGACCGGCTCGTCTGGGCGGGCTGGCTGCCGTTCCTGTCTGCGTTGACGCTCGCGGCGGTCGCGCTGGGTGGCGGCTGGACCGCCGTCGTCGCGTTCCTGATCGTGTACAACATCGGTCATGTCGCGCTGCGGTGGTGGGCGCTACAAGCCGGCTGGACCTACGGCACCCGGGTGAGCGTCGCCCTCCACCATCCGGTGCTGCTGAAAGCCACCGCCGTGCTGGGACCCGCGATGGCGCTGGCCGTCGGATTCGCGCTGCCGGTCACGGCACAGTACCTCGCGGCTCCGTTCGATTCGTGGACGCGTCTGGCGCTCGCCCTCGCCGCGGTGGTCGCCTTCCTTGCGATGCGCCTGCGCGGCGACCGCCTGAACGGATTGCGGCTTGCGCTGGGCCTGTCGGCCCTCGCGCTCATCGCGGGGTGGATATGGCCCTGATCGAGCGTGACGCCCGCATCGTCAACCCGCTCGGGATGCACGTCCGGCCGGGGGCGGAGTTCGTCAAGATCGCGAACCGCTTCAAGTCGAACGTGCAGGTCTGCAAAGACGACGCCGTCGTGAACGGCAAGAGCATTCTCGGCATGATGACGCTCGCCGCCGAGTGCGGCTCGTCGATCCGCATCCGGACCGATGGAGAAGACGCCGAGGACGCCATGGCGGCGTTGCTGGAGCTCGTCGCGGCCGGATTTCATGAGATGCACCTGAAGCCGGAAACGAAGGAAGAGGCATGACGCCGGCGTCCGAGCGTCTGCTGCGTGGCATCGGCGTGTCGCCCGGCATCGCCATGGGGCCTACGGTGACAGTGCGCTGGGCGCTGCCCGAGGTGCCGCATCGCGTCGTGCCGCGCACGCAGGTCGAGAAAGAGGTCCGGCGGCTGCGCGCGGCGCTGAAGGACGTGCGGAGACAGTTCGTCGAGCTCCGCGCGCGTGCCGAAGACCGCGCCGGCGTGGATGAGGCCCGCATCTTCGACGCACAGCTGCTCATGCTCGAAGACAAGGAGTTTATCGACGGCGTCATCGAGCTGATTCGCGAGAACCATCTCACCGCGGAAAAGGCCTTCGAGTTCAAGACGCTCGAAGTCCGCGATCTCTGGACCGCGGCGGGAAACCCGCTGCTCAAGGATCGGCTCTCCGATCTGACGGGTGTCGCGATCCGCGTGATCCAGCATTTGATGCACGCCGGCGACGCCGATGTGTGGGAGATGATCGCCGAGCCGTCGATCATCGTCGCGCGCGAGCTCTCGCCCGGGCTGACGGTGCAGCTCGACCGCGCGCACGTCGTCGGGCTGATCAGCGAGGAAGGCACGCGGACCTCCCACGCCGCGATCCTGGCGCATTCCCTCGGCATTCCCGCGATCTTCGGCCTGCGCGGCGCCGTGGCCCGCATTCGTCAGGGCACGAAGGCGATTCTCGACGGGACCCGCGGCACGGTCCTGCTCGACCCGACACCAGAGGAAGTCGAAGAAGCCAAACGGAGCGACACCCGGCGCCGCGAGCTGGCGGCGCGGCTCGAGGAAGCGGTCGCGCAGCCATCCGTGACCGTCGACGGTGTGCGGATCGCCCTGCGCGGCAACGTCGATCTCCCCGATGAAGTCGCGGCGGCCAAGGCGCACGGTGCGGAGGGTGTCGGGCTCCTGCGGACGGAGTTTCTCATCACCGGTCACAGCAAGCTCCCGACTGAGGATGAACAGAAGGAATACTTCCGGCTGGTCGGGGAAGCGTTCTCCGGCCATCCCGTCGTCATCCGCACCTACGATCTCGGCGGCGACAAATTCCCGGCGCCGTTCCGCGGCCCCGCCGAGCCCAATCCCCAGCTGGGGTGGCGGGCGGTGCGCGTCTGTCTCGATGAGCCGGAGATGTTTCGCACCCAGATTCGCGCCGTGCTCCGCGCGGCCGTCACGGCCAATCTGCAACTCATGATTCCGCTGGTGACGCGGCTCGATGAAGTCGAGCGCACGCGTGAGATGATGGGGGAGGAAGGCGATCGCCTCGAGCGCGCCGGGATCGCCGCCGCGAAGAGCGTGCCCCTCGGGGTGATGGTCGAGACGCCGGCCGCCGCGGTGATGGCGGACCGGCTCGCCGAGATCAGCGACTTTCTCAGCGTCGGGACCAATGACCTCACGCAGTACACGCTCGTGGTGGATCGTGGCAATGCGCGCATGGCCGACCGCTTCACGCCGCACGATCCGAGCGTGCTGCGTCTCCTGAAGCTCGTGGCCGAAGCGGCGCGCGCGGCCGGCAAGCCGGCGAGCGTCTGCGGTGAGATGGCCTCGGAGCCGCTCTCCGCGTTCCTTCTGCTCGGACTGGGGTATGAAACGCTGTCGGTCGCCCCGCCGGCGCTGCCGTTCATCAAGTGGCTCATTCGGCAGGTGACCACCGCGCAAGCACGGTCGGCGGCGGAGGCCGCCCTCGCGGCTAGGTCGGCAGACCTCGCACTCGACATATTACGGTTCGCTCTGGCGGAAGCGGTGGACCTGACGTTGCTCGATCCCGACGCTCGGTTGCCCGCCGGAAGACGCTCGGGTAGTTTGAAACTCTAACGGACTGGAACATGCCAACTCATCGTCACGTCTTCACTTCCGAATCGGTCACGGAAGGGCACCCCGACAAGATCGCCGATCAGATCTCTGACGCGGTGCTCGACGCGATTCTCCTCGAGGATCCCACCGCCCGGGTTGCCTGCGAAACGCTGGTCACGACCGGCATGGCGGTAATTGCCGGCGAAATCACCACTTCGACCTACGCCCACATCCCCGATATCGTGCGCGGCACGATCACCTCGATCGGGTACACCGACGCCAACTTCGGCTTCGATGCGCAGACTTGCGCGATTTTGACGACGATCGATCGCCAGTCGACCGACATCGCCCTGGGCGTGGACAAGGGCGGGGCGGGGGATCAGGGCATGATGTTCGGGTATGCGACCGACGAGACGCCCTCGCTGATGCCGCTGCCGATCGTCATCGCGCACCGCCTGGCCGAGCGGCTGGCGACGGTGCGCAAGCGCGGCGAGCTCCCCTGGCTGCGACCGGACGGTAAGACGCAAGTCAGCGTGCTGTACGAAGGTTCGAAGCCCGTCGGCATCGACAAGCTCGTGGTCTCGGCACAGCACTCGGACATGATCGACAACAGGGAGCTGCGCGCCGGCATTCTCGCGCATGTGGTTCGTCCGGTCGTCGCCGAGGCCGGCTTCGAGGTGAAGGACCAGGACGTGCTCGTGAACCCGACCGGCCGGTTCGTGGTCGGCGGGCCGCAGGGCGATGCGGGGCTTACGGGCCGCAAGATCATCGTCGACAGCTACGGCGGCATGGCGCGGCATGGCGGCGGGGCGTTCAGCGGCAAGGACCCGTCCAAGGTCGATCGCTCCGCGACGTATGCGATGCGCTGGGTAGCCAAGAACATCGTCGCGGCGGGCCTGGCCAAGCGCTGCGAAGCGCAGGTCGCCTACGCGATCGGCGTCGCCGAGCCGGTCTCGATCATGGTCGATACCTTCGGCACGAGCACCGTGCCGCAGGACGCGCTCGAGACGGCGGTCCGTGAAGTCTTCGATCTGACTCCTGCCGGCATCATCCAGGCCCTCAATTTGCGGAATCCCATCTATCGGCCGACGGCGGCCTACGGTCACTTCGGCCGCGCGCCGGAGCGGCGCAAGGTCGGCGACAAGGCCGTCGAACTCTTCACCTGGGAGCACGTCGATCGCGTCGAAGAGCTGAAGGTCGCCGCGGAACGGGCTTCTCGCACTTCCCGGAAAGCCAATGTCTGAGACGGCCACCAAACCGACATCGAAAAACGACATCAAGGACCTCAAGCTCGCCGACGAGGGGCGGCGCCGGACCGAGTGGGCCGAGCGGTCCATGCCGGTGCTGCGCCAGCTGCGGCAGCGCTTTGAGCGCGAGAAACCGTTGGCGGGCAAGCGGCTTGCCGCCTGCCTCCACGTCACCACGGAGACCGCGAACCTCGCGGTCGCGCTGCAAGCAGGCGGAGCGGACGTCGCGCTGTGCGCGTCGAATCCTCTGTCGACCCAGGACGACGTCGCGGCGCACCTCGTGCGCGATCACGGCATCAAGGTCTTCGCGATCAAAGGCGAGGACCACGCGACCTATTACGACCACATCCGTGCCGCCCTGGCGCACCGGCCCGACATCACCATGGATGACGGCGCCGATCTCGTCGGCGCGCTTCACATGATCGCGTTGAACCGGCTCGACGATCTGGCACCGCCGGTCCGCAAGTGGGTCGAGACGCTGTCGTCCGCGGATCGCAAGGCGCTCGTCGCCGGCGTGATCGGCTCGACGGAGGAGACCACGACGGGCGTGATCCGGCTGAAAGCCATGGCCAAGGACGGCGTGCTCCAGTTCCCGGTCATCGCCGTGAACGATTCGCAGACCAAGCATCTGTTCGACAATCGCTACGGTACGGGCCAGTCGACGCTCGACGGCATCGTGCGCGCGACGAACATGCTGATCGCGGGGAGCACCGTTGTCGTGGCGGGGTATGGCTGGTGCGGCCGCGGCTTCGCGATGCGGGTGCGCGGCGCGGGCGCCAATGTGCTCGTCACCGAGATCGACCCGATGAAGGCGCTCGAAGCGCAAATGGATGGCTATCGGGTCGTGCCGATGTCCGAGGCCGCTCCGCAGGGTGATCTGTTTGTGACGCTGACCGGCAACGTGGAGGTCATCCGGGTAGAGCACATGCGCGCCATGAAAGACGGCGCGATCGTGGCCAACTCGGGACACTTCAACGTGGAAATCGACCTCGAGGGACTGAAGCAAGTGGCGAAAGGGCCCGTGCACGTGCGCGAATTCGTCGACGAGTGGCAGCTCGGCGGCAAGAAACTGTTTGTGCTCGCCGACGGCCGGCTGATCAACCTCGCGGCGGCCGAGGGGCACCCGGCGAGCGTCATGGACATGTCATTCGCCAACCAGGCGCTCGCGGCCGAGCACGTCGTGAGCAACGCCAAGACGCTCAGCAAGGACGTGCATCGCATTCCCACCGAGCTCGATCAGGAGATCGCGCGCCTCAAGCTGCAGGCGATGGGCGTCGCGATCGACACACTCACACCGTCACAGCGCAAGTATCTCGCGTCCTGGGATATGGGGACCTGAGTGACGTCCCCGGGGGGAGCATTGCTGCAGGTGCGGGTAGCTCACCTCGGGCTGGATCGCACGACCAATACGCCGGTAGTGATTTTGCAGGAGCAGGACGGGCAACGCGTGTTGCCCATCTGGATCGGACCCGCGGAGGCGAGCGCCATCGCGATGGAGCTGGCCGGGGTCAAGTTCTCCCGTCCGCTGACCCACGACCTGCTCAAGCAAGTGATCGTCGGTCTGGGTGCCGAGCTGCGCAAGGTGATCATCACCCAGGTGAAGGACAATACCTACTTCGCCGAGCTGCACATCTACCGGGGCGACACCGTCATTCAGATCGACGCCCGGCCCTCTGATTCGATCGCGCTCGCGCTGCGTCTCAAGGCCCCAATCTTCACGAGCGACACGCTCCTCGAGTTGACGTCGATCGATACGACCGACAGCACGATTCAACCGGGCGGCACGGGCCCCGGGGGTGCGCCGCTCGACGCGGACACGCTGAAGTCATACCTCCAGAACCTCGATCCCGAAGATTTCGGCAAGTTCACGCCGTAGCCTTCTCGTTCTCGGGCTCGGCGCGTTCTCCCCGCTCATGTCCCAGGCGCCGGCCGGGCAGGTAAGCGTGAGCGGTCGCGTGCTGCGTGGCGGCCGCGATACAATCCCCCTCGCGAATACATCCGTCGTCCTGCATCGCGTCACCCGCGCCGGTGGCGGCCCCATCGACTCATCGCGTACCGACGCGCGGGGCCGCTATCGCTTCGAGGTGCACCAGGCGGATACGAGCAGCATCTACGTCGTGAGCGCGTGGTATGACAGCCTCGCGTACTTCTCCTTGCCGCTGAATCTCACCGGCCGTCCCGTGGCGCATATGGACGACATCATGGCGTATCCGACCACCACCAAGGCCCCGCCGATTCGGCTCGAGCGCCGCCTCGCCACCGTCGCCAGTGCCGGCACCGAAGGTACGCGCGAGGTGCTGGAGATCCTGGAGCTCCAGAACACCGGGGAGACCACGCGGATCACCAAGGACACGTTGTTTCCCACGTGGGCGGGGAGAGTTCCGCACGGCGTCGGGCAACTGCGCGGCGGGCAGGGCGACGTCTCGCCTGACGCGATGCTGTTTCGCCACGACAGCGTCTTCGTGCTCGGCCCGATTCCACCCGGGCCCGTCAAGCAGTTGAGCTACGCCTACACGCTGCCCGCCGGCATCCGGACGCTCGCCATCCCGATCGATCAAGTAACGGACAATCTGAATCTGCTGATCGAGGACACTGCCGCCGCAGTGACCGCGCCGGGGGTCGCGTCGTTGGGCGTGCAACCGCTGGAGGGCCACTATTACGCCGCGTATCGCGCTGGCCCGCTCATGCCGGATGATCGCGTGGAGATTCAGCTGCCGGCGGGAAAATTCCGGGCGCAGACGCTGCTTCCGTATCTGATCGCCGTGCTGGTTGCCGGCATGGTGTTGGCGCTGGTGTGGGCCTTGCGGAAACGGCAGGCGCCCGCCTAGACTGACCGAGTCATACGTTTCGCGAACGGGGATTACGGAAGCCGGTGCGAGTCCGGCGCGGCCCCGCCACTGTAACGGGCAGCTGTAGCGGCTCAGTGCCACTGGGTGATTCCCGGGAAGGCGAGCCGTATAAGCCCGGAGCCAGGAGACGTCTTCGTTCGCGCCACCAGTCAATTCCCTCGCGGGAGGGATGGTGCAGCGACGGCTTTTCCTGGCTCTCGTAGTTCTCACGGCGTGCGGCTCGCCAGCCCGCCGGCCCGCCGGCCCGCCAGCCCGCCGGATCGTTTCGCTCCTGCCGTCATTCACCGAGATCCTCTTCGACATCGGCGCGGGCGACCGCGTCGTCGGTCGGACAACGTGGTGTGACTATCCGCCCGCAGCCTTGGCGGTTCCGAGCGTCGGCGACGGGATGCCGCCGAACATCGAAGCGGTGGCGGCGCGGCAGCCCGATCTCGTGGTCCTCTACAACTCGGGCCCGAACGTCATCGCCGCGCGCCAGCTTGAACGGATCGGCATTCGCACGGTTTTGCTCGATCTCAATCGCCTGGAAGACCTCGGCCCTGCGACGCGCACCCTGGGACGCCTGACGGGCCTCGAGCAGCGTGCTGATTCACTTGCTCTGGTAATGGACAGTCTGACCTCCACCAACGTCCACCCACCTCCACCGTCCGCCACCGTCGCGTTTGTCGTCTGGGACAACCCGCCGATCATCATCGGTCGCGGGAGCTATCTCGATGAGCTCGCCACGCTGGCCGGTGCGCGCAACGTCTTCCACGATGTGGCCGCGCCGTCGTCGCAGGTGTCGCTCGAAACGATCGCGGCGCGCGATCCCCAATGGATCGCCGTGCTGTCCGATTCCGCCGAGGCACCCGCATTCGCGAAACGACGCGAATGGCGCGCGGTGCGTGCCGTGCGGGAGGGCCATTTCCTGTTACTGCGTGGTTCGTTATTCGGACGACCGGGTCCACGATCAGGCGAGGCGATCCGGCAGCTCCGGGCCCTGTTGGTGCGGAACGACGCCCCCCGCAGATGAAATGGACGCTGCTGTTCGTCGCGGCCGCGCTGGCACTCGGCGCCAGCGTGGTATTGGGGCCGGCCGCCGTGCCGCTCGGGGAGCTGCTCCATTCGGACATCGTCTGGAATCTGCGCGTCCCGCGCGCCCTGCTCGCCTTTCTCGTCGGCGGCTCGCTCGGCGTCGCAGGCGCCGCATTGCAGGCGCTGGTGCGCAACCCACTCGCGGATCCGTTCCTCCTCGGGCTGTCGGGCGGGGCTGGACTCGGCGCGGTGCTCGCGATCGCCTCGCACCTCTCGGGTCCGTGGGCGCTCCCGATCGCCGCCTTCGTCGGGGCCCTCGCCGCGCTGGCGCTGGTCTATCGGCTGGGCCTGATCGGCGGCGCCGCGCTCGATGCCCGGATTCTGCTCCTCGGCGGCGTGGCGGTGGGCGCCTTCGC
>DAIQBJ010000010.1:0-24565 GCA_036781225.1 Gemmatimonadales bacterium | reverse complement strand
CGCAGCAGCTTGGCCTGTGCGGCGGCGGGCAGATCGCCGACCTCATCGAGGAAGAGCGTGCCGCCGCTCGCCGCCTCGAACGCGCCTTTGCGCGTGGCGTTCGCCCCGGTGAAGGCCCCCCGCTCATGACCGAACAGCTCACTCTCCACGAGCTCGTGCGGCAGCGCGGCGCTGTTGATGGCCACGAACGGGCCCTTGGGATTGGCGCCCAGGCGATGCAGCTCACGCGCGACCAGCTCCTTCCCCGTGCCGCTTTCGCCCACGATCAGCACAGGGCTCGGCACCGGGGCGATCCGCACGATCGCTTCCTTGAGCTTGGCCAGCGCGGGACTCATCCCCACGAGTGGCGACTCGAGTCCGAAACCGCGCCGCAGCAGTGTCACCTGCTCTGTCAGGCGCCGCCGCTCGATCGCGTTCTCCACCTCCTGCGCGACGCGCTCCATCGGCTCGGCTTTGTCGATGAAGCTGTACGCGCCCAGGCGAATCGCCTGCACGCAGCGGTCGTAGTCACCCGTCCCGGTATAGACGATGATCGGCACGCGGAGGCTAAGGCGCTCGACCGAACGCAGCACTTCGAATCCGTCCATCCCGGGCATCTCGAGATCGAGTATCACGCAGTCGATGGAGTCGCGCGTGAGACTCTCGAGCGCGGTTCGACCGCTTTTCGCGATGAGGGTTTCGTAGCCGCGCAGGCGCTGCAGGTCATACGCGTACTGCTCGGCCATGGCAGGGACATCGTCCACGATCAAGACCAGGGTCATTGTGCTGGAAGCTCCACGACGAATCGAGACCCCTTCCCCGGTTCGCTTTCCACCTTCAGCGAGCCGTTCGAATCGATCACCAGCCTGCGGACTATGGAGAGGCCTAGACCAGTGCCACCCTCTTTCGTCGTGTAGAAATCATCAAACGCACGATCCAACTCGCCCTTCGTCATGCCTCGTCCCGTATCACTGACCGCGATCCGCACCAGACCAGGGCCGCGTTCGGTCGTGATCATCACGGTCCCGTTCTTCCCCTCCAGACTGTCGACCGCGTTGCTCAACAGGTTCTCGATCACTCGTCGTAATACCAGCGCGTCGATGGTCACCACGGGAAGCCCATCCGCCAACTTGGCTTTCACCGAGTTGGGCCCCCCCCCTCCAATCGTCTCACGAACGACCGCATTCACATCCGTCGCCTTCCGTTCCGATTGCGGAGACAGCTTCGCATAGTTGGCCGCAAGCGTCTCCAGGTAGTTGATGCTCGATTCGACCGTCCCCTGCCGCTCCGTGAAGACGTGCGCCAATTCGTCTGGTTTGTCGCGCGCCACCTGGACGAGATGGCGGAACACATTGCGCAGCGGGGCGAGGCCGTTCTTCAGGTCGTGATTCACCTGCCGGGCGAGGTCGCCGATGGCGATGCGAGCCTCGATGGGCGCGCTGATGCGCGTCGAGAGCCAGCCGGCGAGCAACAGCGCGGCGAGCGCCGCAACCAGCACGGCGACCGCAAACCAGAGGTTCACGTTGCGCTGCAGCGCCGTGAGCAGCGCGGACGAGCGCGTGACGACGATGTGCGCCTGCTCCACGGTCCCCGGACCATCCACGGCGTCGACGTATGGCAGCGTCAACTCGCCCACGACGAGCTTTCCCGAATCGGGAGCAGCGGAATCGTGAGCCAACCGCAGAGCAACCCCCAGTTCGGGGTCACGAGCAAGGCGTTGGAGAAACGAGGAATCGATCGCCACGCCTCCCACCAGCCGAAACGGCTTGCGCAGGATACTCACCGTGTCGCTGGTGACGAGCGCCAAAAACGGCCCTTCCGCGGTCGCGGCGCGCACCAGCGCGGGTCCGCCTCGTGGGACCGCTGGACCGAGGCGGCCGAACTCATTGCGGAAATGCCCCGACGAAACCACGCGACCTTCGTCGTCCTGGATCTGGAGAAAATTGAGGCCGGCTAGGCGCATGGCGTTCGCGGCATAATCGAGGACGTAACCGCTGTCCCCACCGCGGACCCCTGCGCGAAACGTGTTGTCGTCCCTGAGCGAGCTTCGCAACGCCGCCAGCCGCGCCCCGACCCGGTCGGTCTCGCGGGCCAGATCGGCGTCGATCACTGCGACGAGCGCATCGACGCGGCGTTGGTATTCCCCCGTCACGCGCCGCGCCATCTCCATGCGGATGCCGAGACCAAAGACGAGCAGCGGAACAAGGACCACCACCCCGAACGAGATGAGGAGGCGGGTGCGAAACGTCATGGGGCGAGGTGTACCGTGCCGTCCTGATCGACGGTCCACCGAGCTACGCCACGGCGGACGATCGCCGTCGGGCGGGTATCGACCAGCGCCGTGATCGTGGCCGACCAGGCCGGCAGCAGATCCTTAGCGGCACGGCACGGATCAGCCGCGAGCCGCGGGAGCGCGATGATGTATCCCCAATCCTTGCCCGCGGCGACGGCGTCGCCGAGATCGTCGGGGCCCCGAGCCGTGGCGACGGCGTGACTCAAGGCCGCGAGACGAGCGGCCAGCTCCCGGGCCGTCGGATCGGCGCGGTTATAGAGGATACGCCGTTGTCCGGTCGATGCCGGCGGAGTGCTCGGGCCTCCCATGCCGCAGGGGCGAAGGTCTTGCCACCAGAAAGCGCCCTCCGGGCGCCGCGCTTCGGCCCGAACCGCCTGCTCCAGCCCGTCGAAGCGGGTCTCGCCCGCTTCGGGCGTGACAAACACATACGTGCGATCCCACGGCAGCGAGACGACCGTGTAATTCTTGAGCGTGGCGGCGTAGTCGCGCGGCGCGCGGTCGCGTGTCACCAGCAGGTCCACGCCCGCGTCGAGCAAGTCTCGAGCATCGCCGCCCGCGGCGAAGCGGAAGACGAGGGTATCTCCGCCGCGCGTGTGGGCGCGGATTTCCTGCGGGGTGGTTGTCGCGCTTGTCGCCCAATAGCGACCCGTGCCGATCGGCCAGCTCGTATCAGGAGCGGCCTTCGTCACGGCCAACCCGACGTCGCCCAGCACCGGGGGCACTTCGTCCTTCGGCTTCGCCAGTGTCACCGTGACCACTCGCGCTTCGAGCGCGCCCAGCGTGTAGCCGGCGCCGCCTCGTCCAAACACGATGTCTTGTGCCGTCACCGGCGCGCCATCCCAGAATTGCGCGCCATCGCGTAACTGGAACGTCCAGCGCCGCCCGTCGTCGCCCCGCACCCACTTCTCGGCCAGCTCGGGTTGCACATGCCCGTCGCAATCGATGCGCACCGGCGTCTCGTACAGATGGCGGAACACGAGACGTTCGCCGTCGGTGCGCGGTGTGGGGGCGTGGCGCGGGTTGACGGCATCGGTCAGGCCGATCGTGATCGTCGCGCTGTGAGTCGAGACATCGCCGGTCGACAGCAGGCAGGCCTCGCTCGGCAAGGCGCTTGGGCCCCCCCCGGGAGGAATGCCACCGACCTGCGGGCGCGCGCAGGCGCCAAATAGCGCGATGGCGCTGACGAGTACGACATGCCGTGCTGGCATGAAATAAGGATACACTACACTATCTCTGGATGGGCCTTGCACGCAGCGTCCTCCTCAAGGCGTCACGCAGCCAGTGGCTTGCGCAGCAGCTGCGCGACCGCCGGTTCTTTCAGCGCGCCGTCCGCCGCTTCATGCCGGGCGAGACACTCGACGATGCCCTCGAAGCCGCGGGCGCATTTGCCAAACAGGACCTCGGCACCGTACTCACGGAGCTCGGCGAACAGGTGACGAGTCGGGCCGATGCCGCCGAGGTGCGCGATCATTACCTCGGGGTGCTCGAGAAGATCCAGCGGCGCAAGCTGCCGGCGCACATCTCGGTCAAGCTCACCCACCTCGGGATCGACGCGAGCCGGGAGGGCTGCATCCAGGATGTCCTGAAGCTCGCGGCCCGCGCGGAACAGGCGCGTTCGTTTCTGTGGATCGATATGGAGGAATCGCGCTATGTCGATGCGACCCTCGAGGTGTACCGCCGGGCCAAGACCGAATGGCCCAATGTGGGCGTCTGCCTCCAAGCGTACCTACGGCGGACGGCGAAGGATCTCGAGGGCCTGCTATCGCTGGCGCCGGCCATTCGTTTGGTGAAAGGCGCCTACAACGAGCCGGCGGAGATCGCCTTCCCAAAGAAGAGCGATGTCGACGAAAACTACCGCCAGCTCGCCAACCGGCTATTGACCGAGGCCGGCCGGCAGCGCGCGAAGCCAGTCTTCGGAACGCACGATTTCGGGCTGGTGGAGGCGATTCGCAAAGCGGCGGGGGCGCAACGCGTGGACCCCTCTTCATACGAATTTCACATGCTGTATGGGATTCGCGCCGCAGAGCAGCGTAAGTTGGCGAGGATGGGAGCCCGGGTCCGCGTCTTGATCAGCTACGGCAGCGCCTGGTTCGCCTGGTATATGCGCCGGCTTGCCGAACGGCCGGCCAATGTGTGGTTCGTAGTGCGAAACCTCGTGTAGATTACCGGCATGGTCACTTCCGCCATTTCCCCGGGCCCAGGGCGCGAAACCCGCGACTCCGTTGTGATTCGCTTCGCGGGCGATTCTGGCGACGGGATGCAGGTGACCGGCGCGCAGTTCACCCTCGAGACCGCGCTCGCGGGCAGCGATTTCTCCACGTTCCCCGATTTCCCGGCGGAAATCCGCGCACCCACCGGTACGACCTTCGGCGTCTCCGCGTTCCAGATCCATTTCGGCGGGACCGACGTCATGACCCCGGGAGACGCGGTCGACGTACTGGTGGCGATGAACCCGGCGGCGCTCACCGTCGAGCTGAACGATCTCAAGGTCGGCGGCACCGTCATCGTCGATACCGATGCATTCAACGAGCGTAACCTGAAAAAAGCGGGTTATGCCAAGAATCCGCTCGAGGATGATTCGCTTGCCAAATACCAGGTCCTCAAGTTCGACATCACGAAGCTCACCGCCGATGCGGTGAAGCCGCACGGGCTCTCTTCACGCGAAGCCCATCTCTGCCGCAACATGTGGGCGCTTGGCTTGCTGCTGTGGATGTACGGCTACGAGCGCGCCGCGACGGTCGAGTGGCTCAAGCGGAAGTTCGCGAAGAAGCCGATCATCGCCGAGGCGAACATTGCCGCCCTGAACGCGGGGCACGCGTTCGGCGAGACGGCCGAGATGACGGAGCACATGGTCGGCTACGTCGTGCCGAAGGCCGACGTGCAGCCTGGCCGCTACCGGACCGTGAGCGGGACCGAAGGGCTCGCGTGGGGCCTCGTCGCCGGGATGCGCGCCGCCGGCATCGAGAAGATGGTGTTCGCCGGCTACCCCATCACGCCGGCATCGGCGCTGCTCCACACCCTGGCCAACCTGCGCGCCTACGGCGTGGTCACGTTCCAAGCCGAGGATGAAATCGCGGCCAGTGGCGCGGCGCTGGGCGCGTCGTATGCCGGCGCGCTGGGCGTGACGTCGAGCTCGGGACCCGGGATCGCGCTCAAGACCGAGATGCTGGGGCTGGCGATCGCCACCGAGCTGCCGCTCGTCGTGATCGACTCGCAGCGCGCGGGTCCGTCGACGGGCATGCCGACGAAGGCGGAGCAGTCGGATCTGTTCCAGGCCGTGCACGGCCGCAACGCCGACGCGCCGCTCGCCGTGCTCGCGCCCGTCTCCACCGCCGACTGCTTCGACATCGCGATCGAAGCCGTGCGGATCGCCACGAAGTACATGACTCCGGTAATCATTCTGAGCGACGGCTACCTCGCGCACGCCGCCGAGCCGTGGCTCATTCCAAAGGAATCGGACCTGCCGCGGTTCCCCGTCCGCTATCGCACCGACCCGGAAGGATTCCATCCCTTCTTGCGCGATCCGGAGACGCTCGCGCGCCCCTGGGTGAAGCCCGGCACGCCGAGCATGGAGCACCGCATCGGCGGCCTCGAGCGCGACTACGACACGGGACACATCTCGTACGATCCGGACAACCACGCGCGCATGACCAAGGCGCGGGCGGACAAGATCGCGGGGATCGCGCGCGACATCCCGCTGCAGACCGTATCGCTCGGAGACGACCACGGCAAGCTCGCGGTTGTCGGCTGGGGCTCGACGTTCGGCGCGATTCATCGGGCGGTGCAGATTGCACGCGATGAAGGGCGGGACGTCGCACACATCCAGGTGCGCTATCTCAGCCCCTTCCCACGCAACCTCGGCGACCTGCTGCAGCGCTACGAGCGCGTGCTCGTGCCGGAGATGAACAACGGGCAACTCGTGAAGTTGCTCCGGGCCGAATATCTGATTGACGCGGAAGGCTTCAGCAAAGTCACCGGAAAGCCGTTCCGCGTGACGGACATCGTGCAAAGAATTCGGGGGGGCGCCCCCCCTCCCCCTGAGGGGAAGGGATTCGGAGGTGAGGCGGGATGACCGTTACCACGATCACCGACGCCCAGCTCGCCCCCAAGGACTATGCCTCGGACCAGGAGGTCCGCTGGTGTCCGGGCTGCGGCGATTACGCGATCCTCAAGGCGGTCCAGAAGACGTGCGCCGAGCTCGGCGTCTCGCGCGAGCGCACGGTGTTCGTGAGTGGGATCGGCTGCGCCGCGCGGTTTCCGTACTACATGTCGACCTATGGATTTCACACGGTCCACGGCCGCGCCCCCGCGATTGCCACGGGCCTCAAGCTCGCCAACCCCGACCTCGACGTCTGGGTCATGACTGGTGACGGCGACGGGCTGTCGATCGGCGGTAACCACATGCTGCACGTGCTGCGCCGCAACGTCGACCTGCAAATCATTCTGTTCAATAACGAGATCTACGGCCTGACCAAGGGCCAGTACTCGCCAACCTCACGACGCGGCACCCGGTCGCCGTCGACGCCGCAGGGATCGATCGAGTATCCGGTCTCCGCGTGCTCGTTTGCCCTGGGCGCCGGCGCGCGCTTCGTGGCGCGGTCGATCGACACGCTGCAGCCGCATCTCGTCGCAACGCTGAAGCGCGCGCAAGCGAACAAGGGGGCATCGTTCGTCGAGATTCTGCAGAACTGCGTCGTGTTCAACGACGCGGTGTTCGATAACATCACCGCCAAGGAAGTCGCTCCCGATGCGCAGGTCCTGCTGGAGCACGGCAAGCCGCTGCTGTTCGGCACGAACAAGGACAAAGGGCTGCGGCTGAAACCCGGCAAGCTCGAGCTGGAGATCGTGACCGTCGGCGGCACCGGTGCTAGCACCGCCGACATCCTGGTGCATGACGAAACCAATCGCCCGCTGGCGCAGCTACTCGCCGCTTTGGAGCCGCCCTTCCCGGTGGCGATGGGCGTGCTGTATTGCAATCCTGCCACGCCGTACGAGCAGGAAGTTTATGCCCAGCTCTCGGCCGTGCAGGGCAATGGCGACCTAGATGCACTGCTCAACAGCGAACGCACCTGGGAGGTCACCCCATGACTGTTGCGAATCGCAGGCGGGGCGCGGACAGGCGGGTCAAGAACGTGCCGGTCCCAATGGAGCGGCGCAGCGGGCTCGATCGTCGCATGATCGTCGAGTCGGCGACGGCGCAGATCCACGCCGTGCTCGAGCTGCTGACGCAGCTGGCCGACATGGGCGCATTGCGCGATGACAGCCGGCGTTTGCTCGACACGGCGATGCTCAGGCTGCGCTATGCGCTGGAGAGGATGGAGCCGGAGTAGACAGTCGCCCGGCCGACTGTTGCCGCGCTGCCACACAACCGGGCCGCTTCACGCGGCCCGGTTGTCGTTTTACGGGAACCCAGAGGGCACATGACTTGCGGACCCAGGGGAGTAATTCCAACTCCGAGGGCCCATGAACCGGTGGCTCATCGCGGCAAGCGCGTTGCTCGCATTCTCGGCATGCGACCAAGGCCGCAAACTCGCAGGACCCGAGCAGAATCCTCCCCTCGCGCAGACGGTCGCGCCCGACGCGGCGATCTACATCGTCAATTTCGACGAGACCCAAACCACGGAAGACGCCGTTACCAACGGAATCCTGACTGCCGGCGCAGGTGTGGTGCAGTTCAACAACTTCTCCATGGTGGCGGCGCTCGCGACGCCCACGCAGCTCATCGCGATCTCATCGCTGCCCGGATTGGAAGGGATCTACGCGAACAAGCAGCTCACGTACTACATGCTCCACGAAAGCGTGCCGGCCATTCGCGCCGATGCGGTGCACGTCGCCGGTATCACCGGCAAGGGGATCGGGGTCGCTATACTGGATAGCGGGATCGACGGGCTCTACAACGCCGACGTCGCCTATCCACAGTACACGATCGCCAATGTCAAAGTCCTCTACAACCAGGACGATCTCTTCACCTTCGGCAAAGACGCGCCCAAGCCGATTCGCAAGGGCGCGACGCTCGTGACACCGAACATTCCCAACTCCGAGACGTCGGTCGGTCACGGCACGCATGTCGCGGGCATCGTGGGAGCGCGCGGTACATCGTCCAATGGCTACTACACGGGTGTGGCACCGGGCGCCAACCTGATCGGCATCGGCACGGGCGACATCCTGTTCATCTTCTTTGCGCTGGCCGGCTTCGACTACATCCTCGATCACCAGCAGCAATACAACATCAAAGTCGTCAACAACTCCTGGGGTACGTCGGGCGCCTTTGATCCGAAAGACCCGATCAACGAGGCAACCAAGAAACTCAGCAGCCGCGGCATCACCGTGGTGTTCGCGGCAGGTAACGATGGGCCGGGACAGAATACGCTCAACCCGTACAGCGTGGCACCGTGGGTCATCAGTGTGGCGGCGGGGTGCAAGGTCGGCGTCACCGATCCCACCAACTCCGAGTCGCACTGCATGCTCGACGACGGGTCCAATCCCCTCGCGCCGACCAACAACGAGCCCCGCGCTCACGTCCTCGCGGACTTCTCCTCGCGCGGCATTCCCGGCGATCCCCTGTATCACCCCGACATTACCGCTCCGGGCGTCCACATTGTCTCTACCCGCGCGTCCACCGGGACCGTGTTGAACGGGGACGACGCGAATCACGATGTGCGGATTTGCCAGATCAGCGCGACCAACCTGGCGTTCTACACGTGCGCGTCCGGCACCTCGATGGCATCACCCCACATCGCCGGCGTCGTGGCACTGATGCAGGAAGCGGCGGGAGGCAAGCTCACGCCCGCGCAAGTGAGCAACATCCTCACATCGACTGCCCGGCCGCTGCCCGGCTATGCGCAGTGGGAAGTGGGTGCGGGCTTTGTCGATGCATACGCAGCTGTGATGGCGGCGAAGCGGTAGCATTGTGGAGGTCGGTGGGGGGCCCCGTCCTCCACCGACTTCCACCCTCGCGCTACCTTTCCGCCGTGCCCAGCCGCTCCACCACCCGCCCCGCCGTTCTCCTCGATCTCGACGGCACCCTCACCGACAGCGTCTACCAGCACGCAATCGCCTGGTGCAAAGCGCTCGAGCTGGCCGGCATCTCGTTATCGGTTTGGCGTATCCATCGGCGTATCGGCATGAGTGGCGGATTGCTGGCCGAGAGCCTGGCGCGTGAGACGGGGCACGAGCTGACCGAGAATGAGGCCGCGAAGCTCAGGCAAGACCACGCGCGCTTGTTTGCGGCGCAGCTGGCCGATGTCAGGCCGCTTCCGGGCGCCAAGGACTTGATGCGCCACCTTACGAGAATGAAGGTCCCATGGGCGATCGCCACGAGCGGCGCGCTCGCGAGCGCAGGACCGCTCTTGCAGCTGGTGGACGTGCCGTCCGGGGTCCCGATCATCACGCGTGACGACGTCGAGCACGCGAAGCCGAACCCCGACCTCTGGCTCGCCGGGGCGGCGCGGCTGGGCGTGCCACCCGAATCGGCGATTGCCGTTGGGGACAGCGTGTGGGATCTGCTTGCCGCGCGGCGCGCGCGCGCGCTCGGCGTGGGCGTGCTGTCGGGCGGGTATGGACAGGAGGAGCTGGAACGCGCGGGGGCCTACCGGGTCTACGAGGACCCGGCAGACCTGCTGCTCCACATCGATGAACTAGGAATCCGCGCGGGCTAGCGGCTGAGCCAGTACGACGCCTTGATCAAGAACGTGTTCAGCGGACGAGAGTTGAACAGCGTCCCGAAATCGTCGGAGAACGTATCGCCTGGAGTGGTGGGATCGAAGTTCTGGCGTCCCTGATTCCAGACGAGATACAGCGTCGAGCCGGGGCGATACTCCCACCGCACCACGAGGTTCGAATTGAAGAATTTCTGGTTAAAGTCTTGCGGGATGGTCCCCGCATACGGTTGGAACCGATCTTCGTAGGACGAAGCCCGCGGCGTCGACGATAGCTCGCGCAGATTCGACCATTCTCCCCTACTCACGAATGGAGATGCGTATACCTGTAGCGTGAGGGTATTGGTGGCGGTGTAGTCGACCCGAAACGTCATCGACACAGTCTTCTGATCGATATGCGCGAAGAGAAAGTGCGTTCCCGTGGCGTCCGTTTGCGGGTTGATGTCTTGCCGGTCGCCGATGTAATGCGAGAGGTTGAGAACCACCGATCCGCGGAACTGGGAGCCCGCCCGGAGGTCGATCTCCGGGCTGGCACTGACCTGCGTCGAACGACCGTCGTCTGACTTGCCGAGGTTCACGAACATCACAGGCGTGATGGGCGGGCGTGGGTCGCCCACAAAGCCGAACCAGGGGAAATAGGCGTGATCGACCCGAAAGGCCGGGCCGCCGCGCGCGCAGCGGTCGCAGAACACATCGCCCAACCCCGCGATCGTACCGCCCATATGCACGCTCCACTGATTGTTGAACGTCGCGTGCACGTTGGTGTTGAACGCCCGCTCGGTCGGCAATCCCTCCGCCGTCCAGTATTGCCACCAGTTGAAGTTCCAAAACGCCCGCTGAAAGACCAGGACCGGCTTCCTCCAGTTCAGGGAGGCCCAGTTATTCCAGCCCTGCTGATCGGACTGATAGAGAAAGCCGAGATCGTTGATTTCGAAACCGGGTGAGCGCCGTTGGTAACTGGTCTGGAAGTTGATGAAGCCGTTCTGTTTGGTGAACAACAGCTCTTCCGCATTGCCGCCGAGCGACGTGCGGGTGGGATCGAAGGCGACGTTGTCGTCAGGCCGCTGGAAATTGTGCGTCGAGTTCTGCTGCGTCGCCGCAATCATCGCCGGCGTGCCGGCGACGGTGCTGAGATCGAAGGAGCCGGTGAGCTCATACATCCCCTTGGCGAAGCGGTGCCGGAAATCGACCGCCCCGACGTAGGCGTGGCTGTGAAAATCGTTCTCCGTCCAGGAGTCGTTGTTCCGATTGACCGCCGTCCCCATGAAGCCGATCGCACTCTGACCGTTGCGAAAGTCCTGCATCACCCGCAGCGAGGCGTAGTTCGCGAGCGGCTCGAGCGTTATGTCGCCGCTGTCGCCCACCGCGCGCTTGGTAAGCGCTTCCAGGGCGCCGATCGTCAAGCCACTCGGAAGCCGCCCGGTGATCTTGGCGGCGCCAACGATGCGGGCGGGGTCGTGTCCGATCCGGCGGGAGTAGAACAGGTTCTCGCCGCTGCAGTTCACCACATTGCAGTCGACGTTGAAATTGAAAATGCCGGTCCCCTCCACGAAGAAGGGTCGCCGCTCCTGGTAGAATGTTTCGAAGGCGGTCAGGTTCACCACCGAGGGATCCGACTCGACCTGACCGAAATCGGGATTCACGGTCGCGTCGATCGTGATGTTCGATGTCAACCCGTACTTGATATCGCCGCCGGCCGTTGCCGATTGCGTGTGCGCGTAGCCCACCGGCTCATTCTTGGTCAGCACGTACGGAATCAGCTCGAGCCGGGTCGGCGCGGCCAACCCATCGAGGCCGACGACCTCACCGAGCTGCGAGGTGAAGCCCCGGTGGGAGTTCCGGTACAGCGGCCAACTCACCCGTTCTCCGCCCCGCCGGTCGATGTCACGCCAGATCCCGAACCCGAAGGTGTTGGTGGGCGCATGCGGATAGCGCAGCTGCGATAGCGGAATGCGGAATTCAGCGGTCCAGCCAAGCGAGTCGACCTGCGTGGCCACATCCCACACCGCGTCCCATGCGTCGTCTTCCTGGTCGCCGTCGCCGTAGATCGCGTAGTCGCGCTTGACCCCTCCGGGATTCACCGCGAACTCAAACCCGGTCCGGCGGTCGTGGTACGAATCGATGATGATCTTGATTTGGTCACAGCAGACGCGAGTGTCCCGCCTGGCCAGCAGCGTCTTGATGCTGTCCGGATGCGGGTCGAACGCGCGCACAAACACGTAGAAGTTGTGGTCGTCGTAGGCGACTCTCGCCTCGGTCTGCACGCTCGGCTCCGCATCTTCGACCGGCTGCATCTGGCGGAATCCCCGAATGACCTGGGCGGTGCGCCAGACGTCGTCGTTGTCTTTCCCGTCGATGATCAGGGGCTCGGAGGTGCGTTTGGCGACCGCCGTCGTGGCAAGCGCCGGCGTGACGGGAGCGGGATTAACCGAGGTCTGTACCGCAAGGACGACGACGATGACCGGAAATAACGGCATTATGATGTCTCGGCGAAGGATCCAGGTACTTGGATGTTACGAAACGGGAAATGGTTGGTTTCTGCTGGCAATTGCACCTAGCTGGAACACCGTTCGGGCGGTAGCTTCGGCGGGCCCAAACGGGGACCTTCCATGCACAACCTGATCCGCCTGGGACTCCGCACGCTTGCGTGCGGCGTCGTCCCCGCTGTCGTAGTGGCACAGGGGCTGCCAACATCACTGGCGTTGGTCCCGATCGTTCGGGAAGACCGCACGGTGGCGGCGGACCTCGACCGGTGGTCCCGGGCGGACGGCGACGTTCTTAACAGTACCCGGACACTTCAGGCCGCGGCGCGCCCGGCGAAGAAACCCTCGTGACCTCCACACGGATTTGGGCTGATCGTCGCAGCGGCACCGACCGCCGCACCCAGCCACGCCGCCAGACGGTCATTGCCGTAGCCGATGAGCGGCGCCAGGTGGTCGATCGCCGCCGTGGCACGGAGCGACGCAGCACACTGGACCGGCGCGGCCGGTCGTTCCGGCGCACGAGCGGCGAGCGTCCCGTCGAGCATGTGCGCAACGCGCTTCAACTTTTGAAGGAAGTGGCTCTGGTCGGTGAGCTCTCGCCCGGGCCGAGCGACGACCTTGGCGCGGCCATCGATCGGTTGCAGCGCGCCGTCGGTATCCTCGAACGCCAGTCGCTTCGCTAGCTACTTCTTGAACAGGGCCAGGTACTGGCCGTAGCCTTCCGCTTCGAGACTGTCCACGGGAATAAACCGCAGCGACGCCGAGTTGATGCAGTAGCGTAGCCCAGTCGGCCTCGGCCCATCGGGGAAAACGTGGCCCAGGTGAGAGTCGGCGTGTGCCGAGCGGACCTCGGTGCGCTCCATGAACAGCGAGCGGTCAGTCTTTTCCTTGACGTTCTTCGGCTCGAGCGGTCGCGTAAAGCTCGGCCATCCCGTTTGCGAATCAAACTTGTCGCGCGAGCTAAAGAGCGGCTCACCGGAGACGATGTCCACGTAGATACCGTCTTTGTGATTGTCCCAGAACTCGTTTGCGAAGGGGCGCTCGGTCCCCTCGTGCTGCGTCACCTCGTACTGCAGCTGCGTCAATTCACGCCGCAATTCCGCGTCGCTCGGCTTGGACTTCACGGTATAGACCACAGGTATGACCCCTGTTCTCGTTGTTGTGCTCACTCGTCCGGCTTCGTCACCCCAAATGGCACTGAGCCTGCGGTCGCGGCCGCAGCCCGCGCGATACATCCCGTAGCGCTCCGGGTTCTTCTTCGCGTAATCCTGGTGATTCGCTTCGGCCGGATAAAACGGCCCGGCCGTGAGAATCTGCGTCGCGACATCCTTGCCGAAGCGCTCGATGATCTGCTGGCGCGTCGCGCTGGCCGCGCGCCGCTGCTCGGCTCCCCGGACGAAGACCGCGGTGTGATAATTCGGTCCCGTGTCGCAGGCCTGCCCGTCCGCTTGGAACGGGTCGATGTTGTGCCAAAACGTCCAGAGCCGCGTCTCGTAGCTGATCTTGGCGGGATCGTACACCACCTGCACCGACTCGAGGTGGCCGGTATTTCCTTCCACAACCTGCTCGTAGCTCGGGTTCTTGGTGGTGCCGCCCATGAATCCGGAGGTCGCCGAGATCACACCCGCCAGATCGTCGTAGGCGTGCTCCATCGTCCAGAAGCAGCCACCGGCGAAAGTGGCGGTGTCGCGCGGAGCGGGCGTCAGGGCCACGCTCAGCGCCAAGAGAAGTGCGGTGTTCATGGACAGGAATGTGACGAAACGCGTCAGCGCAGGGAAGTGGATCGCCCGTTTCTTAGAGCTTTCTCATCCTCCTCACATTGCCCCCGGCCGTTCGACCGCCGTACGTTAGCGACGTGCAACTCCTCCTCGTCGAAGACGATCGCGACTTGCGACGCTTCCTGAGCAAGGCTTTCCGGGAGGAAGGCTACGGCGTGACCGAGACCGACTCCGGCGATCGCGCTCTGGAACGCGCGCTCGAGGGCGGTTTCAGCTGCGTGGTGCTGGACGTGATGCTGCCGGGTCGCGATGGGTTCAGCGTGGTCGACGAGCTGCGCAAGCGCGGCGTGGCGACGCCGGTCCTGCTGCTTACCGCCAAGGACGAGCTGGAATCGCGGGTGCGCGGCCTCGAAGGTGGCGCCGACGACTACCTAACGAAGCCGTTTGATCTGCCGGAGCTCCTGGCCCGCGTGCACGCGCTGATCAGGCGCGCCGAGCTGCGGCACAAGGACACGACGTTGAAGGTCGGTGGCGTCACGCTGGATCCGTTGTCCCGCCGCGTCACCCAGGACGAACGCCTCGTGGACCTCTCGCCGCGCGAGTTCGCCCTGCTGGAGTTTCTCATGCGCAACGCCGGCCGAACGGTGTCCCGCTCGCGCATCGCTGAAGCCGTGTGGAACTACAAGTTCGACCCGGAGACGAACGTCGTCGACGTCTACGTCAATTACCTCCGCAAGAAGCTGAGTTTTGGCGGGCGGACTCCTCCGATCAAGACGGTTCGCGGCGTGGGGTATCGTCTGGAGGCGAGTCTCAGTGAGTGAGCGTCGCCTCAGCCAGGTCTTGACGCGCCGTTTCAGCCGCGTCGCGTGGACCGCGCTGGCCGGCTACGCCGTCGTCGTAGTGCTGCTGTTCGCCGTCGCCGCCGAGATGGCGCTGCGCCGCTCGTTGGAGCATTCCGCCGACGTCATTCAATCGCTCCTCGGCGCCTATCGCGACTCCACCAGCGCGCCCGGTGGCGTGATGCCGTCCGCGCTCGCCGAGCAGCTCGTTGGCATGGGAGGCCAGGTCGTCATCACCCGCACGACGATGAATGCGGGCGGCATGCCGCAGGTCTACTATCTGTCTCCGGGGATGCCGGCGAAGCGCCTCGAGGGCCTGCCGAGTGAGGCGTCAGCCGAGCAGATGCGGGCGTCCCTCGTGGCCGCGATCACCGAGCGCACGCGGTGGCGCTACCGCGTACTGCATCGCGCGATGGGGGAGTTCGATCTCTACGTCGTCGCGAGCAGGCGAACCTACCTTGTGCCGCTCGGTGTGCTCATGGCCGCCGCAGCGCTGTTCTTACCGCTGGCGGCCTTCGCCGCCGCGCACGGCGCGCGGCAGGCTGTGAACGAGGCGCTGCAACCCCTGGGACGCGTCACGAGCGAAACCCGGGCGATTGGTCCGTCGGAATTGGGTACCAGACTGACCAGTCCAACCGGACAGGCCGAAGTGACGGAGCTCGCGGAGAGCATCAATCGCATGCTCGAGCGCGTGGATCGGGCGCACCGAGCACTCCAGTCCTTCACCGCCGATGCGAGTCACGAGCTCCGGACGCCGCTCACCCACCTGCGTGCGCAGGTCCAGTGGGCATCCGAGGAGGGTCGAACGGAGGCGGAGACCCGCGAGGCCCTGGTTGCCATGGAGCGCGAGCTGGACCGCACCACCAAACTGGTCGAAGAGCTGCTGCTCATCGCGCGCGGCGAGAACCGCCAGCTGGCGCTCGCCCGCGGGCCATTCGATCTCGATGCGGTCGTCGCGGACGTCCGGGAAATCACCGAAGCGATGGCACTGGAAAAGCGGCTCGACGTTCGTGTCGAGCCCGCCGCCTCCGTGCACGCGGTCGGGGACGCCGACCGCACACGCCATATCCTGCTAAACCTCGCCTCCAATGCGGTCCGGTACACCGCCAGTGGCAGCATCACGTTCGCGGTCGTCCGCAACGGAGTCGAAGTCGGTGTGAGTGTGCGCGATACTGGCCCCGGTATCGCACCCGAGCACGTGGAGCGGATCTTTGATCGGTTCTTCCGAATCGATCAGTCGCGGAGTCGAGAGCTCGGAGGAACGGGACTGGGATTAGCCATCGCTCGCCTATTCGCGGAATTGCAGGGAGGACACATCGAGGTGCAAAGCGCGCCGGGCCGGGGGAGCACTTTTACTCTCTGGCTCCCCTCGGCCTGACCTCACCCGCTGACCCCCTCTCCGCATTGCGGAGAGGGGGAACGGCAGATCTAGCGCGCCACAAGCCCCACGGTGCTCGCCGGCAACCCAACGACGTTGCCGACCGCGGTCAAATGTCCGTCGGCCTCGACACGAAAGCCGCTGATGCTGCGGTTGCCGTTCAGCTCGTACAGGTACCGGCTATTCTCGCTGATTGCCAGGTCGATGTTTCCCGCGCCCACCACCGCGGTCCGTCCATTGGCATCGATCAGACTGATCGACCCGTCGTTCGCGATCGCGAAACCGGAGATCGAGCCACCCTGAGCGTTCGCTGTATAGCCGAACTTGCCGTTCTTGGTGACGGCTGCCCAGCACGGCGCGCCCTGGTGCGTGAGCACGGCGCCACTCGCCACGGTGAGCCCGGCGTCGACGATGATGTACGATGACGCGCTCCCCGCTGCCTCAGAGACAAACAGCTCGTCGCGGTGACCAAATGCGAAACCAAACGGCGTGCCCCCGGCCGATGCGGCCGTGCGCGTGCTCGAGACGAGGCCGTCCGGACCAACCCCATAGATGTCCAGGCGATTCGTCGCCTTTTCGGTCACGACGAGCCAGTCGCCAGTGGGGCTGAACGAGACCTGCGCGGGACCGACCGCACTTCCGGACAGCGCCCGGGTGGAGCCGGCCAGCGGCGCGAGCACGCCGTCATTGCCGACGCGGAAACCGCTGATGTTCCCGTCGCCGCCGGCATTCAACGCATAGAGCACGTCACCATGCACGGTGAGACTGATCGGCCGGATGCCGCCCGAGGCAACCCGGCTCATGAGCTCCAGCCCGCGCGGCGTGACGCGAAACGCCGAGATGTCGTCTGAACCGGCATTAACGGCGAAGAGCCAGCGGCCATCATCGGCGAGCGCGATCGCGCCCTGCGAGCCCAGGCTCGCACCCGCGCCGGTGCCGCCGGTGGGGACGCTGCCCACCCACGACAGAACGCCGTCCGCGCCGCGCGCGTACATGGCGACAGCATTGCCGCCGGCCGCGTTGGTCAGCGCATACACCGCGCCCGGTCCATCAGCAGTCTGCGACACAACGTTGGCCGACAGGTCCGCGGTGCGGTCCGTCAGCGGACCCGCAATGGTGTGATCCTGTCCGCATCCCGTGGCCGCGATCAGCGCGAGCGCGCCCAGTGCCATGAGCTTGTTCATCGAACACCTCCCGAGAGAATGAATGACGGTTATCGCTGCTCGGGAGAATGCGCGGAGGAATTGAAAAGCGGATGACCTTTTGGGGCTTATGAGAGATTTCTCATACGGCTATCATGGCGCGCGGGTCCGCTATGCCACTTGCTGCGTTCGCTCTAATCAAGGTCCTCCCGCTGCGGTCACTCGTCCGGCCTCCTCACCCCAGATCGCTCTGAGCCGGCGGTCGCGGCCGCAGCCGGCGCGGTACACGCCGTACTCAATCGGATTCTTCTTCGCGTAATGCTGGTGGTACGCCTCGGCCTTGTAGAATTTGTCGGCCGTCAGGATCTGCGTAACGACATCGCGTTTGAAGCGGTCCATGATCTGGTGTCGCGATGCGGTAGCAACGCGGAGCTGCTCATCACCTCGCACAAAGATGGCGGTGCGGTACTGTGCGCCCGTGTCGCATGCCTGGCCGTCGGTCTGGAACGGATCGATGTTATGCCAAAAACCCGACAGCAGGGTTTCGTAACTCACTTTCGCTGGATCGTAGACGATCTGCACGGACTCGAGATGCCCACTGCGTCCAGTCACGACGTCCTCATAGGAGGGGTGCTTCACTTTTCCACCCATGAATCCGACGGTCACGGACGTGACGCCGTCCAACTCATCGAACGGATGTTCCATGGACCAAAAGCAGCCGCCGGCAAACGTGGCCGTGTCCAGACCGGCCAACGGATGGACGATTAAAGTCAGTATTAGCGCGACGTTCATACGCGACTATCATTATGCCCATGCAACGGGCATACGTCACTATTCTTCTTGTTACAGTCTTGCAAGGCACGTCGCCGCAGGACGACGGCCAGTGGACGATGCCCGGAAAGAATTACGCCGCCACGCGTTACAGCGGCCTCACGCAAATCACGCCCGCCAACGCCGCCAAGCTGCGCCCCGTTTGGAATTTTTCGACCGGCGTGCTCGGCGGCCACGAAGGCCAGCCGCTCGTTGTGGGAACGACGATGTACGTTGTAACCCCGTTCCCCAATGTCCTCTACGCCTTCGATCTCACGCAGGAAGGCTATCCGCTGAGGTGGAAGTATCGTCCCGACGTGAATCCGGCCGCCGTCGGCGTCGCCTGCTGCGACGCGATCAATCGCGGCGCCGTGTACGCGGACGGCAAGATCATCTATAACCTGCTCGATGGGCACACCGTCGCGGTCGATGCGCAGACGGGACGCGAGATCTGGAAGACGCAAATCGGCGATATCGGGGAGGGCGAGACGACACCCATGGCCCCGTTCGTCGCCCGCAACCGCGTCATCGTGGGTCCCTCGGGCGGCGAGTTCGGGATCTACGGCTGGGTGAAGGGGCTCGATCTTGCCACCGGCAAGATTCTCTGGACCGCACACAACATGGGCCCCGATTCGCTGATGCTCGCGCAGCCGGGGAGAAGCGCATTCGGCGGCGGCGCGAATCTCGGCGTCTCGACCTGGAGCGGCGACGCGTGGAAGCGCGGCGGCGCTCCCGTATGGGGCTGGATCTCCTACGACCCGCAGCTCGACCTCATCTACTTCGGCACGGGAAATCCCGGACCCTACAACACCGAGCAGCGGCCGGGCGAAAACAAATGGACGAACAGCGTGCTGGCGCGCCGTCCAGCGAACGGCACGCTCGTGTGGGCCTATCAGTTCACGCCGCACGATAGCTGGGATTACGACGCGAACGCCGAGATGATCCTCGCCGATTTCGTGGTCGGCGGGCGGATGCGCAAGGTGCTCGTGCATTTTGACAAGAACGGCTTTGCGTACACGCTCGATCGCGCGACCGGCGAAGTGCTGGTCGCCGAGCCATTCGCCAATGTCACGTGGGCGAAAGGGATCAACCGGACGACCGGCCTGCCGATCCTCGATACCACGAAGACGACCGGCGTCTCCAAGGGCAACGTGAAGGGCATCTGTCCGAGCCTCGAGGGCGGTAAGAGTCCCGCGTCGCCGGCGGCGTACTCGCCGCGCACGGGGTTGTTCTACACGGCGACGAACAACCTCTGCATGAACTTCGAAGCCTCGCAGGTCACGCGGATCCCCGGAACGCCGTACATCGGCGCGAGCACGCCCTACATGGCCGGTCCGGGCGGAAACATGGGCGAGTTCATCGCGTGGGATGCGGCACGCGGGCGCAAAGTCTGGGGCATCAAGGAGAAGTATCCGGTCTGGAGCGGAAGTGTCGTCACCGCGGGCGGCGTGGTCTTCTACGGAACGCTCGACGGCTGGTTCAAGGCTGCGGATGCGCGCACGGGTAAGCAGCTCTGGAAGTTCAAAGTCGGCTCGGGCGTCGTTGGCGCGCCGATCTCGTTTCGCGGCGCCAACGGCAAACAGTACATCGCCGTGTATGCAGGCATCGGCGGCGACTGGTTCCTGCTCTCGGGCGACGTCCGCTCCGACGACCCCGCCGATGTCCGCCCGCCCGCCGATTTCGCACCCGACCTCGCGCGCCACACGAGCCAGGGAGGCATCGTCTGGATCTTCGGCTTGTGAGAACGTGCGTGGTACGTGGTACGTGGTGCGTGGGGTTGTCGTTGCTGGCCGCGTGCGGTCGGGGCGATTCCGGCAGCCTCCCGCTATCCGTCCGCTATCCGGATCATGTCGCCGCTGGCGGGAGCCAACCGCCAGGCGTCGACCTGAAGAATCCGATCGCGTCCGACTCCACGGTCGTCGCCGACGGCGCCAAGATCTTCAGCGCAATGAATTGCGACGGCTGCCACGGCACCGGCGCGACGGGATGGGTGGGGCCGAGCCTCGTGGATGGACGGTGGCGCTACGGCGGCTCAGACGGTTCGCTGTTCCAATCGATCTTCTACGGCCGCCCGCGCGGCATGCCGGCGTACGGTGGCGTCATGTCGGCAGGCGCGATCTGGAAAGTCGTCGCCTATATCCGGGCCCAGCCTGTCCCCAGCACCGTACCGACCGAGCGCTGGGAGCCGCCGCAGAGGCCGTAACCGGAAATTCCGCAATGCCTTGTGCGCGTGTGACACAAGGCCATCCTCGCACAAATGGCGTTCATTATGTTGTGCTCCGAGCTCCCGGGTCGGAGGACCGTATGCGCGTCATGCGTGTCGTCATCTGCTTCGTCATGAACCTGATGATCTTCGGTTGCGGCGGCTCGCACCGGCCGGTGCACCAACGCGTGCTGCTGCCTCCGACGCTGAATCTCGTCCCGCATAGGAACATCGGACTGTTCGTGTTCTCGGTGGAGAACGCGAAGGGCAATCTCCACGAGTTCGCGACCCAGCGCTTCGAGGAGTACGTCCTCGCGGCGCAAAGCGGCATCGAGATGCGCGAATTCACGGCGGCCGACTCGGCCAGCGTGTTCAAGAGCGCCCCGGACTCGAACGGCTGCCCCGTCGCCTTCTTCGGCCATCTCAAGATCTCGAACGTGAAACCGCACGCCTCGCTCACGTCGGGTTTCTCGCCCTACATGCAGGCGACGGTGACGGTCGAGCTGTCGGTGTGGCTCGTCAATACGCGGACGGGTGGCGTGATGTGGCGGCGGAGCTCGTCGGAAACCGAGAACGTGGGCGGCCTGTCATTCGTTGGCGGGATGCCATCGTTCTCGGCCAAAGACCCGAATGACGCGTACGGGCGTCTCGTCAATCAGCTGGTGTACAATGTGACCTATGATGTGCGGAGTACCTGGGTCGATCAGTAACAAGCCGGAAAACAGGAAGCGAGAAACGGGAAACGTGACGGCCATCCACGTTTCCCGTTTGCCGTTCTATGTTCCCCGTCTAGCACGAGTGGCCCCAATTCTCCACCGACTCGACGAACTGCTGCGCCCGCTTGGTCAGCTCTGCATCGGTGATTTTCGCCTTCCCGGTCATTTTTAGAGCCCGATCGAGCAGCGACCAGATACTACGCCGCTCGGGATCGAGCTGAGCCGCCCGAGCCAACGGGCCAATCGCCGCATCGTACCACCCGTGCGCGACATACATGCGCGCCAGGCTCACCATGGCCGCGGCATCGTGATCGTTGTTCTGCAAGTACACCATCAGCGAGTCTTCCAACCGCCCCGCGGCATCGAGCTCGGCGTCTTCGGGCGACGTCTGCATGGCCACTCCCGGTTCCTGGTTCATCACCCAGTAGGGTGCGTGAAGCACGGGTACGGGGGGTTCCGGCCCCGTCACCAACGACGGGCTCCCCATGATCCAGGCGACGTCGACAGCGAACGCGATCAACAGTCCTTTCCAGTAGCTCACGGTTCCCCCCTTTCGAGGGGCTCAATGCACGAGGCGCGCCAGGCCAATTCCGTGCTCGGCGCGCCTCGATTGTGTCGGGCCAGACACCCCCCGTGCGGGGGCGTGTGTTTACTCGGACACCGGGGGAGTGTCCTCCTTCTTGCGGTCCTTCTTATTCAACCACCAGAACACCGCCATCACCACGCCCACGATGAGGGCGATCTTGAAGACGAGAAACACGAGCGGCAGGAGCAGCGCGGAGGCAATCTTCCAGAGAGCAATACCGACGAAGCCAACCGCGGCGAGTGTCAGAATGGGCCTGAACATCAATGGAGCTCGAGAAAAGGGATGACCGCCCTACGGACGGCCTGAGGAAAAGGTTACGCAAAAAAGACGGGCCACGCTACTTGGATGGAACAATGCGCTGCGCGCGGTGGCGAAAATACAGGATTCCGCCTCCCTCGTTCCCCACGAATAAATCTTTCGCGCCGGCTCCGAACACATCCGCGAACGCCGGCGCGGCATAGGATGGCAGGTCGAGCGCAAGACCGGGGTCGCGCGCCAGCCTGCGAAACACCGCCGGTGCGCCACCCTGCTCCGTGCCGATCACGAGCTCGGCGCCGCCATCGCCGTTCAGATCGACAAACCGCGGCACGGCGCGCCGGCCGGCACGCACCCCCCCGAGATAGTCGTCACTGACGAGAGTGAAATGGGGCGCGCGTGCGGTCCCGTCGTTCCGGAAGAAGGCGATCCGCCCCGATGCATCGCCCAGAAACAGATCGAGATCGCCGTCGCCATCGATGTCGTACAACTCGGGCACGCCGTTACTGCCGCGCGGCAACCGGGCAACCGCGGAGTCGACCAGCACAAACCGTCCCGCGCCGCTCGTGCCGCTGTTGTGATACCATGCGACGGCATCCTGGAACTGTCCCACCACGAGGTCCGGCAGCCCATCACCGTCGAGATCGCCGAGCGCCGGGGCATCGTGAAAGACATTGAGAACGGTGAGGTGCCCGCGCAATTGGAACTGCGGCATGGTCCGTGAACCCACGTTCTCGAACCAGTACAGTCCGCCGGTGCGCAGATTGTTGGGCTCGATCTTGGTGCCCACGACGAGGTCGAGATCGCCATCGCCATCGATGTCGGCGAATGCCGGAATCGACTCGGTGCCCAGATCGATGCCGTCGAGCAGGTGTGGCGTAACGACGGTCCAAACACTCGGCACCGTCTGACGGATCTCATAGAGATTTGCCGCGCTGGTCTTCACCGGATTGAACGCACCGCCCAGCACACCCACCACCAGGTCGACTCGCCCATCGCCATTCAGGTCCCCAAAGGCGGGCGCATTGTAGCCGCTCGTTTCGATCGGCTGGTTCGGCGGGAACGCGATGCGTTCTCCGTGGAAATCGGGCTGCGCGCACGTGCCTTGATTCCGGAGCCAGAGCAGCCCCGGCTCGAAGAAATCACCCCACAGAATGTCCTGGTCACCGTCTCCATCGATATCGAACACCGCCATCGTGTTCGCCCCATGCAGTGAGGGCGCGCGCGTGCCGATGATCTGAATGTCTCCAAACCGCTCGGTGATGAGCCGAAACCGCGGTGCGCGCAGCGAATCGAGCCCTTCCATTTCGTAGCGCGTGATGGTCCCATCGACTCGGCCCAGCAGCATGTCGAGCTTGCCATTGCAGTCGATGTCGGCGAACTGCGCGATGTTCTGGCGATCGGCGTAGATGGCGGCGCCTTGCACGTCTCTCAGCGTATCTGCGGCGACGACGAATGTCGGCGTCGTGCGGGTGCCAACATTGCGATAGTAGCGGATGTCGCTGAGGGGCGACTCGGCAAACAGATCGTAGCGCCCATCGCCGTCCAGGTCGACGAAGCGATACCACTCGCCAATGTCGATGTTCTGAAAGCGATCAGTCGTCAGCGTCCAGCCAGTCGCGCTCTGCTGAAACAGCTCGAGCTGTCCAGAGTTCTCCTGCAGAAAGAGATCGAGGCGACCGTCGCCGTCGATGTCCAGCAGCTGCGGGCGGGGATGTTCGAAGCCGCCAAGGAACGGGAGCGCGTACGCTCGCCCCGTGGAATCGTTGACCTGGAAAGGCGAAATCTGGCGGTCAAACGACAGGCGGCGGTCAACTGCAGCTGCGGCGGTCGCGGCGGTCGCGGCGTTCGGTCCGGGATGGTGGTGGGTGCAGGCGCCGATTGCGAGCAACCCCACCACCGCGAGTCTCAGGGCTTCCCTCTCGCCAATCCCAGGCCCGAGCCGTCGGGCGCGGTGTCGATGCGGCGCACCACCGCGCGCGTCCGCGCATCGATCACGATCACGCGGCCCGGCGCCGCCGTCGTGCCGGGCGCCGGCATGGCCATGTTGATCCCGCCCATGTTCATCACGTTGCTCGTGTTGTGGTTGGCGACGAACACGAGGCGGCCGTCGCCCGAGATTCCGATGCCGTCAGGCTGTGCGAAGTCGCCTCGGACCGTCGTCGCGACGGTCCAGTGGGTCGCATCAATGACCGTGACATCGTTCGATCGCTGGTTCGGGACCCACACCTCGCGGCCATCCGGCGTGTAGGCGACGAGCCACGGCCAATCCCCCGTGGCAACCGACTGGACCAGCTTTGGCTTGGCGGGATCGGCGAGATCGAAGACCAGCAGTTTGCCCGTGATCTGCGCGGTCGCGACGAGCGTATGGCCATCGGGAGCGACCGCGAGCTGCACCAGCACCTGGCTCGTGTCGCCGCCCGGCACCTCCACGATCTCGACGTGCTCGCGCTTGGCATCGTCGACGGCGATCGGGTTGGCGCCGAGACTCGCGATGTAGGCGTG
>DAIQBJ010000009.1:0-25592 GCA_036781225.1 Gemmatimonadales bacterium | reverse complement strand
GAGGGTGAGCTGGTCGGTGACGAACGCAAAGACATCGCTGTTCGCGCTCGCCAGGTTGATTCCGCCACGCACTCCCAACGTGCCGATTGGGACATGAAACAGAAAACCGTCGCCCGCGCGTTGCGCGGGCGACGGTGGCGCGATCAGCGTAATCGCGCTTGCGGTGAGCAATGCCGCGTAGCCTCGAGCTCTCATGGTGACCCCACTGGTGCCGGCCTATCTTACCTACGCACAAGGTGGTCTCCGCGCAACCATCCAAGGGATGATGACGTCTGGGGCGCCTCGAGCACGGGAGTTCTTGAATATTCCCGCTACCCACTGCAGAGTAGGCCTTGATCGTGAACGATCTCGTTACGGTGTTCGAGTCTGGAGATTTCGCTCTGCTGACGCTTGCCAAGGCGGCGCTCGAGCGGGGTGGGATCCGCTACGTTGTCGAAGGAGAAGGCGTCCAGGATCTCTTCGGGATGGGCCGCCTGTTCAGCGGCTACAACCTGATCACCGGCGCGCCCAGGATTCGCGTGACGGCCGAGAACGCGGAGCAGGCGCGCGAGCTTCTCACCAGCGGAGGGGTGTATGGCTCTTCCTGAAATCGATGCGGTCTGCCTGCATTGCCACCACGCGTTCCGCGAGCAGCCTGGTCGCACGTTCCTCGGCTTTCAGAAGTTCACCTGCCCCCACTGTCATCGCGAGGTGGTCTACCCGCTGACGTCGGGTTATCGGACGACGTACTGGGTCCTCGCGGCCTTCATGGCGCTCGTCATCATCGCGACCCTGGCGCAGGGTCGGGTGGCAGTCCCCGGACTGATCGGTATCGCGGTGATTTGGGCGCTGGCCAAGGATCGCCGCCTGCGCCGGGAGGTTGCGGACGCTCGGGTCGCGAATGCGTCCCATCATCCGGCCGCTCGATAGCGCGGATCAGCACCGATCGCCCTCATTCCCAACATCGGCCCGCGCGGCCGCAAGCGGCGCTTCCGATTAGGCCTGATTGGGCTCGCGGCCGGCGTCGTGGTTGCGGTCTCACTTCTGGTGGCGGGCGTGCCGCGGTCGTGGCGGTGGACGGCGTTCCTGCCGTTGTGGGTCGGGTGGTTGGGTGTGTTTCAGGCGCGCGCCAAGACCTGAGTGCGGCTCGCAGCGCGCGGTCTGCGCGACGGGGATACTGGCTCTGAACGGATCACCGATCCGGTCGAGCTGGCTCAGGTGCGCCGGCAGGCGCGCGTGGTGCACATCAAAGCCGTTGTGTCCGCGGCGGCGCTTACTGCGGTCATGGTTTTGTTGTAAGGTAGAACCCCATGACTGAGCAGCAGCGAGCCAAACTCCGGGCATTGCTCCAGGCATACGCCGAGCGCGCAGCGAAGGCCAAGCCCGAGGAGAAGACACCGCAGGATCATGCGGATCGGCGGATGTGCGGGGAGCGACTCCATGCCATCGTGCGCCCTATTCTGGACGCATTCATGGCGGAGCTGAAGGAGGCGGGCCACGACGCTTCGGTCCGGGAGCACCTCGAGCGCGACGACGCATATCCCAGCGTCGCTCTCTCCTTCACCCCACGTCGCGGACTTGCCTCGGCAATCATCTTTCGCTACGACCCCCGGCACGGCATCGCGGTCCAGCGGGAAGTCAAACAGGCACCGTGGAAGGGGCGGCCTGCGACCCTAAGCGGGGACCGTCTCGGCACCATCGGCATCACCGCGGTGTCGGCGGCGTGGGTCGAGACCAAGACCCTGACCTTCATCGAGGCGGTGCTGAAAGCCAATTGAAGGGAATCGCGTTTGACCGGCAGCCCACGCTGACGGGCGCGCTGCTCCAGCTCAGGCCCCTGCGGGCGGACGATTGGGACGCCCTGTTCGCAGTCGCGTCGGATCCCCTGCTGTGGGCGCAGCACCCCGACTCCGATCGCTATCAGGAGGCCGTGTTTCGTCAGTTCTTTGCGGATGCATTGAGCTCGGGCGGCGCGCTGGTCGCGATTGAGCGAGCGACGGGCGAGATGGTGGGATCGTCGCGCTTTCACGGTTTCGATCCTGACCAGAGCGTCATCGAGATCGGCTGGAGCTTGCTGGCGCGGCGGTGCTGGGGCGGGAGGTACAATGGAGAGATGAAGCGCCTCATGCTGCAGCATGCGTTCGAAACCGTGGAACGGGTCATCTTCGTCATCGGACCGGAGAATCGCCGCTCGCGCAGGGCAGTGGAGAAAATCGGCGGCGTCTATACCGGCACGAGACCGGATGCCAAGGGGCGCGAGCGCGTGGTGTACGAACTGACACGCTCGGCGTTCGCGACGGGTCCTCTGGTCCCGACCGCCCAGGATCGGTGAGATGTACGAGTCCCGCCACGTTCCGCCCATCTCGCGCCGCCGCTTCACCCGCCGTTGGGCCCTGCATCTCGCCGTCGCCGGGGTCATCGTCGGCGGATCGATCCTCATCGGGATGGCGGGTTACGAACACTACGAGCGGCTACCGTGGCGGGACGCATTCGTGAATAGCGCCATGCTGCTGAGCGGGGAGGGCCCCGTGAACGCGCCGCAAACGAATGGCGGCAAACTGTTCGCTGGCGGCTACGCGCTCTATGCCGGTTTGATCTTCATCGTGGTGACCGCGCTGCTCGGCGCGCCGCTGTTTCACCGCATTCTGCACAAGCTTCACTGGCCCGATGACCAGGTCTAGCCTGCTGCTCGCGGGCGCGCTGCTCCTCAGCGGTTGCGCCGACCGGAGCCCACGCATCCCGGCGGACCTGATGGGTTCTTGGCGAGCCCCCAGTGGACACTCGACGCTTCAGTTTCTCCCCAATCGGCAGGCCGGAATCCGCGTGACGACCCCAAATGTGGATCGGACGACGTGGTATTCCTGGGAGCTCGTGGCTGCCGATCGCGTTCGGCTCAAGCCCGTGGCGCAACCAATTCGGCCAAGTGTGGATCTGCCCTCTGGCGCGATCTTCAGATTCGCGGTCGCGGGCGATGCACTGACACTCACGGGAGCGGACGGTGAAAGCTTGAAGTACACAAGAGTGCTGGAATAGCCTGACCTACCGTTTGCTTCCCAACCACAATAGACCATCGATGATGAGCTGATCCTGGACTGTGGTGCCGAGTGTATATGACAGTGTCCGGTTGGTCGCATCGTACTTGTGCTCGTAGTCGATGTCGTTGTGCCCCATGTTGAGGTAGATCATCCTGTAGTGCCGGTTCGTCCAGACGACCGGATAGTAGCCGCTGTGCCAGATCTCGTTCGGCTTTGGCCCGGTGCCCAGCGGAAAGCTGGTCGAGTCGATTGCAATCAGGATGTCGATGTCCGGATTCTGTCGCAGGTCTCTTTCCCACCGGTACCACTCGCTAGGCGCAGAGCGGAATGTCGCGGGCAAATTCCTGGTGGCCGGGTGGGCTCGGTCCTCTACGCGCAGCACGGCGGATGTTGGTCGCCATGTGTTGCTCACGTATGAGCCTGCGCCGAGGAATGTGTTGTGGTACCAGTCCCAGTCGGCGGGATACTTCGACGGGGTCAACGCAAAACCCGCGAAGTGAAAGCCCATCCAGGCACCACCGTGCTCCATGTACGTCCGAAAGGCGGCGCGCTGTGCCGGATCTTCCGGGCGCGTATCCAGAAATACCACGACGTCATACCGCGACAAAAACCGGGGGTTGAGGTTGCGCCAATCGGATGTCGTGTCAAAGCGAAACTGATACTTCACCGCCATCTGCGGAAACCACCGCCGAGCCTCTTGCACGAAGCTGATATGGGCCGGATCCTCCTTGGCCGTATAGAACGCAATGACACTGAACCCGGGCGTGTTTCTGTCGGCGCCGAGCACTGAGCAACAGCAGAGGAGTACAGCCAAAGTCCAATTCTGGCGACGGCCATCGTGGGCGATCTCGAGGAGGCGCTTCATCCCGGAGGTCACGTGCGCCCGACGCTGCTTGCGCTCATCGCGCTGACATGGACGGCCCCCCCCCTGCCGCTGGCGGCGCAGCACGGTACGCTGCCGCATTGGGAGTACGAGGGAACCCATGGCCCCGCAAATTGGGGGACTCTGGACACGGCGTACAGGACCTGCCTCATCGGCAAGCAGCAGTCGCCGATCGACATCCGGCACGTCAAGGGTGCCCCGCTGCCCGCGATCACGTTTTCCTACCAGCCCTCCCCGCTCACGGTGATCGACAACGGGCACACCATTCAGGTGATCTACGCGCCCGGCAGTTTCATCACCGTCGGCGCTCAGCGGTATGAGCTGCAGCAGTTTCACTTTCATCATCCCGCCGAAGAGCGGGTCTTCGGCAAGCCGTATCCGATGGTGGCGCACCTTGTCCACAAGAATGCCGCCGGCCAGCTGGCCGTCGTCGCGGTGCTGCTGAACGAAGGCGCGCCGAACATGCTGGTCGAGAAGGTCTGGAGGTACCTGCCGGACGAGCAGGGCAAGGAAGTGACCCCCGAACGTGTGTCGGTCAACGCGATAGACTTGCTCCCCGCCATGCGGGGCTATTTCACGTTCAGCGGTTCCCTCACCACGCCGCCGTGTTCGGAAGGCGTCACGTGGTTCGTGCTCAAGGAACCGACCGAGGTCTCGAGTGAGGAAGTCGCCACCTTCGCAAAGAAGTTTCCGCACAATGCCCGGCCGCTCCAGCCCGTGAATGGACGCGTGATCCGCGAGACGCCCTGAGGGGAGGCAGGGGGAGGAGGAGGGGCAGGGGGAGGAAGCCATGGACAGCGTGTACTTCGGGTTTGCCCTGTTTCTGTTGATGCTCGTCTTCGCGTCGATCCTGAGTCGCACGCTCGTCGACAACGAAGTCGCCAAGCGGCTGGCCGCCAACCGCCAGGCGAGCCTGCGCAGTGCCGTCGCGTGGACCGTCGTCGCTGCGGTGTGTCTCGTGCCGTCGCTCGCGGCCATCATCGTCTTCGTGGCGCGCGGTGGCCTGGCCGCGGGCGATCCGTTCGATCACCCGGTGCGCGCGACGCTGGTGCTGGTTGTGATGGCGATCGGGCTGGTCGGCATGTGCACCGCCGTTCGGCTCGTCGTTGTGGCGTCGGGGCAGGATCCCGTCGAGTGATGTTAGTTTGTGGGAGCCATGACACGACCAGCCACGCGAGCGGGCAAGCCGCAGGCGCCTCCGGCGGCTCCGGTCCTTCCCAGCCTTTATAGCTCCGAAACGGGCCGCACCTATCGTCTCGACCGGCTGATCGGCAAAGGCGGGTTTGGTGAGGTCTATCTTGCCACCCCCACGCCCGCTGGATCGCTGCCGCCGCAGGTCTGCGTCAAGATCAGCTACCGGCTCACTGGCTGGCTGCGCGAGGCGTATTTCGCGGAGCTCCTCTCCCGGCAGGCCCGCGCGCTTCCGGTCTTCGACCGGTTCGTCCAGGTCGAGTCGGCGCTGACCCGCTACTGCCTGGTGATGGAGTATGCGGAGCACGGCGACCTGAGTAGCTGGCTGGCCGCGAAGGGCGGGCAGCCGGAGAAGTTCGTGCGCCAGGAGATCGCCGCGATTCTGGAAACGCTCGATGTCCTCCACCGCGGGCAGGCGATGCACCGCGATCTGACGCCGTTCAACGTTTTCGTGTGCGCGAACGAGTGCCTGAAGCTGGGAGACTTCGGGATCGCCACCCACCAGGCGAGCCGCCGTGGCGTCACGGCCGACGCGTTCAACCCGTTAGGGGCACCGACCGAAATCGCCTGGGGGAAAGTGCGCAAATGGCAGCAGCGCGACGACGTGTACCAGGTCGGGCAGCTGATCGCGATGCTGCTGCGCGGCGACGTGCACAGCCCGATGCGCACGCGCGACGTTCGCAAACTTCCGTGCAGTGATCATCTCAAGGAAGTCATTCATCGCTGCCTCGGCGCGCGCGGCAAGCGCTACGAGTCGGCTGGAGAAATGATCGAAGCGCTCGAGAGCGCTCCCCGGCAGATCCACAAAGGCGTGGTCAAGAGTCTCAAGGGACGGCGGGTGTCGTTCACGGGATTCCTGAAACGGCCGCGGCGCGATGCGATCAAGGCCGCAACGCGCTCCGGCGCGCTGGTGCAACGCAGTCCCGGGCCCTCGACGGACATTCTGGTGCGTGGCCGCCCCAACGCGCTCCAGATCGCCGGCAAGGATGGCGGGCTCAAGCTCATGGAGATCAGACGCCTGGCGGGGCGGGGCCATCGCGTGACCGTCATCGGTGAGGCGCAGTTTTGGAAGCTGGCGGGGCCGGTAAAGACCTCACGGCCGCGGAGGAGGACCTAGCGTCGCTTCCGCACGATAGCCCGCGCCGGTGCGCCTTCGTGCCCTCGCACCTTGATCGGTAGCACGATGAGATCGTAGTTGCCCGCCTGCACGGAGCGCAGGTCCAAGCCCTCCACGATGGGAATCCCGCGCCCGAGCAGAATCTGATGCGTCCTCGGCGCCGGTGCGCCGAACTGCTCCGCCGAGATGTAGTCCACGCCGACCAGCAGGACGCCGGCGTCCGCGAGCAGCTGCGCGGCGTCCGGCGCGATGTAGGCAAAGTCCCGATGAAACGTGGCTGAATCCATCCAGCCACGCAGCGAGCTCCGAGTCCGGAATAGGACCCGCGGCGTCCCTTTCCAGTCATGCTTGTTCAGCTCCACGGCGTCGATCGCCTGCACACTGTCGGGAATGTCGATCACCCGTGCCGGCCCGATCAGCGGGTCCAGCGTCAGCTGGTCGACCGATGCACCGGTACTGATGAAGTGCATCGGCGCGTCGATGTGCGTCCCGCTGTGTGCACCCATCGAGTAGGCCGACAGCGTCAGCTTGTCGCCTTTCCGCATGTCCTTGAGAAAATCGAACTTCAAGGGCGCATCGCCGGCGTACACCGGAGTCGTGGCCGGATCGAGGCTCGCCGTGACGTCGACCCACTTGTCGCGAGGAGCGCAGCCCACGAGGAGGCTGAGCAACAGCGTGAAGGCCAAGCCTGCCACGCCAATGATCGTTTCGGCAACGGTCCACGTCTTCAGCGTCTGAGGCACGGTCATGTTGAAGAACTCCTTGATGAGCCAGAATCCCGCGTCATTCACATGTGAGAGGATGAGCGAGCCCGCGCCTGTCGCAAGAACCAACAGCTCGGGCGATGTCCCGGGTGTGATGGCCGCGATGGGCGCGACGATCCCGGCGCTCGTCGTCATCGCCACGGTGGCAGAGCCGGTCGCGACACGGATCAGGGCGGCCACGCCCCAGGCGAGCAGCAGCGGCGAGGTGTGCGATCCAACGGCCAGGTCGGCAATTGCTTTTCCCACACCACTGTCGAGCAGGACCCGATTGAAGCCGCCCCCGGCGCCGATGATCAGCAGAATCGCGGCGGTGGGCGCGAGGCAGTCATTTGCAAACTTGAGAATCTGGCCACGTGTGAAGTGCTGCCGGTAGCCGAGCGCCCAAAACGAAAAGAGGAGCGCGAGGAGCAGTGCGACGATGGGCCCGCCTATGAAATCGAGCGCCCGGCGCAGCGGGTGCGCGGTGGCCAGGACGACGTCAGCCGCACTGGCACCCAACATCAGGATGACCGGGAGTAACACCGTGAACACAGAGATAGCGAAGCCCGGCATCTCGCCCGTCTTGCCGGTCCCGCCCGTCTCGCCCGTTAATTGAGCGCCCATCGGATTTTCAGCCGGCAACTGGATCCGGGGTGCAATCCACGAACCGAAGACCGGGCCGGCGAGCGCGGCGGTCGGGAGGCCGACAACAAGGGCGTACGCGATGGTGCGGCCGAGATCAGCGTGATAGGCGACGACAGCAAGCGTGGCCGCGGGATGTGGCGGCACCATTCCATGTACCACCGACAACCCCGCCACCAGCGGAATGCCGATCTTTACGAGCGAGAGCCCTGAGCGGCGGGCGATCGTGAACACGAGCGGGATCAGCAGCACGAATCCCACCTGAAAGAACACGGGGATGCCCACGATGAAGGCGACGAACATGATCGCCCAATGCACGCGCCGCTCGCCGAACTGCGCGATCAGCGTGGTCGCGATGCGGGTGGCACCGCCGGACTCCGCCATCATCTTGCCCAGCATGGTGCCGAGCCCGACCACGATCGCGATGAATCCCAGCACGCTGGCGACGCCGTCCTGAAAGGATTTCACGACCGTGCCAGGCGGCATCCCGGTGACAATTCCCAGGATGAGCGATACGGTGATCAACGCCACGAAGGGATGGAGCTTGAACCGTGCGATCAGCACGATCAGCGCGATCACCGCCAACAACGCGTACAGCAGCAGTCGAGTGGTCGGGCTCATGTCGAGCGCGCCAGGAGATCGGCGACGATCGCGTCGGGTGGCTCACGGATATCGCTCACCCAGGCCTGCTCGTCTGCTCCGGGTTCCTCGAGCGCGGCGAGCTGACTGTCGAGGAGCTCTGCAGGCATGTAATGGCCACGGCGGTGGGTGAGGCGCTCGGCGAGGAGCGGCTTCTCGCCGGCGAGATACACGAAGCGCGTGTCCGCCGCCCCGTTGGACCGGAGGAGATCACGGTAGCGACGCTTGAGCGCCGAACAGGCGACGACGAGTCCTCGCCGTGCGCGCTTCGCCTCGCGAAGCCGGGCCGCGATCGCGAGCAACCAGGGTTCGCGGTCAGCGTCGGTCAGCGGAATTCCCGCCGCCATGCGCTGCACGTTCGCCGGCGGGTGCAGATCGTCGCCGTCGATGAACTCGACGCCGAGCGCGTGAGCCAGCTTTGCTCCGACCGTCGTCTTGCCGGAGCCCGCGACCCCCATGATCACGTAACGCCCTGTGTTCACAAGTCGCCCAATGCTATCCCGCGAATGGATTCAGTGCTACGCTTTACCGCGACGTCTTCCCCGGGAATGGCGATGCAATTGGCGATGATCGGATTGGGTCGTATGGGTGGCAACATGGTGCGGCGGCTGATCCAGGGCGGACACGAGGTCGTGGTATACGACCAAAGCGCGGATGCCGTCAAGGCTCACGCCGGCAAAGGGGTGAAAGCAGCGAAAGACCTCGCCGATGTCGTGAAGCAATTGACGCCGCGCCGGATCGTTTGGGTGATGCTCCCGGCCGGGTCGGCTGTCGAAGGCACGATCCAGCAGCTCGCGGCGGAGCTCACCCGGGGAGACATCGTCATCGACGGCGGCAACTCGCACTTCCAGGACTCACGGCGCCGGGCCGAGGTGCTCAAGTCACGGGGAATCGAGTTGGTCGACGTGGGGACGAGCGGTGGCATCTGGGGGCTGACGCTCGGCTACTGCCTCATGGTCGGCGCGTCGCCGGCCGCGTTCCAGTACTGCGAACCGATTCTCGGGACTCTGGCGGCGCCTGAAGGGTACGCCCATGTGGGCCCGCCCGGCGCCGGTCACTACGTGAAAATGGTGCACAACGGGATCGAGTACGGGATGCTGCAGGCATATGCCGAGGGGTACGAGATCCTGCACGCCTCTCAGGACTTCAAGCTCGATCTCGGCGAGATCGCGACGCTGTGGAACCATGGGAGCGTGGTGCGCTCGTGGCTGAATGAGCTGGCGGAGCGTGCGTTCTCGGCCGACCGCCAGCTGGCTGGCATCAGAGGATACGTGGAGGACTCGGGGGAAGGCCGCTGGACGGTCGAGGAGGCGATGCGGCTGAACGTGCCGGCCCCCGTCATCACGTTGTCGCTGCTCGCGCGGTTCCGCTCGCGCCAGGAGGAGTCGTTCGGCGCCAAGGTGATCGCCGCGCTGCGCAAGGAGTTCGGTGGTCATGCGGTGCGGACCAACCCGACAACGTGAGACCCGGCACTTTGCTGGAGGTGCGCCAGCAGGCGCATGAATAGAACGCTCTCGTTTCGTGATCGCGGCGCCGCGCGAGCCGGCGGCTACGTGCTCCTCGTCGCCGTCATCCTCGTTGCAATCGGTCTGCTGTTTCATCCCGTTCCCGCGGGTGGGTTCGAGGAGCGTCCGTCAGTCCTCCAGAACACGCCCTGGTGGGGTCCGATTCACATCGCCATCGCCGCGGGATTCGTGGGAACGCTGCTGGGAGCCTTGTTGCTGCTCGTCGCTGGGGGGTCGCTCACCGAGCGATGGTCTCTCGCGCTCGCGTGGGGCAGCATCGCGGTCGGCATGATCTTTTTCTCTGGTGTAGCGCTGATCAATGGATGGGTGATGCACTTCCTCGTGGGGCGGGGCGCGCCCGAGTCGGACCGCCTGCTGTATGACGCGTTCAACCGGCTGTTGATCGGCTACGGGTGGCTCGGCAATCCGCTGTTTCTCTTTGGCCTGACGGTGCTGGCCGTCGCCGAGGTGTGGCGCCCGTGGCTCGGGCTGCCGCGCTGGTGTGCCTGGCTCGGCGCAATCGCCAGTGTGCTGGCCTGGGGCCGCGGGTTCGGTTCGGCGACCGGCCTGTTCTTTCTCGAGCCCCTGATTTTTGCCAATATTCCGGCATTCCTGTGGCTCGGATGCGTAGGGATCGCGGTGGCACGCGCGGCCTCACACGATCCAGCTCGATGCTGACATCCATCGTCCAGCAGCGGCTCGCCAACCAGCGCGTCACCAAAAACGGGCAGCGCGATCCGGCCAGGCTCGTGTCGTGGCTCGGCGCGGTACAGGCTCAGGAATTTGGCCCGGCCAAGTGGGGTCTCGGCTTGCGTCTTCCCGCGGGCATTACCGATGCGAGGATCCAGCGCGCCTTCGACGCAGGTCGGATTCTCCGTACCCACGTGATGCGGCCGACCTGGCACTTCGTGACACCGGCGGACATCGGCTGGATGCTCGAGCTCACGGGGGCGAGTGTCCATCGCCGCATGGCAACCTACGATCGCCAACTTGGCCTGGAGAAGTCGACCTTCATGCGCGCCGCGAAGGTGTGCGAGCGAGTGCTACGCGACGGCAACTTCCTGACCCGCGCGGAACTCGGCAAGCATTTCGCGGCTGCCGGCCTGCCGGGGAGTGGCTGGGCGCTCGGTCACATCGCGTTGTATATCGAAGCCGAAGGGGTGATCTGCAGCGGCCCGCGCCGGGAGAAGCAGTCCACGTACGCGCTGCTGGTGGAGCGCGCGCCACGCGCCGTGCGCCTCTCGCGTGAAGAAGCGCTCGCCGAACTGGCGCAGCGTTATTTTCGCAGCCATGGACCGGCGACCCTGCGCGACTATGCCTGGTGGTCCGGCCTCGCAACGCGCGACGCCAAGCGCGGGCTCGAGATGATCCGGGCACGGGAGCTCACGGTCGACCGCACGAGCTACTGGACGCTCGGCGCCTCCACGGTGCGTCCGCGCCGTCCGCTCGTGCACCTGCTGCCCGTCTACGACGAGTATCTCGTCGCGTATCGCGATCGTGTGGCGGTCCCGCACGGACCATCGATGGTGCGAACACGCGCGGGCGGGTATGTGCAATTCCAACACGCGCTGGTGATTGGGGGGCAAGTGGCGGGGACGTGGCGTGCCGCGGCGCAGCGCGACAGAGTGAACGTCAATGTCGCGCCGCTGCGCCCGCTGACCAGCGCCGAAGGTCGTGCGGTACGCCGCGAGGTCAGGCGCTATGAGCGCTTCCTGGATGTGCCGGTATCCCTCTCCAGCGGTACGAGGAGGTAGGGCAGGCAATGCGACGCTTCCTTCTTATCTTGCTCGCAGTCATCGCCGTTGCGGTGGTGGGATTCGTGCTGTGGGCCCTGCTCACGCCGCTGCCTCCGGCGGCGGAGAAGGCTCCGCCACCGGCCAAACGACCACCAGCGCCGCTGCAGGCGGACGCTGAGGGCTACTATGTCCCGGGCTATAACTTCGCCATCGGCTACTTCCGATTCGCCCGCATAACGCTCCATCCGGAGACCTATCTGACGTTTTCCCAGACCACGACGGGGACCAGGCACGAAATCGGCTGTGCCGACGCGCGTATCCGGGCCGATGCGATTCAGCTGCGGTGCGACGACGACCAGATCGGCACGGTGACGGTCGAGGGCAGATTCCTGACGCGAGTCGCGACCAGCCGGCTCGACACCCCCGTGTTGTCCGCCTTCGTGACGGTGCGTAATCGGCGCGGCGAAGTGGCGTATCGCGCGCGCGACTCTTTCGTGTGGCACCCAGTCGATTAGCGCGGGATCGCGGAAGAGGGACTGACGGCATGACGGACGATCCGCGCGCCAACGCCTGGTCGATTGCCCCCTATTTCATCGTAGACGACGTCGTCAAGACCGCGAACTACTATCGCGACACGCTGGGATTTCGCTACGAGCGCTTCTGGAACGATCCACCGTCATTCTGCATGGTCAAACGCCAGGGCATCATCATCATGCTGGCACAGCTTGAAGCTCCCGGCAGCATGCGGCCAAATCACGTCGTCGATCCCGAAGGTGGCGCTTGGGATGCATACATCTGGATCGGCGATGCCGACGCGCTCAACGCCGAGCTCAAGGCGAAGGGCGCCAAGATTGTGCGTGACACCTTCGACCAACCGTACGGCTGCCGCGATTTCGAGATCGAGGACTGCAACGGGTATCGTCTCTGTTTTGGTCAGAACATCGAGGTAAACCCCACAGCGGGACGACGTTAGCCGCGGATCCTTGCCGACCGGCCCCGGCGGCTCCATACTCCTGCCCCGCGCCCCGTTGGATTCAGCCAGGGGAGTCCTCATGGTCGCAGCCCGCACGTTGTCCCGCCGCGCCCTCGTCGTTCTGATTGTTGCCGCCCCCGCGGTCTGGTATGCCTGCTCGGACCGGGGGCTCGATTCCGCCGCCGGCCCGTCCATTACGTCGCCGGTACTGCTCGCCCCCGACTTCATGAAGGCGTTGGCGGTACAGCGGCGTCACACCGATGACCTGCTCGCCATCCCCGGCGTCGTGGGGACCGCGATCACCCGGCAGCCGGATGGCCATGCGGGCATGGTGTTGCTGCTCGAGCGGGCGGGCATCGCCGGGCTGCCCCAGGTACTCGACGGGGTTCCGGTCGGGCAACGGGTCACGGGCCGCATCATGGCGTTCAGCGACCCCACGAAGCGGCAGCGCCCCGCTCCCATGGGCTTTTCAGTGGGTCATCCGGCGATTACGGCCGGCACGATCGGCGCACGCGTGCGTGATGCGCTTGGCCGCGTGTACATCCTGTCGAACAATCACGTCCTGGCCAACTCGAATGGCGCCAGCATCGGCGACCCGGAGTACCAGCCTGGACCGTTCGACGGCGGGACCAGCGCCGATCAGATCGCGACGCTGACCGATTTTCAGGTGATCTCGTTCGCCAGTAACGGCAGCAACACGATCGACGCCGCGATCGCCCTCTCCAGCAGCGATCTGCTGGACAACGCCGTGCCGTCGGACGACGGCTACGGGATGCCAAACTCGAAGATTTACGGCGACTCGGACGGCGACGGCTCCTTCGACGACCCCGGCGCGCTCCTGGGCCTCAATGTCCAGAAGTACGGGCGGACCACACGGCTGACGCACGGGCAGATCACCGGCGTCAATGCGACGGTGACCATCTGTTATGCGGTCTCGGGATTCACCTGCACCAAGACCGCGCGCTACGTCGATCAGCTGATCATCTCGCCGGGCACGTTCAGCGGCGGTGGCGATTCCGGCTCGCTCATCGTGACCGATGATGCCAACCTCAATCCTGTCGCGCTGCTGTTCGCCGGCAGCTCATCGGTGACGGTCGCCAACCGGATCGACCTGGTGCTCAATCGCTTTGGCGTGACGGTCGACGGCTCGTCGCCGCCGCCGCCGGGTCCCCTGACCGATGTGGCGATCACCGGCATCAGCGGGCCGAGCGCGGTCGTGGTGAATAGCACGGCCAACGTCACCGTAACCGTGAAGAACTTCGGAAATCAGGATGTCGCGAGCTTTGATGTGGTCGTGTCGGATACGACTGACCACGTGGCCGTCGGGACGCAGACCGTGCCGGCGCTTGCGGCGGGGGCGGTCACGACACTGACGTTCGCCTGGACACCTGCCACGGCGGGCGATCACGTGCTCGGGGCGCGGCACACGTTGAGCGACGCCAAGGCGAGCAACGATCAACGCTTCGGCACCATCCCGGTCACGCCGCCGATCACGGACATCTCCGTGACGAACATGAGCGTGGCGGGATCGGTGATCGAAGGACACGTCGTCACCGTCACCGTGTTCGTCTCGAACATCGGCAATCAGAACGTGACGAGCAGCTTCGATGTCGCGCTGCAGGATTCGACCGCCGGTGTGACGCTCGGTACCCAGACGGTCGCGGGCCTCGCTGCTGGAGCCAACACCTCGGCCACGTTCAGCTGGAACCTCACCGGCGCGGCGCTCGGCGTGCACACGCTGGTTGCCACGCAGAGCCTGAGCGATGACAACGCCGTCAACAACCGCCGCACGTTGGCGGTCAATGTGAATCCCAAGCCGACCGACATCGCCCTCACGGGCATCACCGCGCCGGCGCGCGTGGGGCAGGGCGACACGGCACACGTCGTCGTCACGGTAAAGAACGTCGGCGAGGTGGACGTCGGCACGAGCTTCAACGTCGTGCTGACGGACGGCTGGAACGGCGATGCACTCGGCACGCAGAGCGTGAGCGGCCTCGCGATCGGGGCATCGACCACCGTCGATTTCGCGTGGAATACCGCCGGCGCGGCCACCAACGGCCATACCCTGTTCGCCACCCAGCAGCTGCCTGACGCGAACCCCTCGAACAACGCCATCGGGATCAGCGTGATCGTCAATCCACCCGCCGATATCGCGGTGACGAGTGTGAGCGCACCGGCGGCGGTGATTCAGGGAGGGACGGCCGCGATCGGCGTGACGGTCCAGAACGTCGGTGGCCAAAACGTCAGCAGCAACTTCGATCTCACGCTGACTGACGCGACCACAGGGTTGACGATCGGAACTCAGACGATCGTCGGTGGTCTGTGGGCCGGCGGGAACACGACGCGCACGTTCAATTGGAATACCGGCGGCGTCGCACTCGGCAGTCATACGCTCGTCGCGACCGCCGCCTACACGGATGTCAACGGGTCCAACAATCAGGCCTCGGTCGCTGTCACCGTGAGCGCTCCCTCGACGGATGTCGCCGTCACCGCGTTGAGCGGTCCCGCATCGGTGGGCAAGGGGAGCACCGCCACGATCAATGTGACGGTGCAGAATGTGGCCGTGCAGAACGTCGCGAGCAGCTTCAATGTCGTGCTCACCGACGTGACGAGCGGGGTCACCATTGGTACGCAGGCGGTCGCGAGTCTCGCGATAGGCGCCACGGCAACGCGCTCGTTCAGCTGGAATACCGCGAGCGCCGCCCTGGGCAACCACACCCTGGTGGCGAGTCACACGCTTGCGGATGACAACGCGGCCAACAACCAGCGCTCAGCGACCGTAAACGTGACGCCGCAGCCGGCCGACCTCGCGCTGGCGGCCATCACGGCGCCGGGCCAGGTGACGGTCGGCGATACGGCGCCGGTCGTGGTGACGGTGCAGAACGTGGGCGGGCAGGATGTCACGACGAGCTTCGACGTCGTCCTGACCGACGGCCAGGCGGGCAACGCGGTCGTCGGCACCCAAACGTTCCCTGGTCTTGCGGTGGGCGCGAGCGCCTCGGCAACGATCAACTGGAACACGGCCGGGGCCGTCATCAGCGGGCATATCCTGACCGCCACGCAGAAGTTGCCTGACGCGAATGCGAGCAACAACGCGCGCGCGATCGCGATCAACGTGAATGGGCCGAGTGTGCACGTCGGCAATATCGACGGGTTTGCGACGAGCGCAGTGGATACCTGGTCCGCGACGGTGCGCGTCACGGCCCACGATTCCCGGCACAATCCGCTGAACGGCGTGACGGTGCGCGGCAGCTGGAATTCCGGTCCGGAAGTTCAGTGCGTTACCGCTGACGCCGACGGCATTGGGCCGGGCACGTGCACGCTGACTCTCGCAGCCATTCCCAACACGACACGCAGCGCCTATTTCGGGATGAGCGGGATGACGCTCACCGGCTACACGTACAAGCCGGCCGCCAATCATGATCCGGACGGCAGCAGCAACGGCTATGCAATGTTCGTGAGGCACTGATGGTCGCGGGGGGACGCGTGATCGCGGCGGCGGTCCTCGCCGCCGCGTGCCTGAGCTGTTCCAGCTCCCCGCGGTCCGCCCGACTGGCGGAGGAAGATGTGGTCACCGGCCGCAGTATCGAGGAGGTCCTCGCCGCCCATTCCGACGAGCTGATGGCGCTGCCGGGTGTCGTCGGGACGGCCATCGGGACGTGCGACCGCGGGGATCGGTGCATCAAGGTCTTGCTCGTCGACTCGAGTGTGGAGGCGAAAGCGAAGATCCCATCGCGACTCGAGGGATATCGCGTCGTCGCCGAGGTCGCCGGCACGATCACGCCGCGCTGATGATCTCCACCGGCGCACCTCGCGCCGTACGAGTTGTCCATGCCGCGCTGGTCGCCGGATTGAGCATCGTTGGCGCGACTTTCGTCGTTCTCCGTCGCGCGCCGCACATGGACTTCGGCGTTGGGGCCGGCCTGGGGCGGGTGTTCGCGGTGATGTCGCTGGTGGTGCTTGCCGTTGCCCTGTTCTTTCTGCGCTCCCGGATTCCGCAGCGCCGCAGCGATCAATCACCCGACGAGTATTGGTCCGCTCGTGAGAGTCGGGATGCCGCCGTCATTCTCTGGGCGATCGTCGAAGGAGCGGGCCTGGTGGGTTGGGTAGGATACCTGCTGACCGGAAGCGTTGCGCCCGGACTGATTGCCGTGGTATCCATTCTCTCGCTGATCCTGATTCGCCCGTCCCGCATCGAGGGCCATGGTTGAAGAAACCTGCTGAGCTGGATGCCGCGGTCGCCACCTACTACGCCCAGGCTCCTGAAGAAGACCGCCTCAAGTACGGCGCGGCATTGCTGGAAGAAGCGCGCACCCGGGACCTCATCCAACATCACGCGCCCGGGCCGCCGGCGGTCGTCCTCGACATCGGCGGTGGTGCGGGGGCGTATTCCTTTTGGCTCGCCGATCTCGGATACACCGTCCATCTCGTCGATGCCGCCCCCCGGCTCATTGCCGAAGCACAACGCCGCGCCACAGGGAGGCAGCTGGCCTCGAGCAGCGTCGGCGACGCGCGGGCGCTCGAGTTCCCGGATGCACACGCCGACGTCGTGCTCCTGCTCGGACCGCTCTACCACCTCACCGAGTCGGCCGATCGCATGATGGCCTTGGCGGAAGCGAGGCGCGTGCTCAAGCCCGGAGGCTGGCTCTTCGGCGCGGTAATCTCACGCTGGGCGTCGGCCCTCGACGGCCTCGCGCGCGATCTGTTTCAGGATCCCCGCTTTGCTGCGATTGTGCAGCGTGACCTGCAGGACGGGCAGCACCGCAACCCGACGGATCGGCTGGACTACTTCACAACGGCCTACTTCCACACACCAACCGATGCGCTGAGAGAGACTGCTGGGGCCCGCTTCGCGAACGTACGGATTTTCGGGATCGAGGGACCGGGCTGGCTGTTCCCCGATATTCAGGAGCGCATGAGCGATCCACGCCGGCGAGCCGATTTACTGCTCGTCGCCCGGATGGTCGAGGCCGAACCCTCGCTCTTCGGCGCGAGTGCCCACCTGCTCGTGGTAGCGCAGAAGTCATGAATCCAGGTAAGGAACGATGAAGCTCTATACGCAGCTCAATTTCGGCGGCAATTGCGAAGCCGCCTTTCGCTTCTATGAAACGCATCTCGGCGGCAAGATCACGATGATGATGAATCAGAGCCAGGCACCCAACGCGCCCGCTCCCCCGGGCGCCGGGACGGCGATCATTCACGCGCGTATGGACATCGGAGATACCGTGCTGATCGGCAACGACGTGCCGGCGGATACTTTCCAAAAGATGCGGAGCGTATACCTCTACCTGTCGGTGGGCTCGCCGGCAGAGGCCGAACGCGTGCACACGCTGCTTGCCGAAGGCGGGGAGGTTTTCATGCCGCTGCAGGAGACGTTTTACGCGACTCGCTTCAGCATGTTACGAGACCGCTTCGGGGTATCGTGGACGGTCATTCACGAACGTCCACGCTCGGGGAGGGGGAGCAAGCGCTAGAGAAGTCATGCCCACACCCCTCACACACGCGACCGTCGGCTTCGCTATCGCGGCCTGGGCTCAGCAACCTCCACCCACGCGCCGTGTCTGCCTCGTCGCAGCAGCCTGCGCGGCCCTCCCGGACATCGACTACTTAGGCTGGCCTGTGGCGCACCGCAGTATCACGCATTCCCTAGCATTCGCCCTAACCGGTGCGCTCGTGGCGACTGCCATGTTCTTCCGCAGCGCTGAGTGGAGAGAGCATCGCACGCGCATCGCCGTGGCCCTCGGTTTGGCCTTCCTGTCCCACGGGTTGCTGGACGGACTGTCAAGGTATTCCTCCGGCATTGAATACTTCGCGCCCTTCTCGCCGCACCGGTTCCGGTTCTGGTGGACTCCGTTAGGAGCTCCGGAGGGCCGGCTGACGAGGCAGTTCCTTCAAGAGGCTCTCGTCGTCCTGCTCCCAGCGGTCGTCCTCGCCTGGCTGGCCTTCAGGGTCCGGGGCAGACAGCGGCGCGCGAACACCGCAACGGCGTGACGACGATCGTCCTGTCCCGACATGGCAAGCCTGATTGGGACTACCGGACGCCCATTCCGGGGCGCGCCTTTGCCGAATGGCGACGCGGCGAGGACAACGCGCCACTCGATCCGGTGAGTCGTCCCGGCTCTGCCCTCGTGCAGCTGGTCCGCGCGGCGTCCTGTGTCATCGCGAGCCCGCTGCGCCGCTCGCTCGAGTCGGCTCGTCTCCTGGCCCCGGCTAGCGTGCCGGTCACGGATGCACTCTTCCGCGAGGCTGACTTGCCGTGTGGGTTTCGCTCCGCCGCTCGGCTGCGCCCGGACGTCTGGGCGGTGCTGGCGCGGTCGGCGTGGTTTTTCGGTTGGTCGGATGGCATGGAAGGCTTCGCGGCGACACGAGTGCGCGCGGCGCGCGCGGCGCAGCTGTTGACCGCTCGGGCGGAGTCTCACGACACGATCGCCGTGGTAGGACACGGCATGATCAATATCGTCATTGCGCGCGAGCTGCGTGCGCAGGGCTGGCGTGGCCCACGCATTCCATCGCGGCGGCATTGGAGCTTCGGCCTGTATCGCCGTTAACCCAAGGTCACCACGCGATCGGCAAACCCCCGGGCAAACTCCGTGTCATGCGTCGCCACGAGCAAGCCACGTCCTTGTTCGCACAGCCGGCGTAGCGTCGCGCCGAGTGCACTGCGGCGCGCCGGATCGAGTGCGGCCGTCGGTTCATCCATGAGCAACAGCGCGGGGTCAGGGGCGAGCGCCCGCGCAATCGCCACACGCTGGGCCTCACCGCCCGACAGCTGGCGCGGCCACGCCATCGCTCTGCTGCCGACATCCAGCTCGGACAGGAGTTTCGTCGCGACAGCGTCGGCGTCGGTGCGGCTCTGTCCCAGCACATGCCGCAGCGCCAGCGTCACGTTGTCGAGCGCGGTGAGATGCTCGAATAGCGCGTGAGCCTGGAAGACGAGGCCCACCCGTCGCCGCAGAGCGCGAAGCCGCGACTCCGGGGGCACCCGCCCCGGCGTGAGCCCGAAGCCGTCGACGACGATCTGCCCGTCGTCGAACGCCTGGAGCGCGGCGACGGCCCGCAGCGCCGTGGTTTTCCCCACGCCTGACGGTCCCATCAATGCCACGATCTCGCCGCGGGCGACTTCGAGCGACAACGCGCGTAGGACGTCGTGGGAATCGTAGCGCACGTGCAGCCGGTCGATGACGAGCAGCGCGCTCATGCGGCGCGCCCTCCCCAGCGGCGCTCGAGACGACGCGCCAGTCGCGCCAGCGGCAGTGACATAGCGAGGTACACAAGGGCGCAGAGCGCGCCGGGCACGATCCAGCTGCCCACGTTGGTCGCGTAAATGGCCGTCTGCTTTGTCAGCTCGACGACGGTGATCACGGAGACGAGGGACGAGTCCTTGAGGAGGGCGACGAAAACGTTGGTCATCGGCGCAAGCGCGTAGCGCAGCGCCTGCGGCCCGCGCACCAGGCGCAGAATCTGGCTCTCGGAGAAACCCAGCGTGCGGGCCGCCTCGAGCTGCGTACGCGACACCGCCTCGAGGGCGCCACGGTAGATCTCAGCCTCGTATGCTCCGTAGTTCAGGCCGAGCGCAAGCAGGGCAGCGAGAAATGCCGGAAGCCGCACCACGCCGGACAGTCCATAGTAGATGACGAAGAGCTGCAGCAGCAGCGGCGTGCCGCGGATGAGTTCTATATACGCGGTCGTCGTAATGCGGAGCGGCGTCGATCCGTACAAGCGCCCCGATGCAAGCGCGAGGCCGACGAAGACTGCCAGCGTCATGGACAGCGTTGAGACGAGCAACGTGACGCCGGCCGCGCGGGCCAGGGAGGGGAGATAGGCGACCACCTGAGCCGGCGCTGCGCTCCCTGATTTCCCTGGCGTCTCTGCCGCCTCTGCCGCCCCTGCTCTCAGGATCCGTTCGAACAACGCCCCCTGACTGTCGTCCCACACGCTCCAGCGGCGGTAGATCTGTTCCAGAGAGCCGTCACGCATCGCCTCGCGTAGCACGGCGTCGATGGAGTCCCGCAGGATGGAGTCGGCGCGAGCCAGAACGCCCACGTAGTGCCCGACCGCCACAGGCCGCGAGAGAATGACGAAGCCTCCGCCCGGCATGCGACGCAGGGCCCGCTGTGCGATGATGTGGTCGAGTAGCACGGCATCCACGCGGCCCGCTACGAGATCGGCATAAGGATGGACGTCGTCGTCAAACGAGACGGGGATGATGCCCGTCGAATCGCGCGCTGCGAGCAACAGGTCATAGGCGATGGTGGCGCCGAGCGTCGCGACGTGGCGGCCGCGCAGGTCGGCCAATCCGCCAATGCGACTCTGGTCTGCAGGCCGGACCGCGAGCACCTCGCGGAATTCGAAGTAGGGCAGGGTGACGGCATGGCGCGCGCGACGCGCCGGTGTGTCTTCGACGCCCGAAAGCCCGAGCGTGAAATCTCCCCGCTCGACAGACTGATCGATGTTGGACCACTGCACCTGGAGGAAGCGGGCCGTCCGCCCGCCGCCGAGTCCGCGGGCGATGCGGTCCGCTACCTCGACGTCGAAGCCGCGCACCCGCGAGGGATCGGCGGGATCGGCTTCGACAAACGGGGCGCCGCCCTCGGCGTCGCCGCCCCATACGAGCACGCGCGGCTGGCCGTGCTGCATTGCCAGGGCGAGGGCGAGGCTCAACACTGGGCCTGTCACGTCGCAAGTTTGGCGGTGTCTCGGTGAATCCCGCAACCGCGGCTCGCGTATGGCCTGTACATCCTTCCAACCGGGCACACATGACACGCCGGACGAATGCGCGCGTCGCGGGCTTGGCGTATTTGATCTACATCGCGGCCGCGTTCCCCAGCATGGTCCTCATGGGCCGCGCGACGCGCGGTGAGGGCACTGCGGCGCAGCTCGCGTCGCTAGCGCTGCACGCGAACCAGGTGTATCTCGCTATGGTGCTCTCGCTGATTGGCTCGTTCTGCGCGCTGGTGCTTGCCGTGACGCTGTGGGCGATCACCCGAGACCAGGATCCCGATCTCGCGATGCTGGGGCTGACCTGTCGCCTCACCGAGGGTGTCACCGGTGCAGCCGGAGTCCCTGCGATTCTTGTGCTCCTCTCCTTGGTGACCACACCTGCACCCGATGCGGGCAGCCTGGAGGCGCTTGGCGCCTTCGTGCTCGGTCAGGATGCACTCGTTCCCGCAACGTTCTTTGCCGTGGGCAGCACGGTGTTCTCATCATTGCTGTTGCGCGGGCGAATGATTCCTGTCTGGCTGGCGTGGATCGGCGTCATCGGATCCGCATTGCTGATCATTGCCCTCCCGCTGCAATTGACTCACGTCCTGGGGGGAGTCGTCACCCAGCTGATGTGGATCCCCGTGGCCATCTTTGAGCTGGTGGTGGCGGTGTGGTTCATCGTCAAGGGTGTCGCGTCGCCGGAGATCTCCCGATGATCTTCAGACCTATCACCTGGCAACGCCTGGCCGTCGTGGCGGCCGCCTTCAATTTTGTGGCAGCGGGATTCGCGATAGCGCAGTCAGAGCCAATCCACGCAGCGGCCCACGTGGGGTTGGCGGTCGGCTTCGGATGGTGGGCCCAATACCTGCGTTCGCGGCGTCGCGACGACGAGCTGCACGATGAGATGCGCGATACGCTCCAGAGCCCTCTCGAACGCCTGCAGACGCTGGAAGGAGACGTCACGCGGGTGCAGCAGGAGTTGAATGAGGTCCAGGAGCGTCTCGACTTCGCGGAGCGGATGTTGACGCAGCGGCAGGACCCCGGCCGCCTCGGCCCCGAGCGTTAGCCAACGGCATTTTGCGGCTCACCCTCCACGGCGGCTCCTACTCGTGGCAGTTCGTGGCTGTGGCAGGCCAAAGCGCGACGGACTCCGGAAGCGGCACCTGCCACTGAAGCCCGGGGCGAACCGTTAGCTCCGGACGACGTCCAGGAGCCAGCGCTTCGCGTCGGCATCGCCGGCCCAGAGCGCGGGCCCGAGCGGCGAGCCGAGAAAGATGAGAGTGCCTCGCCCTACCTGACGCCTCAGTGCCACGGGCTGACCATCGGCGAAACCGATGGTCTCGCCCGTGGGCTGGTCCAGAGGAATCACGCGACTAAAATCGCGCAGCTTGGCCGCGTGGGGCCAACTGTAGTCGACGTACGGCGTGCGCCTGGGCCACAACTGAACGAGAGCGGAGACGCGCACCGCCAATGAGTCGCGCAGCGCATCGCGGTGAGCGCGGAAATCCTGCTCGCTCGCAAATCCGGTGCCCGATTCGAGAATGACGACAGCGCCCGCCTGCAGGGAATGGACGATTGTGCGCATTGGTGGCTCTGGAATCCGCGCAGCGGCCGGTACGATCAATACGGAGCGTCGCGCTGCGCGGCCAACGTCGGCTAGCACCCCGGAGTAGCCGGCGACTGATTCGCGCAGACAACAGTTGTCCTCCAGATCCAGCAGTTCTATCCGAGAGCGCTGTGGGACATCGATCCAACTGGGCAGTGTGACGACGCCCGCGGTATAGCTCAGGAACGTCCGCCGGTGCATCTCAAAGCCTTCCGGCGATGAATCGATCCATGGCTTGCGCCGTGTCGTAGAACTGCTGATCGGGCGCGTAGCGGTAGCGCGCTTCCATCTCTGCGACCAACCAGCCGTCGTAGCGCACTTTGGTCAGCGCGGCGCGGATGGCGGGCCAGTTGTTGTCGCCCAGAAACAGATTCGTGTACACACTCTGGTCGCCGCAGCGGCCCCGATGCTTCAGAACATCCTTCAGATGAATGCGCGTGATGCGCGGCCCGTGAAGCTCGATCCACTGCTCAGCAAAGCCCGTGTCGTGAATGTTGCCCACATCGAGGTGAATCCCGACGGCAGGCCTCCCAACGTCGGTGAGGAATTGCGAGAACTCCCGCGGGCTGATGAGAAACCGCTGCTCCGAGTTACAGTTCTCGCACCCGATCTTCACGCCAGCGCGCGCCGCCTTGTCACCGAGCGGCTGCAGCGCCTCGAGGCAGCGCTGGTACACCTCGTTGTAGGGAACTTCCTCGGTCACGAGCCCCGCGACCACGAGCACGGCATCGGTGCCGAGCATTACCGCCGTCTCGATCTGGCGCTCCACGATCCGGGTGGCCTGAGCACGAGCCGCAGGATCGCGGGCCGAGAGCGGCGTCGCCCAATGCAGGCCGGTGGAAACGTTGGAGACGACGAGGCCGGCATTCTCCACGTTCCGCCGCAGCGCTCGCACGTCGCTATCGGAGGTGGCCATCTGGAACCAGGGGACATCGCCCAGCCAGAGCTCGATCCCGTCGTAGCCGGCCTGCTTGATGAGCTCCAGGCCCCGCTCCAAGCCCCACTCTCTGGGAATCATGTTGTCGCCGATGGCCTTCTTCATGGGCTGCTCCATGTGCGTTATGACCTTTGGGGCACTCGTCCTTCCCTCGGCGACAACGCTATACGACAATACAGAATGCGGCTAATCGTGGCGGCTGTGTTGCTCATGACGGACAACACGTTCTCGTGCCAGGCGCCACCGACCGAACCTGTGGTCACCGGCTGTCCAGGTAATTCGGTCAGCCTACACGCGGTGAGCAGTCAGGCACCGTTCTTCACCTGGTCGCCCGCCTGCGGAATGGCATTGCTCACCGTGTTCGAGGAGTCAGGCGGAGGCGTGGTGTGGACGGTGTACTCGAGGAATTCGGCGGCCGACAACCCGATCTCGTCGGGCATACGCTATGGCCGCACCCCCATGAACGCGAGCGCGCTGAACGGCCCAGCGGAGCTGCACAGCGGCGTCGCATATCAGGTCCAGGTGAGCCGCATGATCTGCGACCGTGGAGAGCCCTGCCGTCTCGTCCCGGCGGGTGAGGCTCGGTTTCAACTCTGATGCGCATCTATGACTTCGATCCGAGGGTAGGGCAGCCCGTCCCGACGTTTCAGAGCCGCGCGGCGCAGGTCGCGGAGCTGGGCGAGGGCCGCGGAGAATCGCATGCCTTTCTGGTGCATTTCGATCCCGGCGGCGTCATCGGGCCGCACACGGCCGAATTCGGTCAGCTGTTCGCGCCGATGGAGGGGACGGGCTGGATCGAGGGTGGCGACGGAATGCGGCACGCCATCCGGCCCGGTCAGGTGGCGTTCGTGGAGCGCGGCGAGATGCACGCGAAGGGGAGCGACGGTGGCATGACAGCGCTGATGATCCAGATCAGGGATTTCACCCCGCTGCGTCTCGCAGTTAGACGTGCGTCATCCCTGTGACGCGATCGTGGCTGCGAGTTGCCGTGCTGACCCTGTTGATGGCCTGCGGCGCGAGCTGGCACCGCCAGGACATTGTTGAGGGGAATCTCGAACCGGGTCAGCAGGTGCAGGTGTGGCGCCAAGGCACGATGCTGCAGTGGCATGCCGTCGTCGTTGCGCCGGAAAGTATCTCCGGCGTCTCATTTCTGCGGTCGATCAAATGCGATACTTGTCGCGCGTCAGTTCCCCGTGCGGACGTGGACTCGATCCGCTTTGGCAATCCTCTCGCGGGCTTCTGGAAGACCTTCGGGCTCGTGGTCGGTACGATGGCCGTGTTCTGTGCGGCCTATTGTATTCGGGAAGGGTCATGATCCCGGTTTCGTGCCGGCGCGATCGGGGCGTGTGTACTCTTCGCAGTCTGTAGTGTAGTCTTGCCAGCGTGATTCCCGCCAATGAAGCGCTCGCGCGCCTGCGCGAGGGCAACCGCCGCTTCGTCGAGAGCCACCAGGGACCTCCGGCGCGCCCGAGCACGAGCCAGCAGCCGTTCGCCATCGTGCTCGGCTGTTCCGACGCGCGCGTCCCGGCCGAGCTGGTGTTTGGTCAAGGTTTCGGCGACCTGTTCGTCATCCGCGTGGCGGGCAATATCGTGGCGCAGTCACAGGTCGGGAGCGTGGAATTCGCCGCCGAGCTGTTCGGCATTCGACTGGCGGTCGTGCTGGGGCACACGCAGTGCGGCGCCGTGACCGCAACGCTGCAGGCACTGCGTCGACCCGAGCATCACGTGTCACCCAACTTGCGCGCGATTGTTGACCGGATCCGCCCCGCCGTCGAGCCGCTCCTTGCCGCCCCGACACGATCCGAGACCGAACTCCTCGCCGCGGCGGTACGCGCGAACGTGCGCGCGTCCGTCCAGCAGCTGCGACACGGCTCGATGCTGCTCGAGCAGCGAATCGCACGCG